>NZ_CP133779.1:2752018-3057798 GCF_034347425.1 Undibacterium sp. CCC3.4
CCAGCAAAGGCGATAAAATTTCGGTGAATCCGAATTTATGTGCCGGTTGTGGTGCCTGCAGTACCGTCTGCCCGACCGGTGCGCTCAGTTATGCTTACATGCGCGCGCCCGATACCGGCTTGCATCTGAAAACGATGTTGGCGGCGTATCACAAGGCCGGCGGTGTCGCACCGGCATTGTTATTCCATAGCCAAGCAGCGGGTGCCGATCTGTTGCGTGTCACCGGACAGAATACGCATGTCGGCGGCCGCGGTTTGCCGGCGCGGGTGATTCCGTTTGCCTTACACCATACGGCAGCGCTTGGCCTCGATGTTTGGTTGACGGCGGTCTGTTACGGTGCCACCAGCATCGCGCTGTTGTTGACCGATGAGGAAGCGCCGGAATACCGCGCCGCGCTGACGCAGCAGATGCAACTGGCGCAAAGTCTGTTGGAGGGCTTCGGCTATGCCGGAGTGCATTTGCATCTGCTGACGCCAAGCTCGGCCGTGGCGCTGGAGGCGGCTTTGCATGCGCTGCCGACGGCGCAGGTGCCGGCCGTGCCGGCGCTGTTTAATGTTGCGCAGGATAAGCGTGTCAGCCTCGATTTTGTCTTCGATCATTTGCAAAAGCATGCGCCGCAGACCTTGCCGAGCGCGATCGCTCTGCCGGCCGGTGCGCCGTTCGGCAGCGTGGAAATACAGCAGCAAGCCTGTACCTTGTGTATGGCATGTGTCGGTGCTTGTCCGAGTACCGCGCTGATGGATAATTCGGGCACGCCGCAGTTACGTTTCATTGAACGCAATTGTGTGCAATGCGGTTTGTGTGTGGAAACTTGCCCGGAGCAGGCTTTGTCTTTGAGTCCGCGTTTGTTGTTGGGGCCGGAGGCCAAGCAGATGCGCGTGCTGAACGAAGCGGCACCGTATCATTGCATACGCTGCAGCAAACCATTCGCAACGGCGATGGTGATCGAAAATATGTTGAAAAAACTAGGTACACACAGCGCCTTCGCAGGACATCTGGAACGGCTGCGCATGTGTTCCGATTGTCGCGTCGTCGATATGATGCGTAGCTCAGAAATGAATCCATGATGATGAATGAACAGCGGCTCAGTTTTGTCAGTCCCGAGGCTGGAGTGGAAGCGGCTCGCGCCGATATGTACGGTTTGTTGGCCAACTTGTTTTATGCGCCGCCTGATGCCGAACTACTGGCGCGGATCGTCGCGGTGCAAGCCGATCCGGCCGGTGGTGTGCTCGACAGCGCCTGGTTGCAGTTGGCCGCAGCGGCGGCGCAGAGTGATGCGGTCGCGCTGGCTGCTGAATATGAACAATTGTTCATTGGCACTGGAAAACCGGAAATTTTGTTGTATGGTTCATATTATCTGAGTGGATTTTTGATGGAAAAGCCGCTGGCCGCTTTGCGTACCGATTTGCACGCACTCGGGCTGGAACGTGATGCACAGATGCCGGAAACGGAAGATCACCTGGCTTATCTGTGTGAGGTGATGCGCTATTTGATTACGTCCGAGGATGCGACGCATTCGGCTTTGGCGATGCAGCGAGGTTTTTACGCTACGCATTTGCAGTTGTGGACTGCGCGTTTGTGCAGTGCAATCAGTGAGCATCCGCGCGCGCAGTTTTATGCGGCTGTCGCGGCCTTGGCGGCGGCATTTTTTGATGTCGAAACTTTATCGTTCGATATGGAGTGAGTGGGTGTTAATCATTTTCATACCGTTGATGAAAATAATTCATTCTGACATTGTAAAATTGTATGAATTCGAGAACTTTGCTGTACCAAGTGCACGCCTTAGCGGAGTAGACTGAGAACAGTATTGATATGGATCAAATCAGCAAAATGTAGTTAAAAAAAATAACAGCTTATTTCAAGCAGTACGAGACACTTGCGCAAGATACCTGGCCCCGCTGGCGGGGCAGCTTCTTGCGAAATCAAACACAATCGCCTGTGTTTGATTTCTGCGGCCGCCAAGCGACCGCCTTTCTTTGCTTCTCGTTTGACCGGCGACATCGGAGTTGCATATGAATCAAAAAATACCACGCCGTAGTTTGTTGGGCGGCTTAGGTTTAGCCGCGGCCGGCTTATTGGCGCTCAAAACGCTGCCGACGCAACATGTAGAAGTCACAGCGGCGACGCCGGCCGAGCCGGCCGGAACGGGCTATCGCCTGACTGAGCACATCAAAAAATACTATCGCAGCACCACCCTCTGAACTGTCCGGAGACACGCATGTTATTAACTCGTAAGGGCGATGCCACCACGCGCTCGCAGTCACGTTTTTCCTCCGGCTTGGCCGATACCTTGTCGCGCGCTTTGCCCACCATGGACCGACGCGGTTTTCTGAAACGTTCGGGGATCGGTGTCGGTGCCGGCATCGCTCTTTCAGAGCTGGGTTTGATCAAGAAGGCCAAGGCCGCCATCGGCGTGCCGACTGAACACAGCAATGTTGTGGTGCGCCGTACTGTGTGCACGCATTGCTCGGTCGGTTGTGCCGTTGATGCGGTGGTGGAGAATGGCATCTGGGTGCGGCAAAATCCGGTGTTCGATTCGCCCATCAATCTTGGTGCCCATTGTGCTAAAGGTGCGGCTTTGCGCGAGCATGGTCATGGCGAGCACCGTCTTAAATATCCGATGAAGCTGGTTGGCGGCAAATATGTGCGCATCAGTTGGGAGTTGGCGCTCAGTGAAATCGCGACCAAATTATTGGAGATTAAAAAGACTTCCGGGCCGGATTCGACTTTCTTCGTCGGCTCGTCTAAACACAATAATGAACAGGCGATGTTGTTGCGGAAGTTTGTTTCATTTTACGGCACGAATAATACCGATCATCAGGCACGGATTTGTCACTCCACTACGGTGGCTGGGGTAGCGAATACCTGGGGCTATGGTGCCATGACCAACAGCTTCAATGATATGCAGAATTCCAAGGCGGCGCTGTATATCGGTTCGAATGCGGCCGAAGCGCATCCGGTTTCGATGCTGCATTTGCTGCATGCGAAAGAGGGCGGTTGCAAGGTCATCGTGGTCGATCCACGTTACACCCGCACGGCGGCCAAATCGAATCAATATATCCGTATCCGTTCCGGTTCTGATATTCCGTTCTTGTACGGGATGATGCATCATATTTTCAATAATGGTTGGGAAGATAAGAAGTACATCGAAGCGCGCGTGTATGGCATGGATAAGATACGCGAAGAGGCGATGAAGTGGACCCCGGAAAAGGTCGAAGAAGCCTGCGGCGTGCCGGAAGATCAAGTGTTTCTGGCCGCGCGTACTATGGCGGAAAACCGGCCTTCGACGGTGGTCTGGTGTATGGGCCAGACCCAGCACACGATCGGCAATGCCATTGTGCGCGCCTCGTGTTTGCTGCAACTGGTGTTGGGGAATATCGGTGTTTCCGGCGGCGGCACAAATATTTTCCGTGGTCATGACAATGTTCAGGGTGCTACTGACGTCGGGCCGAATCCTGATTCGCTGCCTGGGTATTTCGGTTTGGCCGCCGGCGCTTGGAAACATTGGTGCAAGGTTTGGGGCGTCGATTACGAATGGGTGAAGAAGCAATTTGCTTCGACCGAATTGATGGAAAAATCGGGTGCCACGGTGTCGCGCTGGATCGATGCGGTGTTGGAAGATCCGGAGCACCTCGATCAACCGAATAATGTCAAGGCCATGGTGTTCTGGGGGCATGCGCCGAATTCCCAGACGCGTGGTTTGGAAATGAAGAAGGCTTTCGATAAGCTCGATATGTTGGTGGTGATCGATCCGTATCCATCGGCGACGGCGGCGATGGCGGCGATGACCGTTGAGGCGCAACAGCTTAATCCGCAGCGTCAGGTGTATCTGTTACCAGCGGCGACCCAGTTTGAAACCTCGGGTTCGGTGACGGCATCGAACCGCTCTATACAGTGGCGTGAGCAAGTCATCGAGCCTTTGTTTGAATCGCGTACCGATCACATGATTATGTATCAGTTAGCGGAGAAACTGGGTTTTGCCAAAGAACTGGTGGCTAAGCTGAAACTGGTCAAAGGCAAGGGCGGCATGCTCGAACCGGAACCGGAATCGATGCTGGAAGAAATCAACCGCGGCTGCTGGACTATCGGTTACACCGGTCAGTCACCGCTGCGTTTGAAGGCACATATGCGCAATATGCATCTGTTCGACGTGAAAACGCTCAAGTGTAAAGGCGGTAAAGATCCGGTCAGTGGCTACGATATGACCGGTGATTATTTCGGTTTGCCGTGGCCATGCTGGGGCACGCCTGAGCTCAAGCATCCGGGTTCGCCGAATTTGTATGACACCTCTAAGCATGTGATGGATGGCGGCGGGAATTTCCGCGCTAACTTCGGTGTCGAACGCGAAGGCGTGAGTTTGTTGGCTGAAGATGGCTCGCATTCGCTCGGTTCTGACATCACTACCGGCTATCCGGAGTTTGATCATGTGCTGCTCAAGAAATTGGGTTGGTGGGATGATTTGACGGAAGCGGAAAAATTGGCGGCCGAAGGGAAAAATTGGAAGACCGATTTGTCGGGTGGGATACAACGGGTGGCCTTGAAAGTGCATGGCTGCTCACCGTTCGGGAATGCCAAGGCGCGCGCGATTGTATGGAATTTCCCTGATCCTGTGCCTTTGCACCGCGAACCTTTGTTCGGCACGCGGCCGGATTTGGTGGCCAAGTATCCGACCCATGATGATAAAAAAGCGTTCTGGCGCATGCCGACCTTGTACAAATCGGTACAGCAAAAGAATGTGGAAAATAAATTGTATGAGAAATTTCCTATCATTCTGACTTCCGGCCGTTTGGTTGAGTACGAAGGCGGCGGCGAGGAGACACGTTCGAATCCGTGGCTGGCCGAATTACAGCAAGAAAATTTCGTCGAACTCAATCCGCAGGCGGCTTCCGAGCGCGGTATTCGTGACGGTGAATTCGTCATCGTTTCCACCCCTACCGGTGCGCGCATTAAAGTGCGGGCCTTGGTGACGCCGCGGGTGGCGGCTGATACGGCCTTTATTCCATTTCATTTTTCCGGTTGGTGGCAGGGCAAGGACATGCAGGAGTTTTACCCTGCCGGTGCTATGCCTATCGTGCGTGGTGAGGCGGTCAATACCGCCACCACGTATGGCTATGACGCGGTGACGATGATGCAGGAAACCAAGACCACCATTTGTAACATCGAGCGCTTCGTCGCTTGAGCCGGAGGAAAAAAACATGGCTAGAATGAAATTTATCTGCGATGCAGAACGCTGTATTGAATGTAATAGCTGCGCTACCGCATGCAAGAATGAACACGAGGTGCCGTGGGGCGTGAATCGTCGGCGCGTGGTGACGGTGAACGATGGTGTGATCGGGCAGGAAAAATCGATCTCGGTCGCCTGCATGCATTGTTCCGATGCGCCGTGCATGGCGGTGTGTCCGGTCGATTGTTTTTATCGTACCGATGAAGGGGTGGTCTTGCATAACAAGGATATCTGCATCGGTTGCGGTTATTGTTCGTATGCTTGCCCATTCGGTGCACCGCAATTTCCTTCCAACGGTACCTTCGGTTTGCGCGGGAAAATGGATAAGTGCACGTTCTGCGCCGGCGGCCCGGAAGAGGATGGCTCGGAAGCGGAATTTGAAAAATATGGCCGCAATCGCTTAGCCGAAGGAAAACTGCCGATGTGCGCGGAAATGTGTTCGACCAAGGCTTTGTTGGCCGGCGACGGCGATATGGTGTCCGATATTTTCCGCTCGCGCGTGGTGCGACGTGGTCAGGGTAGCGAAGTCTGGGGTTGGGGCACGGCCTACGGTAAGGCAGCGCATGCTGAAACCAAACCGGTGAGTGATAAATGATGCGCAACTTATCTAAACGATGCTTGCCAGTGACATTGCTTGCTGCTGTGCTGGCGCTGGGCGCTTGCGGCGAGCGTGATCAAGCGACGACCACACACCGTGGTCTCGTCGATGAAAAAGCTTGGCAAGGGGCGCACAATGCGTATGTCGCACCGGGTTGGACACCGGGCGATAAAACCAGTTGGGAGCATCATTTGCGCGCGCGCGGACAGGCGCAAAATGAGTCGCTCAAAACGAATTGATCGGGGGCTGAGATGAAGCGCTATGTGTTTGCTGTGAGCTTATTGCTCGCCATTGGCGGGGCTTTGGCACAGGCCGTGACGCCGGTGCAGCCGCCGTCGTCTGCGGCTGCGCCAGGTTTGCCAGCGGTGGAGTCGTCGGATATTTTGCAACAGAACCAGGCGCAACGCAGTCGCGATCAGCCCGGTAATCTGGCACCGACGTATCGCCTCGTTACCGAAGGGGTGAAGAATTACGCCAGTCTGCCGGCACCGGAAGCCGGGGTGTTGATACAGGGGCGTACCCAGTTTCCTGGTCAGGCGCGGGCGGTGACTGCCGGTGAAGCATGGCGGGCTTATCGAAATGGTCCATTGACGCTGCTCGGTGGCGGTGTGATTTTGCTGGCCTTGGTGGCGGTGGCGGCGATGTATTTTTTCATCGGTCAAATTAAATTGCATGCGCCGCGCAGCGGCCGTCTGATTGAACGGTTTACACCGACTGAACGGACGCTGCATTGGAGTATGGCTTTGTCCTTCGTTACCTTGGCTTGCTCGGGCATGATTATTTTATTCGGCAAGCATATTTTATTGCCGGTTTTCGGCTTGACCTTATTCGGTTGGTTAGCCTTTTTGTGTAAGAACGTGCACAACTTCGTCGGCCCCATATTTACTGTTTCCATCATTTTGTTTTTCGTGCAGTTTGTCCGCGATAATTTGCCACGCGCTTCCGATCTGCAGTGGCTACGTAAGTTCGGCGGTCTGCTCAGTGGTGAGCATGTCAGTTCGCATCGTTTTAATGCCGGTGAAAAAGTGGTGTTCTGGGGCGGTGTGGTCGGGCTCGGCCTCATTGTCAGCGCTTCCGGCTTCGTGCTCGATAAACTCATTCCCGGGATGGTGTATTTGCGTGCCGATATGCAGATCGCCAGCATTGTGCATGTGGTGGCAGCCTTGTTGGCGGCCGCCATGGTGATCGGTCATATTTATCTCGGTACCCTGGGCATGGAAGGGGCGCTCGATGCGATGCGTAGCGGTTATGTCGATGAGGTCTGGGCCAAGGAACATCATGATCTTTGGTATGACGATATTGAGCAGGGAAAAATCGCGCGGGTGCGCAGCCAGCCGCCAACTGTCGCGGCCACCTCTGCTCAGACTATCAATGTGTAAACTTACTGGCACGCTATGATGAAAAAATCTTTGTTCTCTTGCTCGGCCGGTTTGCTGTCGGCCCTGTGGTGTTCTGTCAGTCTCGCGGCATTGCCGGCCCCGACGGTCGAAGCCAAAGCCAAGTCCGATGCTGCCAAGGCGAAAACCGCTTGGAGCGACAAGCTTGCGGCCTATCAGTTGTGCCAGGCGCAAAATAAAGTGGCGGCCGCTTATCTCAAGGGCCGCGAGACCAAGGCGCTGCCGCTTATGCCTCCCTGTGCCGACCCTGGGCCGTATCAGGCACCGGTGAGTACGCCGCCGCCGGTCGTGGCAGCTAAGCCCTGAGATGTCGGGTATGTGCGCCGATTCCCAGCGGCCTGTGTTGAGTGCCGCCACCGTGCCCTTGACGCGTGAAATCAGTGTGACCGATGAACGCGGGCGCTGCAGCTTGATTTCGATTCCAGCCGAACGCCCGTTGACGGTGTATGTCGATAAACGCGAACTGGTGACGCTGATGACTATGGGCGGTAATCCCGAGGCGCTGGTGCTTGGTTACTTACGCAATCAACGCTTGGTGCGCTGCTTAGCTGATATCGCTGCGGTGCAGGTGGATTGGGAAGTCGGTGCGGCAGCGGTGCAAACGCGCGGCGGCATCGAAGAAATCGAACAGCGTACTGCGCAGCGTATCGTCACTACCGGCTGTGGTCAGGGTACGGTGTTCGGTGGTTTGATGGATGAAGTCGATCAGATCGTCTTGCCGCCGACGGCGCGCTTGGCTCAGTCTGCGCTGTATCGCATCATCGACAGTATTCGCAGCCAGCAATCGATTTATAAAAAAGCCGGTTCGGTCCATGGTTGCGCCTTGTTTTCCAATCAGGGCGAGTTGTTGTATTTCGTTGAAGATGTCGGCCGTCATAACGCGGTCGATGCGATTGCCGGAAAAATGTGGCTCGATGGGATAAACGGTGCCGATAAGGTGTTTTACAGCACCGGTCGCTTGACTTCGGAGATGGTGATCAAGGGTGCGCAGATGGGTATTCCTATTTTGTTATCGCGTTCCGGCAGTACCGAGATGGGCCATCAGGTGGCCGATGCGATAGGCATGAGTTTGTTTTCGCGTTGCAGCGGCCGGCATTTTCTTTTGCTCACGCATCCGCATCGCCTCGAGTTTGAGCCGGCTTTGTTTGCGCAAGACGAGCATGGCAGCCTGGAACGCACCCCTGGGTAGCTATTGGCGGTAAAATACCGGTTTTAACCTTACCCGCATGCTGGTGTCGTGTTTGATTCTGCGCGACACGCGGTGCACTCCATCCCATGACAGTTCGTACTCGTTTTGCTCCTAGCCCTACCGGCTATCTCCACGTTGGCGGCGCCCGCACCGCTTTGTTCAGTTGGGCCTTTGCCCGCCACTTTGGCGGCACCTTCGTGTTGCGTATCGAAGATACCGATTTGGAACGTTCTACTCCGGCGGCAGTGCAGGCTATTCTCGATGGCATGCAATGGCTGGGTCTGGGCCATGATGAAGGCCCGTTCTATCAAATGCAACGCATGGAGCGTTACAGTGCCGTGCTGGCCGATATGCTGGCGCAAGGTACGGCTTACCATTGCTATTGTTCGAACGAGGAAGTTGAAGCCATGCGCGAACGGCAGCGTGCGGCTGGCGACAAGCCACGCTACGATGGCACTTGGCGTCCGGAAGCTGGCAAAACTTTGCCGCCGCTACCGGCCGATCGCAAGCCGGTCATTCGTTTTAAAAATCCGCTCGATGGCGTGGTCAGTTGGCTCGATTTGGTCAAGGGTGAAATCAGTATTGCCAATCGCGAACTCGATGATTTGGTGATCGCGCGCCCGGATGGCACGCCGACCTATAATTTTTGCGTCGCCGTTGATGACAACGATATGCAAATCACGCATGTGATACGCGGCGATGACCATGTCAATAATACGCCACGCCAGATTAATATCCTTACTGCGCTCGGCGCCAGTTTGCCGCATTACGCGCATGTACCGATGATACTCGGTGCCGATGGTCAGAAATTGTCGAAACGTCGCGATGCCGTCAGTGTGATGGATTACCTCGATAAAGGTTATCTGCCTGAAGCGATGCTCAATTATTTGGCGCGACTCGGTTGGAGCCATGGCGATGAAGAGATTTTTTCCATGGAACAGATGTGCAGTTGGTTTGACTTGACGCATTTGTCCGGTTCACCGGCGCAATTCAATCCGGAAAAACTTGGCTGGATCAATAATCATTACATCAAGGCAGCCGACAATGCGCGCTTGGCCGAATTGGTGCGTGCATCGATGTTGGCCGATGGTGCGGAGTTTGATGGCGCGCCCGATTTGGCGGCAGTGATCGCTTTGTTGAAAGAGCGCGCCAATACCACACTCGAGCTGGGGCACGCCGCAATGCTGTTTTACCGCACGCCTGCACCTGATCCAGTGTTGCTCGCACAGCAGCTGACGGCGGCCGTACAACCGGCCTTGGCGCAGTTTGCCGCGCAGTGTGAAACAGTGGAATGGACCAAGGCCGCAATATCGGCCGTACTCAAGCAAGTGTTAGCCGAACATGGCTTGAAAATGCCGCAATTGGCCATGCCTTTGCGCTTGTTGTTGACAGGTCAATTGCAAACGCCATCGATCGATGCCGTGATCGAATTGTTTGGTCGTGAGCGGGTATTGCAGCGTTTGCGCGTAACAGTCTGATTAGTGTTGATGGGGGGCTTTACAAGTAGCCTATCATCCCCTATAATCTTGTTTCTGTTCTGCGCTGTGGGGGTATAGCTCAGCTGGGAGAGCGCTTGCATGGCATGCAAGAGGTCAGCGGTTCGATCCCGCTTACCTCCACCAAGTTTTCTAATGCGCGCAGAATAGAATCGTAGTTTGTTGTCCCCATCGTCTAGAGGCCTAGGACATCACCCTTTCACGGTGAGTACAGGGGTTCGAATCCCCTTGGGGACGCCAATAAATTTTTATTGTGGACAACAAACTAGATATTCCGATCCCAGCATCTGTGTATCAAGCAGTACAGGTCAGTATCAAGGACAGAATATGTCCCCATCGTCTAGAGGCCTAGGACATCACCCTTTCACGGTGAGTACAGGGGTTCGAATCCCCTTGGGGACGCCAGTAGTAAGAAAAACAGCCTGCGTAAGCAGGCTGTTTTTTTTCCGTGTAAGAGAAGAGCCGATAGTTCGGCTCTTCGGAGCAGGGGATTCGAAGGGGCTCGCTTACCAGCGAGCCCGCGGCCTGCGCTTGTGTAGGCGAATCCCCTTGGGGACGCCAGTAGTAAGAAAAACAGCCTGCGTAAGCAGGCTGTTTTTTTTCCGTGTAAGAGAAGAGCCGATAGTTCGGCTCTTCGGAGCAGGGGATTCGAAGGGGCTCGCTTACCAGCGAGCCCGCGGCCTGCGCTTGTGTAGGCGAATCCCCTTGGGGACGCCAGTAGTAAGAAAAACAGCCTGCGTAAGCAGGCTGTTTTTTTTCCGTGTCGGCGTTTACTTGGTCGATCACTTTACTCTTCGCCTCGTCATTCCCGCGTGCTTTTGGCGGGAACCCAGTGACGTTCGTGGTTAACTGAAAATGCCAGAAATTGTGGCATTTTCAGTGTAAAAAACGACACTAGGTTCCCGCCAAAAGCACGCGGGAATGACGAGGTATGCGGTGTTTCAGGTGTAAAAAAGCGTCCATCAGGCTTTTGCGACAGCCTCTTCAGGGCGGGGAGGATGTCAAGTACTTTACCCGTTTTGTAAGTAAAAAATGACGTCCGCCTTCGGGTACAGTTTGTATGTATCTGTACGGTTTTTTGAGGATCTGACAGGGGATTTTCGTTCTGGCGCTATCTGCTGAAAAAATGACACGCGTTTAAGCCTAGGGAAGTAGGTTTATTATAATTTTTCGCTTGATTTGTCGTATAATCCTATTTCGATAGGTTTTTAATATAAAATCCTTTAATTTGCGAGTAAAAGACTACTCAATTAGGTTTTATGAAAAAAGTCACGAAAACCGTTTCCCCTTACAGCTCGCACATCGCTGACGTGGAGACGCTTGGCCACTTCATTCGCGCACAGCGCACCGCCGAAGGTCTTACCATTGAACAGGCGGCGTTGAGCATCGGTATTGCGAAACAGACACTCGCCGATCTGGAAAAAGGCAAGTCCACGGTCGGCATTGGGATTGTGTTGCGCATCGTTTCCGACTTGGGCTTGAACCTGTTCGTCGCGGACAAGCAGGACTCGAAAGCAGTGACGGACTTCATCCGGCTGCGTCCCTACGACACCGGCAGGATCAAATAATGCGTCTTGAGGTCTACTGCCAAAACGAGAGGGTCGCAACGCTACGGACGGAGAAATGGCCGTTACGCCTATCGAGCCCGAGCAGAAATTCCGCTACTTGTCGCCAGATGAGTTGTCGGAGCGCATTCGTGCTCGGCCGGCAATGCCATTTTCCGTCTGGGATGGGAAGGTCCGCCTGTCCATCGCCGGCTTCCAGGACAAGATCGCCGTCCTGAAGACCGATGAAGGATGGCACCTGGTCGAAGGACACGGCTTGGCCTCGACCGTCATTCTCAAGCCGGAGCCGATAAACTCTCGCCTCGCCGGACTGACCACAAACGAATTTTTTTGCATGCGGCTTGCGTTTCACGTTCGCTTGCCCGTGGCGGATGTGCGCCTGGTGCATGTGCCGGAGCCGGTCTTAGAAATTACCCGATTCGATCGGGAAGCAAGCGCCGATGGCATCCTGCGGCGCCATGTGATCGACGGTTGCCAGGCCTTGGGTATGTCGGTCGGAATGAAATACGAGCGGCCTTACGGTGAGACGAAGGATGTAAGGCACATCAGGGACGGTGCCTCTCTGCCACGTCTATTCGGGCTTTTAGACATAAGCAACCGGCCGGCGGCCCAGCGTCTGGCCTTGCTGCGCTGGGTGCTGTTCCAGATTCTGGTCGGTAATACAGACGCGCATGCCAAGAATCTGTCGTTTTTTGTCAGTGCGATCGGGACATACCTTACGCCCACGTACGACGTGGTCTGCACACTCGCCTACGCCGGCTCGATAGAGGACAACTTTGCAATGGCGATCGGCGACGCTTTCACGGAGGGAGAATTGAGCGCGTATGAATGGGCTCAATTCGCGGCAAATTGTCGCTTGTCGCCGCGCCTTGTTTCAATCGAAATGCTGAATCTGGTGCATCGGATCCGCGAGCGTTTGCCGGCGGTTCGCGCCGAGGTGGCTGCCGCTGGCGGGCTGGCCTCTGTCGTACAGAGCGTCGTCGATGTGATCAACCGCATGTGCTTGAGGCACGAGCAGCTTGCGCGCTTAATCGTCGAGGTCGATACGGACCAGTTTTCTGACCAGATACGCGACAAGCTTGTTCCAAGCGATCGCTTGCGCAGCAAGCTCTAGGGAAGCGCGGATTTAATCGCAGTGGCTTAGTCTCATCATTTCCGCCTGCGCGTACCTGACTACTCTTCGCCTCGTCATTTCTGCGCTGGCAGAAATCCAGTGGCACGCCAGTGCCTTCAGAGGCTGTCGCAAAAGCCTGATGGACGCTTTTTATATCTGAAACACCGCATACCTCGTCATTCCCGTATGCCACAGCCTCGTCATTTCCGTATGCCACAGCTTCGTCATTCCCGTATGCCACAGCCTCGTCATTCCCGTATGCCACAGCCTCGTCATTCCCGCATGCTTTTGGCGGGAACCCAGTGTCGTTTTTGCACTGAAAATGCCACAATTTCTGGCGTTTTCAGTTAACCACGAACGCCGCTGGATTCCTGCTAAAAGCGCGCAGGAACGACGTGGCCACCAGTCGGGGTAGTGATACCGACTGAAAACCCTTTTGCGACAGCCTCTTTAGGGCGGGGAGGATGTCAATGGCATCGACAAGGCTGTGATTTTTGACCATATTGATATTGACGAACCACTGGCTCAGGCATTCGACAGCATCATGCTGTTTTTGAAAAAGCATGCACTGCGTGGTGCGGATTTTTCAGAGTCGCGGCGCAAAGATGTTTGGAGTATCCCCTTGGGAATACTGCGTGAAGCTGTGATCAATGCATTAGTCCATGCCGATTATTCGCAACGTGGCGCACCTGTTCGTATTGCGTTTTTTGATGATCGGATTGAGATTGAAAATCCTGGTATTTTATTGCCTGGCATGACTATTGATGACATGAAGCAGGGCATCTCAAAAATCCGTAATCCGGTGATTGTGCGTGTGTTTCGTGAGCTCAATCTGCTTGAACAATGGGGTAGTGGCGTGAAACGGATCGTGAAGGAGGCTGAAGAACAAGGCTTGCCGGAAGTTCAAATTTCAGAAATTGGTATGCGGCTACGGCTGGTCATTCGATTTGCCGCCTTGTTGACTACGCAAGTGCGTGTTTCTGCTAAAGGCGTTGCGGCGACATTGAGTGCGCCATCAGAGGCCCAGTCAGAGGCCCAGTCAGAGGCCCAGTCAGAATCGATATTACATTTACTTTCCGATGCCTCGCTGGCATCCGCTGAGCTGATTAATTTGCTGCAGCTTAGTTCGAAAACCGGGGCATTCAAGCGCAGTATTCAGACTCTGTTGGAGCAAGGGCTGATTAGCTACACGCTGCCAGATAAACCCAGTAGTCGTTTGCAAAAATATTGCATCACCATGAAAGGTAGGCAACTATTAGCTGGTGCGCATTAAGTGTCTTGCGCTGTCAGCGTGCAACGCGCCGCGCTCAGGTCGTGGCCCACATGCGCAGTAAATTGTGATATTGCGCCGTCAAGCTCAGCACTTCGGCGCAGTCACCGAGGCGTTCGCGCAGTGTGCAGATGTTGTTATCCATTTGGAATAACATGCCGCGTTTGGCATCGTCGGCGATCATACTCTGGGTCCAGAAAAACGCGCACAGACGGGTACCGCGCGTGACCGGCATCACTTGATGCAGGCTGGTCGATGGATAGACAATCAAATCACCGGCCGATAATTTGACTTCATGCGTGCCATAGGTATCGAGCACCATCAGTTCGCCACCGTCATACTCCTCCGGCTCGCTGAGAAACAAGGTGCTCGACACATCGGTACGTAATTGCTGCGTGCTGCCCGGTATGGCACGGATGGCACCGTCAACATGTAAGCCGTAGTGTTCGCCGCCGGCATAGGAATTGAACAGTGGCGGCACGATGTGCAGCGGCAGAGCGGCGGAAAAAAACAAGGGATGGCGGCGTACCGCTGCCAGAACGATGGCACTGAGTTCGCGCGCCGTTGCTCCGTGCTCCGCTAACTGGCGGTTGGCTTTGACGCGTGCGCCTTGGGCGCCGACGGTTTGGCTGCCATCGACCCAGGTGCACGCGCTCAGGCGTTCGCGCAGGGCGCTGACTTCGCTGTGGCTCATGACAGCCGGAATGTGTAACATCATGCTGGTAACTCCTGTCGATTTGAGGTGCCCGGCCGATGCAAGGGCATAGCGTGACGGCCGGGCAGCGCTGTGCTTAAAATTTGATATTCAAGGCCAGCGTGGCTGAGCGCGGTGTGCCTGGGGCATAGCGATAACCGCTCTTGTTTATCGAGGCCACATAGCGCCGATCGCTGAGGTTGTAGACATTGAGCTGCAGGGCTACATTTTTATTGATGGCATAGTTGAGCATGCTGTCGAACACCCAGTATGGATCGGTGCTGACCGGTGTGCCGAGCGCACCGTCTTTGCCGCGCAAGAGCGCATCGACGAAGCGCGCACCGCCACCGAGTTTCAAACCCATTGGTAATTCGTAAGAGGTCCAGACGGTGAAGGTCTGTTTCGGGGCATAAGCGAGATTGGTTTCGCCATTGGCGGTTACGCTGGGTCCGCTGGCGACCGAGGTGTTCATGCGTGCATAGCCGGCGCTGACCAGCCAGTTGCGCCGAATCTCACCGCTCATACCGAGTTCCAGCCCTTGTACCCGTTTGGCACCGGTCTGGTAATACAATAAATCGACCAAATTTTGCACGATGTCGTTGGAGATGTCGGTGCGATACACGGCGGCGGTGAACGACAGTTTTTTCTCCAGTAAATCCCATTTGCCACCGATTTCGTAATTCTTCGCCACCTGCGGATCGAATTTAGGATTGCCGGCATTATCCGCCGCCAGGCTGAGGGCGAAATTTGCTCCGCCCGGTGCTTGTTTCGAGGTCGACATCGACGCATACACGCTGCTGTCGGTGGTCGGTTTGTAGAGTGCGCCGAGTTTCCAGTTGAGCAGATTGCCGGCGGTATTCAAGTTTAAGGGCACCAGCGTATTGATTGGCAGAGTAGGATTAGTTTTGGCAGTCGATAAGCTGGCGCTGGAATAATCGGTGTCGTAGCGGTCGATGCGCAGGCCGCCGTTGACTTGCCAGCGCGGGGAAAACTCTATGGTGTCAAACAAGTAAGCGCTGACGGTGCTGGTACTGCCGCGTGTGAACACGCCATTGCGTTGCAAATTGAGGCCGCTGACCGGGTCGGCTGGATTCGGATGGTACAAATTGGCGGCGGCGACGCTGCCCAAGCCATCGTAACCCCACGTGTTTTGCTTTTCCTGGGTCAATTCCAGACCGCCCAGCAGCGTCTGCTTGAAGCCGCCCCAATTGAGTTCGGCGCTCAGATTGCTTTGGTTAGTGAAAATCTCGTTTTGTTGATCTTTCTGTGTGCGTATGCTGCGTGCCAAGGTCCAGCCGCTGGTATCGCTCGGCACGGGGGTGAGTGCATTTGCGCTCGAGCCCATGAAAGCGGTGAGCAGATAATTTTGTGCGGTCTTACCGTAGCGCGTGGTGTTGATCAATCGGACGGTGGGACTGAAATCATGCTCGATGCGCGCAGTGAACATATCGGCACGGACCTGATCGTGATCGCTGTTGACGCCATAAAAATTGTTGCTATCGACTGCCGCCGCTTGACTCAGGACGGGGCGGGTCGGATCGGGGCTGGTGTAGCCGGGTAAGCCTATGGTGGGAACGCCGCCATCAGGAATATTGTTTTGCTCGACATGCAGGTAGCTGAGTATGACGCGGGTCGGGCTAGCCAGACCAAAGCTGAGCGTCGGTGCGACTGCCCAGCGCTGGTTGCGCACCACGTCGCGCCCCGCTACGCCGCTGTCTTGATCGAGCAGATTGAGCCGCAAAGCCGTACCGCTGGCTTCATCGAGGATGCGGTTGATATCGGCGCTGATGCGCTTTTGCTTAGCACTGCCAACTGACATGCTGATAGCGCCGGCATTATCGAGCTGGGCTTGCTTACTGTTTAAGTTGATCGAGCCAGTTGGCGCACTGCGGCCGCTGTCGGTGCCGGCGCTGCCTTTGAGAATATCGATTTGTTCGATGTTGAACAGGTCGCGAGAAATCGAACCGATGTCGCGCACGCCATCGACGAAGATACTGCCCGAGGTATCGAAACCGCGCATATAAATGGCGTCGCCGGTGCTGGTGCTGCCGTTTTCACCGAGGAAAAAAGCGCCGACACCTGGGGTATTTCTCAGCGCATCGGTGAGCGTGTGGGCCGCTTGCTGCTCGATCAGTTCGCGTTTGATGACGCTAATGGTTTGCGGGGTGTCGAGCAAGGGCTGACTGTATTTGGCGGAAGCGGCGCGCTCTGCTTTGAAGTCATTTTCGGTGCTGGCTTTGACGTTGACTTCCGGTAAGTCGGCGGCCTGTGCCGCAGTCAGCGGCAGCAGCAGGGCGGCGAAGGTGGCAGAGAGCGTGTGGGGTAAGCGTTTGGCGCGAGAGGCGTGATGAGGACGACTGATAATAGGCATTTCGGGATTCCAAAAGGATAGAGAAAACACATACCGTTTGGCTTTTCCGGGGAATGGCTGGTAGCAAGCAAGGAAGCTTGAGACAGTGATTGTAACGAAACTTTTCTTATTTGTAAATACGAACGATTATCAATTGCAATTAAGGTACAGCGCTTCCTCAGGGAAGCGCTGCGTACTTCAGAGCGCCGGGTTGTGCAACTGGCGGTGGATTTGTTCTATCTCGGCCAAGACTTCCGGACTCAATACGGTTTCGAAGGCATTGATATTTTCTTCCAGTTGGGCCAGCGTGGTTGCGCCGATGATGGTGCTGGAAACGAACCAGCGTGAGTAGCACCAAGCCAGCGCCAGACGTGCCGGCGTCATGCCATGCGCGTGTGCCAGTGCGGCATAGCGGCGACTGGCTTCAAACACTTCGGCACGCAGGTAGCGCGGACTCCAGGTCGGTGGGAAGTGCGTCAAGCGGCCGGCAGCGACGGCATCGGCGGCGTATTTCCCACTCAATTGGCCGAAGGCGAGCGGACTGTAGGCCAACAAGCCGATGTTTTCGCGGTAGCAGCTTTCATCGAGCCCTTGTTCAAAGGCGCGGTTCACCATATTGTAAGCATTTTGAATCGATGCCGGTGCAGCGGCGTGCTGCAAGCTGGCTTGGCGGCTGAACTCGCCTATGCCCCAAGCGGTTTCATTGGAGACACCGTAGGCGCGGATCTTACCTTCTTTAATCAGGGCATCAAGCGTGGCGACGGTATCGGCGATGGCGCAATGCGCGCGTTCTTGCGTCGGGTCGAAGCGGGTTTGGCCGAAAATCGGCGCATTCCGGCTGGGCCAGTGTAATTGATAGAGATCGATGTAATCGGTTTGCAGGCGCTGCAGACTGGTGTCGAGTGCGGCGCGCAGATTGGCCGGGCTGAAATCATTGTTACCGTTACGTATCCAGCCCATGCCGCGCGAAGGGCCGGCGATTTTACTGGCTATCACCAACTGCTCACGGCGACCCGATTTTTTTAACCAAGTGCCGAGGTATTGTTCGGTGCGGCCTTGCGTTTCGGCGCGCGGCATGACCGGATACATTTCGGCGGTATCGATGAAGTTGATGCCACGTTCGACTGCATAATCGAGTTGCTCATGTGCTTGGGCTTCGGTATTTTGTTCGCCGAAGGTCATGGTGCCGAGACAAATCGGGGTGACGTTGAGTGGACTGTTGCCGAGTTGTTTGCTTTGCATGAGTAAAAATTCCGTGGGTGGCTGGATAGGCGCGCTGGCGCTGTGGAGTAAAAGTATAGCGCAATTAGCCGTTGCGGTTTTTGGCCGTCCCGCCTCATTGGTAATTCCCTCGAATTTGAGGAAATTACAATCAGGAATAGTGATGCAAGTAGCTTTTCTGTACCGTTACATCTGCCGATTACACGCCTGGCCGCAAGGCCGCCGCACATTCCTTGACCAAGGCCGGGCCTTGATAAATTAAGCCTGAGTAGAGCTGCACCAATTCCGCTCCGGCGGCGATTTTGCTCGCCGCGTCGGCACCGGAAAAAATACCGCCGACGCCGATGATGGGCACTGCCGTGCCGAGTTCGGCTTTGAGTGCACGGATCACGTGGTTTGACAATTCAAACACCGGTTTGCCGGATAAGCCACCGGCTTCGTCGGCATGCGCGAGGCCCTGCACGGCGTCGCGGGTGATGGTGGTGTTGGTGGCGATGACGCCGTCGATACGGTGGCGCAGCAAGGCGGCAGCGATCGTTTTGATTTGCTCGGCGTCGATATCGGGGGCGATTTTCAAGGCCAGCGGCACGTAGCGGCGGTGTTGGTCGGCCAGACGTTGTTGGGCATCTTTGAGTTGGCCGAGTAAGGCGTCGAGTTCATCGCCGCCTTGCAGTTGACGCAGGTTTTTGGTATTCGGTGAAGAAATATTTACCGCTACATAACTGGCATACGGGTAGACCTTGGCCAGACAATGCAGATAATCATCGGCGGCATTTTCTATCGGTGTCGCGGCATTTTTACCGATGTTCAGACCGAGTACGCCTTGGCCTTCTTGATAGAAACGCGAAGCCTGAACATTCTTGACGAAGGCATCGACGCCGCCGTTATTGAAGCCCATGCGATTGATGATTGCACCGGCTTGCGGCAGACGGAACATGCGCGGCAGCGGGTTGCCAGCTTGGGCGCGCGGTGTGACGGTACCGATTTCTATCGAGCCGAAACCGAGTGCGGCCAGCCCGTCGATGTAGGCACCATCTTTGTCCAGACCAGCGGCCAAACCAACCGGGTTGGGGAAGCGAATACCCATCACGGTGCGTGGATCACAGTCGGGTTTGTTCAAGAAACGCGTCAGGCCGAGTTTGCTGGCCGTTTGTAAGGCCGGCAGGGTCAGATGGTGGGCGCGCTCGGCATCGAGCGAAAATAAAATGGAGCGGGCGAACGAATACAATAATTTTTCTGACATGGTAGTAAGCGAAGGTGAAATAAGTTGCTGAGAATTATAGGGATTGCCAATGGCCGTGCATTAATGCATCGAGCGGTTTGAAATTGGTCTTGTAAGACATTTTCGGGCTGGCGGCAATCCAGTAACCGAGATACACATGCGGTAACTGCAATTCGGCGGCTTGGCGAATTTGCCAGAGTACATTGTAGGTGCCGTAGGATGCTTCCGTTTCTTCCGGATCGAAAAACGTATACACGGAAGATAAGCCATCGCTGAGGATGTCGATGATGCTGACCATTTTCAATTGGTTTTCTGCATCGCGGAATTCTACCAAGCGCGTTTCTACCCGACTTTGCAGCAGAAACTGCGCATATTGATCGCGGCTGTCTTGGTCCATGCCGCCGCCGGCATGGCGATACTGTTGGTATTGCTGATACAGTTCATAGTGTTCATGGGTGTAGGCGAGCGCGATCACGCGGGCGCTGAGGTCGGCATGTTTTTTGTCGGCGCGCCGCTGACTGCGATTGGCATGAAATTCTGCCACGCGCACGCGCACTGGCGTGCAGGCGCGGCAATTGTCGCAGTGTGGCCGGTAGACGAAAATACCGCTGCGCCGAAAACCGCGGTGTACCAAATCAGAATACGCTTCTGAATTAATCAGATGGGCGGGCGTGGCAACTTGCGAGCGCGCTTGTAAGCCTGGCAAGTAGCTGCAAGGGTAGGGCGCAGTGGCATAAAATTGTATGCTTTCGCAAACTAATTCGTTGAGTTGTGTCACATTCGCTTCGTTTCTCTGTACCACGTGCGTGGTGCCTTATTTATAGCGGCAAGCTTGATAATGGCTGCCATTGAGTAATTTCCGGCTCGGTCGTGGCTGTTTCTATATGTAGCATAAATGCCTGACGGGATATTGCAGCCGCGCCCAAGGAGGCCAGATGTGCTGTCTCTTGCTGGCAGTCTAACAGTTTCACTCCCTGTGCGCGTAAGAAAAAAACCAACTGAGACAGTGCTAGTTTGGAGGCATTCGGCACGCGCGTAAACATCGATTCGCCATAAAACATGCGGCCGATGGCGACGCCGTAGGCGGCACCGACCAATTGGCCGTCCAACCATACCTCAGAAGAGTGGGCGTGACCGAGCGCATGCAAGCCGCAATAGCCGGCCACAATGTCTTCAGAAATCCAGGTGCCGGCACCCTCTTTGCGTGGTTGCGCGCAAGCGCGCATGACTTGTTCGAATGCCGAATCGAAGCGAAATTCCCAGCGCGGATCGCGCGCGGTTTTTTTCAGCAGTTTTTTTAAGCTCAATGAAACTTTGAACTCGTCGGTTTTTAATACCATGCGCGGATCGGTGGACCACCAGAGTATCGGCTGGCCTTCGGAAAACCATGGGAAAATACCGAGTTGGTACGCTTGCAATAAACGTTGTGGCGACAGATCGGCCCCTGCTGCCAGCAAGCCGGCCGCGCCGTCTTTTTCTGTCAGTGCCGTCGATACCGGCGGAAAGGCGCTGTGTGTTTCCAACCAAGGAATCAAGCTTAGCTCCGCATCGGTTTGAAAATATCATGTTCGTGCAGCGGCCAGTCTTGACCGGCGACGTGCTTGCTCAAATCTTCGAAAAAACAGCGCAAGGTGTGGCTGACGGTGGGGAAGGCGATGTCGTCCCACGGGATGTCGACATGCGAAAACAATTGTACTTCCAAGCTCTCGGTGCCGGCGGCGTAGTTGAGATCGAGCAAGGTCGCGCGGTAAAATAAATGCACCTGGTGTACATGCGGCACATTGACGATGGAGAATAATTCATGCATCTCAATATTGGCGCCGGCTTCTTCTATGGTTTCTCTTTGGGCCGCGGCCACAGTGGTTTCATTGTTTTCCATAAAACCGGCCGGTAAGGTCCAGTAACCGTAACGCGGCTCGATGGCGCGTTTGCAGAGCAGGATTTTCAGCTCGCCATCGCACTGCCAGACCGGGATGGAGCCGACCACCAGTTTCGGGTTCTGGTAATGAATGATGCCACAGGTGCTGCAGACATAGCGTTCACGGGTATCGTCGGCCGGAATTTTCAATTCGACGGGAGCGGCGCAATCAGAACAGAATTTCATAGGAGCGAGGGAGATAAAATTGAGCGATGTCTGCAGTGTAACATCAGCGGTGAGTACGGCGCAGATCAGAATATCGCGGTGGCGGCATTGCGCAATGCAATAAATCGGAGTATAGTTCACTTTATCAGACGCGGGGTGGAGCAGTCTGGCAGCTCGTCGGGCTCATAACCCGAAGGTCGTAGGTTCAAATCCTGCCCCCGCAACCAAATACGCAAAGCCGTTGATTTCTTGAAAAAGAATCAGCGGCTTTATCGTTTTTAGCGCGCGGTTCGCGCTCATATAACTATTTGTCGCACAAACAGTGAACCGT
Organism: Undibacterium sp. CCC3.4; assembly: GCF_034347425.1. GTDB lineage: Bacteria > Pseudomonadota > Gammaproteobacteria > Burkholderiales > Burkholderiaceae_D > Undibacterium. Next base: position 2,773,773 of record NZ_CP133779.1, read on the forward strand.
GTTATCCTGCATGGCGTGGTTGCAGAAGCAGGCAAGTCAGACTGAGTCGACTTGCAGCGCGGAGTTTGGCAGGGCAAGGGTGTTTGCCGATTACAATGCATGCGCGCTTGCTGAGAAATTTGCGTCAATTATCTTTGATGGCCTCGCTGTTCTGGACTACAATCTGGTATCTACTGATTAAATGGGTTGAGTGTGCAGCAATGCGCCTCGGGAAAACCTCTGATCTGCCCGCTGGACGGGCTTGCGGCCGAGATGGCTGACATAAATAAAATATAAATAAATTTAAATACATAGAAACGTGGGCTGTCACCGTATCCGGTTCAGTCTTTGTGTATGACATCCATTACAACCCGTGTAGTTAAAATTTCATGAATACTGCTGAGGCAAAACGAGTCCTCGAAACTGCTTTGTTATGCGCTCCGGAGCCGCTGAGCGTGAATGCCATGAGAAAATTATTTCAGGGTGACGACGAGCACGATGAGGCGGTGGGTGCTGACACGATCAAAAAAATGTTGGAAGATTTGCGGCTCGATTGGGCTGACAAGGGTATTGAATTGCTCGGTTTGTCGACCGGTTGGCGTTTTCAAAGCCGTCCTGAGATGCGGGTCTATATAGACAGGCTCAATCCGGAAAAGCCGCCGAAGTATTCGCGTGCGGCACTGGAAACCTTGGCAATCATTGCCTACAGGCAGCCGGTGACGCGTGGTGATATTGAAGAAATTCGCGGCGTGACAGTGGCTACGCAGATGGTTAAGACACTGGAAGACCGTGGTTGGATCGAGGTGATTGGTCAGCGCGATGTGCCTGGTCGACCTGCTTTGTTTGCTACCACGAAGCAGTTTCTCAGTGATTTGGGCTTGGCCTCGCTTGATCAGTTGCCGCCTTTGCAGCAGGTTAAACGGGATGAGCCGGCTGACATCATTCCTGAGTTTCAATTGTCGGGATTGAGCGATGAGTTGCTCAGTGTAGTAGTGGCAGTCGAGGTTGTGCCGTCATCGCCTGATGCGGCGAGTGCCGATGTTGCGCAAGCGACGTCCGCAGAGATAGATGAAAGTTTGAGTGATCAGGCTGCCGCCACGCCGGTGCCCGATAGTGAAGCGGGCGCTGATGGACAGCAGCCTTAAACAGTATGAACAGAATTGAAGAATGAATCCCATGAATCCTGAAGATGTAAAAGCCGATCACAATCGGGGCGACGTGGTCGCAGGTGCTGATGATAGCAAGCCAGCCAAGCGCGCAGTGCGCGGTCCGCGCAAGCCGCGTGCTGAGGGTGAAGCGGCGCAGCCGCGCGCTCCTCGCGCGCCTCGTGCGCCACGCGCCGAGGCTGTCGATGCCGCCGCTGCGAGTGATGAGCCGATTGTAGCGCGTGCGCCGCGTGCGCCACGTGCATCGCGTCCGGATGGTGAAGCGTCTGCTCCGCGTGCAGCGCGTACACCGCGTGCAGCGCGTCAGGATGGTGAGGCAGCCGCTCCGCGCACGGCGCGTGCGCCGCGCCAAGATGGTGAGTCGTCTGCGCCACGTGCGCCACGTGCACCACGCCAGGATGGAGAGTCGTCTGCTCCACGTGCGCCACGTGCACCGCGTGGGGATGGAGAATCGTCTGCTCCACGTGCGCCACGTGCGCCGCGTCAGGATGGGGAGTCGTTCGGTTCACGTGCGCCACGTGCACCACGTCAGGATGGGGAATCGACCGGTCCACGCGCGCCACGTCAAGATGGTGACCCCTATGGTTCGCGCACACCGCGCTCGCAAGCTGACTCCTCTGGGCAGCGCGCCGCGCGCTCCGATGGTACTTACGGTCCGCGCGGTGCGGCAGCAGCCGGTCGTGGTCCGGGTAAGCGTTTGCCACAAGCCGAGCGCCAAGTGCGGCGTGATACCAATCATCCGGATGAAGTATTTTCTTATGTGACCTCGGAAGCCTTTGATGCACTCGAAGGTGATGATGCACAGAAGGCGTCGCATGCCAAGCCGGTCAGACGCGATCTGACGGCCGATGATGATGCGCCGAAATTACACAAAGTGTTGGCCGAAGCCGGTCTTGGCTCGCGTCGTGATATGGAAGAGTTGATCGTTGCCGGTCGTGTGTCGGTCAATGGTGAGCCAGCTCATATCGGTCAGCGTATTTTGCCGACCGATCAGGTGCGTATCAATGGCAAGCCGATTATGCGTAAGGTCAGTAAAAAACCGCCACGCGTGTTGATCTATCATAAGCCGGCCGGTGAAATCGTCAGCACCAGTGATCCGGAAGGTCGTACTTCGGTATTCGACAGTTTGCCGAAGATGAAGGTCGGTAAATGGTTGGCGGTTGGTCGTCTCGATTACAACACCGAAGGCTTGTTGATGTTTACCACCTCGGGTGACTTGGCCAATCGGCTCATGCATCCACGTTACGGTATTGAGCGCGAATATGCGGTGCGCACACTCGGTGAGCTCGAAGAGGGTATGCGTCAGAGTTTGTTGGCTGGTGTGCAGCTCGATGATGGTCTGGCACAGTTCTCTAAAATTTCTGATGGCGGCGGCGAGGGTGTGAATAAGTGGTACCGCGTGGTTATCGGTGAAGGTCGAAATCGCGAAGTACGGCGCATGTTTGAAGCGGTCGGTTTGACGGTGTCGCGACTGATTCGTACGCGCTACGGTGCGATGACCTTGCCAGCGAATTTGCGGCGCGGTCGTTGGGATGAGTTGGAAGAAGATGCGGTTCGCAGCTTGTTGAAGATCAGCGGCTTGGAAAAAGTCGCCAGTGATCGTCCGGCACCGAAAGGGAAGTCGTTCGGTGATAAGCCTTACGGTAACAAGCCGGCCGGGCCGTATGCTCAGAAGCAGCCGAATTTCCCGATGTCGAGTGGTCGTGGTGAGTATGGCGTCGGTCGTGGTGCGAATACCACAGGTAATGCTAATGGCAATAAATTGAGCAGTAATCCTGGCAACGGTAACGGTAACGGCAATGGTAATGCGGCAAACAAGCGTCCGCGTCAGCCTGATCCTATGCAAACGGCGCTGGGCTTTCCTGATGCTGGGCAGCAACGACGTGGCCCGACTTCGCGTGGCAGTGGCCAAGCGATTGGTCAAGGAATTGCGGCGCGTCGACGTTCCCGCGGCGCTTGATTTTTGACTGTGGTTTGTGCTTGATTTGCCCTGTTTTTTGATTGCGACAGGGTAAATAATCGTTTATAATCTGGCAGTTATAAGATGATGCCTGATGAACTGATGATCAGAGCGCTGAAAAAACGATGGGCTTTGCCCATTTTTTTTTGCTTTTTCAGAGCGGGTGCGCTGTGATGGCAGGTTCTTGCAGGTTTGTATTGATCGGAGAATAGTTTGGCTTTGTTGGATTTGATAGAGAAAACCGTCAATGGTACGGGGTATGATCTGGTTGATTTTGAGCAGGCCGAACGCGGTTTGTTCCGAGTGTATATCGATCATTTGCCGACAGACGTGGAAAAAGGCAATATCGCCGTCGAAGACTGTGAAAAAGTCAGTCATCAGCTCTCGCATGTACTCACTGTTGAGAACGTCAATTACGAACGTCTCGAAGTGTCGTCGCCGGGGCTGGATCGTCCGTTGAAGAAGTTGGCTGATTATGTGCGCTTTGCCGGTCAGGAAGTGACGGTGAAATTGCGCATGCCTATGCCGGGTACGCCGAATCGCAAAACCTTTGCAGGCCTGTTGCACGAGCCTGAAGGTGAAAATCTGAAGCTGGAATTTGAAGTAAAAGATGGGTCGGCCATGCTGGAGTTTACGCTCGCCGATGTGGATAAGGCACATCTGGTGCCACAAGTGGATTTTAGGAGTCGCAAAGCATGAGTCGTGATTTGTTGTTATTGGTGGATGTGCTGGCGCGCGAAAAAAACGTCGATGAAGAAGTTGTTTTTGGTGCGCTTGAGCATGCTTTGGCGCAGGCAACAAAGAAGCGTTTTCCTGGTGAAGTCGATATTCGTGTGGAAATCGACCGCGAAACCGGTGAATTCCGCTCGTTCCGCCGCTGGCATGTAGTTCCTGATGAAGCGGGCTTGCAATTGCCCGACCAGGAAATTCTGCATTTCGAAGCGGTGGAAGATGATCCTGAAATTCAAATCGATGATTACATCGAAGAAGAAATTGAATCGGTCGATTTCGGCCGTCGTTTTGCCCAAGATACCAAACAAGTCGTACTGCAACGCATCCGTGATGCTGAACGCGAACAAATTTTGGCCGATTTCCTTGAGCGCGGCGACTCGCTGGTAACCGGTACCATCAAACGCATGGAGCGTGGTGATGCCGTGGTTGAGTCGGGTAAAATCGAAGCGCGTTTGCCGCGTGATCAGATGATCCCGAAAGAAAATCTGCGTGTTGGTGATCGCGTCCGTGCCTATATTTTGCGCATCGATCGTAATGCCCGTGGCCCGCAAGTCGTGCTCTCGCGTACCGCCCCTGAGTTCATCATGAAATTGTTTGAACTCGAAGTGCCGGAAATTGAACAAGGTTCTTTGATCGTCAAATCGGCCGCGCGCGATCCTGGTGTACGTGCCAAGATTGCCGTGTTTACGGCTGACAAGCGCATCGATCCTATCGGTACCTGTGTCGGTATGCGTGGTTCACGCGTGCAGGCCGTCACCGGTGAGCTTGGCGGTGAACGTGTCGATATCGTGTTGTGGTCGGAAGATCCGGCGCAATTCGTCATCGGTGCGCTGGCACCAGCCAATGTTTCATCGATCATGGTCGATGAAGAGAAACATGGCATGGATGTCGTGGTGGATGAAGAAAATCTCGCCATCGCCATCGGTCGTAGCGGCCAGAATGTCCGTTTGGCAGCCGAACTGACTGGTTGGCAGATCAATATCATGACCGCGGAAGAATCGGCCAGCAAAGCAGAGCAAGAAACTGCCGGGATTCGCGCCTTGTTCATGGAAAAACTCGATGTTGACCAAGAAGTGGCCGACATTCTGGTTGATGAAGGATTCTCTAGTCTGGAAGAAATCGCCTATGTGCCGATCAGCGAAATGCTGGAAATCGAAGCATTTGACGAAAGTACCGTGACTGAATTGCGTAACCGTGCACGCGATGCGCTTTTGACAGAAGCGATCGCTTCTGAAGAAGGTTTGGAAGGTATGGATGACGAGTTGATCAATCTCGAAGGGATGACACGCGTTACCGCAGGTAAGCTGGGCTTGGCCGGAATTAAAAACCTGGCAGCTTTTGCCGGTTTGGCCTACGACGAATTTGGCGCGATTTTGGCATTGTCTGCCGACCGTTCACGCCATTTAATTAAAGAAGCATTTGAAGATGTGACCGATGATGAGATGAAACTCATCGACGCTAAATATGATGATCAGGCCAAGGCTTTGTTAGCCAATGCCTGGAAACTCGTAGAAGCTAAGTAATGACGGGTTTCATATTCATAACGCGCACATAGAAAAAGAGGACTGAATGGCGAGTAACAACGTTGCCCAATTTGCCACCGAGCTGAACATGTCAGCAGATTTACTGCTTACGCAATTGCGTACGGCGGGTGTCGATAAAAATTCGACAGCGGATTTGTTGACCAAAGAAGATAAAGATCGACTGCTGGAACACCTGCGTCGTTCTCACGGTTCTGCGCTCGATAACGAAAAGAAAAAGATTACGGTCACTCGTAAAGAGACGACTGAGATCAAACAGGCGGATGCTACGGGCAAATCTCGCACCATTCAGGTCGAAGTGCGCAAAAAACGCACCTTTGTCAAACGCGATGAAGTTGTCGCCGATGATGCGGCAGCCCTGACACCGGTGGCCGAAGTCGAAGTGGCGCAGCTGAATGAAGAGGAAGCGCGGCATGAAGCCGAGCTGATCGCTCGTCAAGAAGTGGAATTGCGCGAAAAACAAGAGCACCTTGCAAAGTTGGAAGCAGAAAAAGAGGCCCAGGCCGCCGCCATGCGTGTGGCTGCCGAAGCCGAGGCCGCTAAGGTCGCTGCGGAGCGAGTCAAGGCAGAGCAAGCCGTAGCGGTCGCTGCGGCGGAAAAAACTGTAGAAGCGAAACCTTCTCAGTCAGATGAAGAGAAGAAACGTTTGGACGCAGAAGAAGCCAAGAAACAAGCTGGCCTGGTAGCGAAAGAAGCGGCAGATCGTGCCGCCGCCACAGAGAAAGCCAGAAAAGCGGTCGCCGACGAAGTCGCGCAGATCAAAGAAATGATGAATGCGGCGCGGCGCCCGGCGAAACCAGTGGTGGCAGCACCAGTGGTGGCCAAGCCTGCTGAAGGCACTTTGCATAAGCCGGCGGATAAAAAAGTCGGTGACAAGAAGCCTGTCGTGGCAGCTGCCAAAGATGATAAAAAACCTGCGGTCGGCGATAAAAAAGCGATCAAATCGGGGAATGTCTCATCGACTTGGCAAGATGATGCCAAGAAGCGTAGCGGTGGTTTGAAAACCCGCGGTGATACATCCGGTGGTCGCGATGGTTGGAAGGGCGGTCCTAAGGGCCGTCGTAACAATCACCATGATGATCGCGAATCGAATTTCCAAGTGCCGGTTGAAGCCATCGTGAAAGATGTCTATGTGCCTGAAACACTGAGCGTGGCTGAGCTGGCACATAAAATGTCGGTCAAGGCTTCGGAAGTGATCAAGCAATTGATGAAGCTCGGTCAGATGTGCACGATCAACCAGGTGCTGGACCAAGAAACGGCCATGATTTTGGTCGAAGAAATGGGTCACAAAGCATTTGCGGCAAAACTCGATGATCCGGAAGCGATGTTGGTCGATACCGAAGAACATGCGCAGTATGAGTCGTTCTCACGTGCGCCGGTCGTGACTGTCATGGGTCACGTCGATCATGGTAAAACTTCGCTGCTCGATTATATCCGTCGCGCTAAAGTGGCTTCCGGTGAAGCCGGTGGCATTACTCAGCATATCGGCGCGTATCACGTAGAAACACCGCGTGGCATGATTACTTTCCTTGATACCCCGGGTCATGAAGCCTTTACGGCGATGCGTGCTCGTGGTGCCAAAGCGACCGATATCGTTATTTTGGTCGTCGCAGCCGATGACGGCGTGATGCCGCAAACGAAAGAAGCGATTGCTCATGCCAAGGCAGCCGGCGTACCTTTGGTTGTGGCGATCAATAAGATCGACAAACCTGGTGCCAATGCTGATCGCGTGACGCAAGAGTTGATCGCCGAAGGCGTTGTGCCGGAAGCATACGGTGGTGAATCACCATTCGTTCAAGTGTCGGCAAAAACCGGTTTGGGCATCGATTCCCTGCTGGAAAACGTCTTGTTGCAAGCTGAAGTGCTGGAACTGAAAGCACCGATCGAAGCGCCGGCCAAAGGTCTGGTGATCGAATCGCGCCTGGATAAAGGTCGCGGTACGGTTGCGACTATCTTGGTACAGTCCGGTACTTTGAAACGTGGTGATGTGGTCTTGGCTGGTACAGCGTATGGTCGTGTTCGCGCCATGCTGGACGAAAACGGCGTGACGATTACGGCAGCGGGTCCATCGATTCCAGTCGAAATTCAAGGTTTGACAGAAGTGCCGTCAGCCGGTGAAGAAGTCATGGTCATGGCTGATGAACGCAAAGCGCGTGAAATCGCCTTGTTCCGTCAAGGTAAATTCCGCGACGTCAAATTGGCCAAGCAACAAGCGGCCAAGCTTGAAAACATGTTTGAAAACATGGGCGAAGGCGAAGTCAAGAATCTGCCTATCATCGTCAAGACCGATGTGCAGGGTTCGCAAGAAGCCTTGGTTCAATCGTTGCAGAAATTGTCGACCAGCGAAGTGCGCGTACAAGTTGTCCACGCAGCCGTTGGCGGTATTTCCGAAAACGACGTCAATTTGGCGGTTGCTTCGAAAGCGGTCATCATCGGCTTCAACACCCGTGCCGACGCATCGGCGCGCAAATTGGCCGAGTCGAACGGCGTCGACATTCGTTACTACAACATCATTTACGATGCGGTCGACGAAGTCAAAGCTGCCTTGTCTGGTATGCTGGCACCGGAAAAACGCGAACAGATCATCGGTATGGTCGAGATTCGTCAAGTATTCTTGGTCAGTAAAGTTGGCGCGATCGCCGGCTGTCTGGTTACCGACGGTATCGTCAAGCGTACTTCTTCCGTTCGCTTGTTACGCAACAATGTCGTTACCTGGACCGGCGAGCTTGATTCGCTCAAACGTTACAAAGATGATGCCAAAGACGTCAAGGCCGGTATGGAGTGTGGTCTTTCATTAAAAGGCTACAACGACATTCAAGTCGGCGATGCGCTGGAAATCTTTGAAGTACAGGAAATTGCACGTACTCTGTAATTCAAAACAACCCCGGCCAGTCCGGGGTTGTTATTTTGGGGGAGCAGAATTCTTGTGCGCACTAACCAGGTGCGCCGCGTGCGCCCCGACATACATCATGGCAAAACACAGTAAATATTATGGCAAAACACAGTAAAACCATCCCGGCACGCGGTTTGCGCGTCGCCGATCAGATCCAGAAAGATTTGGCGCAGATCATTTGGTCGGAATTAAAAGATCCGCGCGTCGGCATGATTACGCTGACCGAAGTGCAGCTCACGCCCGACTACGCGCATGCGAAAGTTTTTTTCACCACACTCGTCGATGATGCTGTGGCGATCAAGGCGACCAATGATGCCTTGAGTAAGGCTGCCGGTTTTTTACGCGCGCAACTCGGCTTGCAATTGCGTATACATACCTTGCCTCAATTGCATTTCATTCATGATATGTCGACCATGCGCGGTATCGCCATGTCGCGCTTGATCGATGAAGCCAATGCCAGTCGTTCGGCTGATGAGGTGGTCGTGCCGGCTGCTGTCGTTGACAGCAGCGACGAACTCGAGGACGCCGATGAAGGCGATCAAGGCGATGATGGCGACGCCAAGCATTGAGCCGATGGTGCGCCAAGCCGCAGTGAATACGTCGATCAAAAAAGCGCCACGCGTGCCGGTGCACGGGGTGTTGTTGCTCGACAAGCCGGTCGGTTTTTCCAGTAACGATGCGCTGATCAAGGCTAAACGCATGCTCAATGCCATGAAGGCTGGGCATACCGGGACGCTCGATCCGTTTGCGACTGGTTTGTTGCCGCTGTGTTTTGGTGAAGCGACTAAGTTTTCGCAAGATTTGCTGGAGGCTGACAAGACTTACACCACCGTCGTGCATCTGGGGCAAACCACCACCACTGGCGACACCGAGGGTGAAATTCTTGCTACGGCAGAGGTGGCGGTCACGCTGGAGCAAATCCATGCCGTGCTGGCGCAGTTCCGCGGACCGATCGCGCAGGTGCCGCCGATGTATTCGGCCTTGAAACGCGATGGCAAACCCTTGTATGAATACGCCCGAGCCGGTATTACACTCGAGCGCGCGGCACGCCATGTGGTGATTCATGAGTTGGCATTGCTTTCGTATCAAGCCCCGTTACTGAGCTTGAAGGTCAAATGCAGCAAGGGCACCTATGTGCGCGTGCTCGGCGAAGAGATCGGTGCTGCGCTTGGTTGCGGTGGCCACTTACAAGCTTTGCGCCGGATTGCGGTCGGCCATTTGGTATTGGAAAAATCGATCACGCTCGATTCTTTGGCGGAACTTGACATTGCGCAGCGCTTGGCTTTGCTCGACCCGGTCGATGCGCTGTTGTCGAGTTTTCCACCAGTGCAGTTGACTGATGAATTGGCCGTGCGTTTTTTACATGGACAAAGACTGGCGCTGGGAAAAGAGGCGCTGAATTTGCCGGCAGAGTTGGGACGGGTGCGCGTGTATCGCGCCTCTGATCAAGCTTTGCTCGGTTCTGCGCAGTTGCAGGAATACAGTATATTGGCACCGGAACGGCTGATCAAAACAGAGGGAAGCGCGCAGTAACGCCGCGCGTCGACTGAAAGGCAGGGGCGAGATGTTTCCGTCGCCCACGTAAAAATGTCATCGCAAGGTAGCAACTCCTTGAAATAATAGGTGTTTTCGGCTTTTGCGCTGCACCATGTTATAATCTTAGGTTATCCGATTTACCCCAAACGAACGCTATCATGTCCACTCAAAAACGCGCTATTCGCAACATCGCCATTATCGCCCACGTCGATCACGGCAAAACCACTCTGGTTGATCAATTATTGCGTCAATCCGGCACTTTCCGTGAAAACCAACAGGTTGATTCGCGCGTGATGGATTCGAATGATATTGAAAAAGAGCGTGGCATCACGATTCTTTCCAAAAACTGTGCAGTAGAATACAAAGGCACGCATATCAACATCGTTGATACCCCGGGCCATGCCGATTTCGGCGGTGAAGTAGAGCGCGTTTTGTCGATGGTTGACAGCGTGTTGTTGTTGGTCGATGCACAAGAAGGCCCGATGCCGCAAACCCGTTTCGTCACGCGTAAAGCGCTGGCCTTGGGTTTGAAGCCTATCGTCGTGGTCAATAAAGTCGATCGCGAAAACGCTGATCCGCAGAAAGCCGTTAACGCGACTTTCGAATTGTTCGACAAACTCGGTGCAACCGATGAACAACTCGATTTCCCTATCATTTACGCATCGGGCTTCAAAGGCTATGCCGGTTTGGTAGACACGGTTCGCGAAGGTAACATGGAACCCTTGTTCGATGCCATCCTTGAGCACGTTCCTGCGCGTGAAGATGACCCGGATGGTCCTTTGCAATTGCAAATCACTTCGCTCGAATACTCCTCGTATGTTGGTAAGATCGGCGTTGGCCGTATCCTGCGCGGTCGCGTCAAGGGCTTGCAAGATGTCGTTTGGATGAATGGTCCCGATGACAAACCGACTAAGGCCCGTATCAACCAAGTGTTGACATTTAAAGGCTTGGATCGCGTGTTGGCTGAAGAAGCTTTGGCTGGCGACATCGTGCTGATCAACGGTATCGAAGAAATCAGTATCGGCACCACTATCTGCGCACCGGACACACCGGAAGGTTTGCCGATGTTGAAGGTCGATGAGCCGACACTGACCATGAATTTCATGGTCAACAACTCGCCGTTGGCTGGTCGTGAAGGTAAGTTCGTTACTACCCGTCAGATCAAAGACCGTTTGGACCGCGAATTGAAAGCTAACATGGCTTTGCGCGTAGTGCAGGCTGAAGGCGATGATTCGACTTATGAAGTATCCGGTCGCGGCGAATTGCATCTGACTATTTTGATCGAAAACATGCGTCGTGAAGGTTACGAGCTGGCCGTTTCGCGTCCACGCGTGGTCTTCAAAATGGTGGACGGCGTGCGCCACGAGCCGTACGAAAACTTAACCGTTGATGTGGAAGAAGCGAATCAAGGCGGCGTGATGGAAGAACTCGGTCGTCGTCGCGGTGACTTGCAAAACATGGAATCCGACGGTAAAGGTCGCGTTCGTTTGGAATACCGTATCCCGGCCCGTGGCCTGATCGGTTTCCAAGGCGAATTCATGACTTTGACACGCGGTACAGGCTTGATGAGCCACGTGTTTGATGAATACGCTCCGGTTGATAATACCCGTGGTGAAATGGCCGGTCGTCGCAACGGTGTCTTGATCTCGCAAGATGATGGCGCAGCAGTAGCGTACGCTATCTGGAAATTGCAAGATCGCGGCCGTATGTTCGTCAGCCATAACGACCCAGTGTATGAAGGCATGATCATCGGTATTCACTCACGTGACAATGATTTGGTGGTCAACCCTATCAAGGGTAAGCAATTGACTAACGTGCGTTCCTCCGGTACCGATGAAGCGGTGCGTTTGGTCACACCGATTCAAATGTCGCTGGAATATGCAGTCGAATTCATCGACGACGACGAATTGGTCGAAGTGACACCGAAGAGTATCCGTTTGCGTAAGCGTTATTTGAAAGAACACGAACGTAAAAAAGCATCGCGCGATTAATATCCGACGACGCTGATGCTCACTGAGTAGCAATGCGGCGCTGATTTTAAACCCGTTTCGTTCTTTGTGAGCGTGACGGGTTTTTTTATTGGGAAAATCGGTAACAACTTAATGGATCGTCGTAAGCGAGCATGGAAAAGACTCTGGAAGGGGTTTGCATCCCCTCCCATCGGGTTGCTCCTTCGTCGCTCACCGGCCAAAAGAGGCTGTCGCAAAAGGGTAGTGAGTCGGTATCATTACCCTAACTGGTGGCCACGTCATTCCTGCGCGCTTTTGGCAGGAACCCAGCGGCGTTCGTGGTTAACTGAAAATGCCAGAAATTGTGGAATTTTCAGTGTAAAAAACGACACTAGGTTCCCGCCAAAAGCACGCGGGAATGACGAGGTATACGGTGTTTCAGGTGAAAAAAAAGCGTCCATCAGGCTTTTGCGACAGCGTCTGAAGGCCGGGGTTTCAAATCCTAGTCAGATTTTTGATGAAATTACAGATAAGGAGAGGCATGTCGTCAGTCAAACTCAATCACCGCAAAGCGGTCATGCTCATGATTTGCGCCGCCAGTTTATGGAGTATGGCCGGGGTCGTGACGCGCCATCTGGAGGGTGCGCGCGGCTATGAGGTGACGTTTTGGCGCAGCTTGTTTGCCGCGCTCTTCGTCGCTGCTGCCATGCTGCGGCAATATGGGCGCGGATTTTTTCCGCGCTTGCGCTTGCTGGGCAAGCCGGGTTTGATTTCCGGTTGTATGTGGGCCACCATGTACAGTTGCTTCATGATTGCGATGACCATGACGACCGTCGCCAATACTTCCATTATGGAAAGTCTGGCACCCTTGTTTACGGCGATACTGGCGTGGTTAGTGTTGCGCGAAAAAATTCCACTGCGTACCTGGGGCGCGATTGCTGCGGCCGGGGCTGGCATGGCGTGGATGTTTATCGGCAGCTTGGCGCAGCTCGATGCGCGTGGCATGCTCGGTATGTGCATCGCACTCGGGGTGCCGGTGGCGTCGGCGGTGAATATGATCGTACTCAAACGCAGTGGTCATGCGGTCGATTTGATACCGGCGGTACTGCTGGGTGGCGTGTTCTCGGCGTTGGCGATGTTGCCGTTGGCTTGGCCCTTACAAGCATCGCTGCACGATATCGGTTTGCTGGCCTTTTTGGGTTTCTTTCAACTCGGCTTTCCCTGCATGCTGATGGTGCGTGCGGCCGCTGGTTTGTCGGTGTCGGAAGTGGCTTTGCTGGCCTTGTTGGAAGTGTTGCTGGCACCGATATGGGCTTGGCTGGGGGCTGGCGAAGTGCCGGCGGCAGCGAGTATCGTCGGTGGCGCAGTGGTGTTGGCAGCCTTGGTGTTCAATGAGGTGACGGCCGGCGAAGCTTGATGTGGCTCAAAGCTTGTGTGGGTAAATTTGCGCAGAAAAGTGAGCGGACTTAAAATCGCGAACATTTTTCTTTATTGATCGCTCAGCCATGTTAATCGCCCCTGAACTTCTTTTACCCGCCGGCTCGCTGGAAAAAATGCATGCCGCATTTGATTTCGGTGCCGACGCTGTGTATGCCGGCCAGCCTCGCTATAGTCTGCGGGCACGGAATAATGAATTTTCTACTGCCGATATTCTGCAACAGGGTATCGATGGTGCGCATGCGCGCGGCAAGAAATTTTTCGTTGCCAGCAATATTTTTCCACACAACGCTAAGCTCAAAACCTATTTGCACGATATGGCACCGGTGGTCGCGATGAAACCTGATGCCTTGATTATGGCCGATCCCGGTCTGATCATGATGGTGCGTGAAAAATGGCCGGAAGTACCGGTACATTTGTCGGTGCAGGCCAATGCCGTCAATTGGGCCGATGTGAAATTCTGGAAAAACATGGGCTTGACGCGGGTGATCTTGTCACGCGAGCTCTCGCTCGATGAAGTGGAAGAAATTCGTCAGCAATGCCCCGATATGGAACTCGAAGTGTTTGTTCATGGTGCGCTGTGTATTGCGTATTCGGGGCGCTGCTTGTTGTCCGGTTATTTCAATCACCGCGATCCGAATCAGGGTACTTGTACCAATTCTTGTCGCTGGGATTACAAGGTCGAAAACGCTGATGAAAATGAAACCGGCGATTTGGCCCGCATTCCGGTCAAAACCATCGCGTTCAATTATGGCCAAGCGCTGGAACAAGCGAATCAATCGTTCTCAGCGATGGGCGACATGCCGCGCCATCCGTTGGCTGATCGTCCTTACCTGATCGAAGAAAGTACCAAGCCGGGGCAGCTCATGCCTATACTCGAAGATGAGCACGGTACCTACATTATGAATTCGAAGGATCTGCGCGCGGTCGAGCATGTCGAACGGCTGGCCAAGATCGGTGTCGATTCGCTCAAGGTGGAAGGGCGCACCAAATCGCTCTATTATGTGGCGCGCACGGCCCAGGTGTATCGCCGTGCGATCGATGATGCCGCCGCTGGTCGAGCATTCAATCCGCAGTTGCTCGGTGAACTCAACGGTCTGGCCAATCGCGGCTATACTGACGGCTTTTACCAGCGTCATCATACCCAAGATCATCAGAATTACATGGAAGGGGTGTCGCAGGCGCATCGCAGTCAATATGTTGGACAAGTTTTGCAGATTGTTGATGGCTGGGCCGAGGTGGAAGTGAAGAACCGTTTTGCCGTCGGTGACAGGATAGAAATTATTTCTCCGGCGGGGAATGAGATTGTTACCCTCGCTGAGATGCGCAACAGTGATCATCAAGCGCTGCAAATCATCGGTGGTGCTGGCCACAGGGTGCGCATTCCGCTGGCGGCCAAATACGACAAAGCGCTGCTGGCACGGATGCTGTAAGCAGCCTATGCCATCGAGCAGGGAGATGCGGTGTCTTGGATACAAATTGTCATGGCGTGGTATGGCACCCTCAGTCTGCTGTGTTATGGCAGCTATGCGCTGGATAAACGCGCCGCAATCGCTGGCCGCGCGCGCATACCGGAGCATACGCTGCTGTTTCTCAGCTTGCTCGGTGGCTGGCCTGGTGCCTTGTTGGCGCACCGATGGTTACGCCATAAATCGCGTAAAACCGCTTTTTTGTTGCGCTTTTCTTTTATGCTGACACTGCATGCTTTATTGTTGTTGGCGGTTGCGTATTTCTTGTTAGTTTTTTGAGCGTATCTTCCTTACAATGCTGAGATCGACTTTTTGAGGGGCTGGCATGAATTGGTATGGGGTTTTTGTGGCGGGCTTGCTGTTACTGGCAGGCTGTCAACCGCCGCCGCAGGTCAAACTCGCTGCACCACTGACGATTGCTTTGTACCCGAGCGAGCGAGATGCCGTCGCGGCAATATCGAACGCTGCTCGCACGACACCGCAAAGTTTTGCCGCTTATGAAGATTTGCAACTTTCTGAGCACTGCGCAGTCAGATTGCTGCATGATTTTCGCGTCAGTTGCGTGGAAACGCGCAATAAACAAGCGGCTTGGATTGCGTATAGTCAACTCAGCGAAGCGCGTGTACAAAGCTTGGCTTTGAGTGCGCCGCCGCGCATCGTCGCGCCAGAGCGTCAGCCATGATGGCTGGCAGCAGTCCATGGCTGCTGTGGGCCTTGTTTTCCGCTATTTTTGCGGCATTGACGGCAATTTTCGCCAAAATCGGCATCCAGGGCGTCGACAGTGATTTCGCCACACTGCTGCGTACCGTGCTCATTGTGTTGTTGCTGGCGGTATTTGTCTGGAGCACAGGCAAGTGGCGCAATCCCTTTGACTTGGCAGCGCGTACTTGGCTCTTTCTCAGTCTCTCGGGATTGGCGACTGGCGCTTCCTGGGTGTGCTATTTCCGGGCCTTGCAAAACGGACCGGCCTCACTGGTCGCGCCGGTGGATAAACTGAGCGTGGTGTTGGTGGCGATTTTCGCTTGCGCTTTTTTGGGTGAGCGGCCCGATTGGCGCCAATGGCTAGGTATTGCCATGATAGCTGGCGGGGTGTTGGTCATGACGCTCAAGCGCTGAGCCGCGGAGGCTTTGACAAGGATACATAATGATGAACTGGCTCTATCTGGGATTGGCAATTTTCTGTGAAGTGATCGCTACCTCGGCACTCAAAGCCTCGGAGGGATTCACGCGACCGTGGCCGACGCTGTTGCTGGCCTGTGGTTACGCTGCCGCTTTTTATTTTTTATCGCTGACCTTGCGCAGCATTCCGGTTGGCGTCGCCTATGCGGTCTGGTCTGGGGTTGGGGTGGTCTTGATTTCCTTGGTCGCTTTTGTATTGTACGGGCAGCGCCTGGATCTTGCCGCTTTGCTTGGCATTGGGCTGATCGTCGCCGGTGTGATTGTCATTAATGTTTTTTCTTCCTCAGTCAGCCACTGAGCCAGCTTGGCAGTGAATGTGGTAACCTGCCCTGATCTTTAACAGGGGGGTTTTCACATTGGAAAAATTGAAATTATTTCCGTTTGCGCGCCTGATGGCCTTGAGTTTATTCGGCTGGTCGGCGCTGGCGAGTTTTCAGCGTGCGCTCGCACATGATTTGCTCAGCGAAGCCCTGATCGCTTGCGGCTTTGTCTTCTTATGCGTGCTCTATTTATTGCAGCCCTTGGTGTTTGCGGCACCGACCGCAGAGTTACGCGCGCGTAAAGCGGCTGCGACCATCGGTTCGGCGGCCTTGCATCGATTTCTATCGATGAGCGGTTTGATTTGTTTAGCCGGCGGCTATGCTGCGCGCTATCTGCTTGAGGCTTGAGCACGATGCTGGTCTCGTTTTTTCAGTTTTTTGATGATCTTTTATGATGCATTTATTTTCCCAATGTTCTGATGATGAATGGCCCTTGCTGACGGCAACGGCCTTGTTCGAAGTGCCGCTGAATCAGCCGCGCGCACTCGAGTTCTTGCAGCTTTGTGGACGTACTACCGCTATTGGCAATCCGTATAACGCCAAATTGCTGAAAGAATTGATCACCGATTTGTGCCGACGGCATTTGCTGCGGCAAGAAATAGGGCTGGGCTTTGTGTTGCGCGAAGATTTGCGCATGGCGGTGCTGTTGCGCGCGCAGCAGCGCGGCGAATTGAAAACCTGGATCACGCATGTGCGTGATTTTCTTAAGCGTAATGGTGAATACCAACATTGGAAATCGTATGATGCGACGTTTTATCGGCGCGAAATGCTGTTTTCTTTACTGTTGGGCCGCACTGATGAAACTTTGCTGTGGCGAGAGAAATTTTATAGCGTCGCCACGCACACTCTGCCGGTGCCGGGTGCGGATTTCTTCAATGATGAAGAAGGCTTGGCCTTATTCGCTCAGCTCAAAGAGATTGATCAGGGTATGCTGCTCACCGATGTGTTTACCCATGCTAACTGGCATTTGAACGATTGTCGGCGTGCGTACGATTACGCTTGTTCGCAAATCGAACAGCATGCCGGAAGTTGGCCACAACTGATGGGCTTATTAGCTTGGCAAGCGCTGTTGCGCGGCGATTTTGATCGTCTCGAACAATTGAAAACGCGTTTGCCACCGCAAGTGCAAGCGGAATTTCTAATCGTTTTCGCGGTGCTGCAAAAGCGTATGGCCGCCGCAACCGGCGTGGTGCAAACCTATGCAGAAGTGCAGAAAACAGCCACGGGTAAGCGTAAGTTATTTTTGCCCGAGACCTTGGGTTTACTGGCGACCATCGCCTTGCTGGCCAAGAATGACAGCGCCAGTTTAAAACTGGCCAAGGCCCAGGTCGACGAGGGTGTGAAACAAAAGCACGCTTACAGTTATTTTGTCTTGCAACCCTTGGTCCATCATTTAGCCAGCGGCGTGGTGCTGCCGATTTCGCATTTTTCCGTGCGCCCGCAGCATGACATCGATGCCGTGTTCGAAGCGGTGGCTGCTTACTGGCAGGATGCGCCGCCGCATCCGAAGTTGCAAGCCAAGCTGTTGGCCATGCGCGATGTGATGCAGGGCTATGGTTATCAGTGGGTGGAGGCGGAACTCGATGTCTTGCTCGCTCGTCAATTCGCTGTCGAAGCGCGTGGCGTCGGCTGGCATGCGCAACATCAGATTGTGCCACTGCTCGACTTGTTTGAACGCGAAGCAAGTTGGAAGCGTGCGCTGACTGCCTTGAGCCAGTTGAAACCCGCTGCCGAAGCCGTCAGCACGGTCGCGGAACAGCGTTTGGCTTGGTTGTTGGAATTTCAGTTTCAGGAATTGAAAGCGGAACCACGCGAACAGAAGCGTAGCGTCAAGGGCAGTTGGAGTAAGGGCCGTCCGGTGGCTTTGCGTCGTTTGGCACAAGAGCAGGACAGTTTGCCTTACTTGCTGGAACAAGACCGCCAAATCGCCTCCTGTGTGCGCAAGACGCACGACAGTTATTACGGTGGTAGTGAATTTGAATTGCAGATCGAGAAGGCCTTGCCCCACCTGATCGCTCACCCAGCCGTGTACTGGGCCGATGCGCCCGATGTGCGTATCGATGTGGTGAAAGGCGATATCGCCTTGCAACTCAAAGAGGATGGTGATCAAATCAGTTTGCAGCTTGATCCTTACATTGGCGGCGACACCGCGCTGGTATGGAAAAAAGAAACCACCACGCGTTTGGCCGTCTATGTGAGTAGCCCGGAAATTCGGCAGATCAGTGGTATTTTAGGGCGCGGCATCAGTGTGCCCGGAAATGCCAAAGAACAGCTGATCGACGTGATTGCCGCCATTGCACCGCATTTACCGATTCATTCTGATCTGCCGGAATTGAATGCGCAGATTGCCAGTGTCGCGGCCGACCTGACGGTGTATGCACATTTATTACCACTGCAAGAGGGCTTGCGCTTGCAATTGCTGGTTCGTCCCTTGGCCGAAGGCGGTTGGTATGCGCCGGGCCAAGGTGCTGCGCATGTGCTCGGTGAGCGCGCCGGCTTGCCCTTGCAAGCCAATCGCGATTTGCCGCTGGAGCGCGCGCGGCTTGAGCAGGTGCTGCAGGCTTGCCCGAGCTTAAGCGTGGCGGAAAGCAGTCAGCAGGAATGGCAATTGCTGCATCCTGAGCAATGCTTGGAATTGCTGGCCGAATTAAAAGCCCTGCCGCCTGAGTTGCTGCAATTGGTCTGGCCGGAAGGTGAGCGCTTCCGCTTGCGCGGCAGCCGTTCGCTGGCTAATTTAAGCTTGAGCATTAAAAAACAAGGCGAGTGGTTTGTCGCCGGCGGTGAAATCACGCTTGATGATGGCCGTGTGCTGGCCTTGCGCGAATTGCTGCAAATGGCGAACGCGGCGCGCGGACGTTTCCTGCGCCTCGGCGACGATGATTATCTGGTGCTGACTGATAGTTTCCGTCAACGCCTGAGCGAATTACAGGCGCTCGGTGAAGTCGGCCCGGATGGCATCCGCATCAATGCCTTAGCGGCACCGGCACTGGCGGCCTTGGCGGCCGAGGTCGGGCAGCTCGAAGCCGATGCCGGTTGGCGTGCCCAAGTCGAACGGCTCGATGCCATGGCGGCTTTTGTGCCGCAACTGCCATCGACCTTGCAAGCTGAGTTGCGCGATTATCAATTAGCTGGCTACCAATGGCTGGCGCGGCTGGCACAGTGGGGTGTCGGTGCTTGTCTGGCCGATGACATGGGGCTGGGTAAGACCGTGCAAACCTTGGCCTTGCTGCTACAACGCGCACCGAACGGCCCGGCCTTGGTGGTGGCACCGATTTCGGTGGCGCTGAACTGGCAGTCGGAAGTCACGCGCTTTGCGCCGACCTTGCGGGTGCGGCCGTATCACCTCAATCGGTCCTTGGCGGAACTTGGTCCTTTTGATCTCGTCATCGCCAGTTACGGCATGCTGCAGTCGGATGCCGAGGCCTTCGCCGCGCAACACTGGCACAGCGTGGTGCTCGATGAAGCGCAAGTGATAAAAAATTCGGCGACCAAACGCAGCCAGGCGGCGATGGCCTTGCAAGCCGATTTCAAAATGATCGCCAGCGGCACGCCGGTGGAAAATCATCTCGGTGAATTATGGAATTTGTTCCGCTTTATCAACCCCGGTTTGCTCGGTTCGAAAGAACGTTTCGCCGAACGCTTCAGCACGCCGATAGAACGCGGCGATAAAGACGCACGCTTGCATCTGAAAAAATTATTGCAGCCATTTATTTTGCGACGCACGAAAACGCAGGTGCTGACAGAATTACCGGCGCGGACAGAAATCACTTTGCAGGTGGAATTGAGTGCAGAAGAGCGCCATCTCTACGAAGCTTTACGACAAGAAGCGCTCGACACCATCGCCAATCTAGGCGGTGAGGCCGGTGCGTCACTCAAGGTGTTGGCCGAGATCACACGCTTGCGGCGTTTCTGTTGTCATCCGCAATTGGTGCTCAAACAAGCGACGATTGCCGGCAGCAAGTTGGCGGTGTTTGCCGAAACATTGACGGAATTGCTCGATAACCGCCACAAGGCGCTGGTATTCAGCCAGTTCGTCGATCATTTGGCCATCGTGCGCGCCTATCTCGATGAGCAGGGTATCAGTTATCAATATCTCGATGGCAGTACCGCGCCCTTGGAGCGTAAACGGCGTGTGGATGCCTTCCAGGCCGGGGAAGGCGATGTGTTTTTAATCAGCCTCAAGGCCGGCGGCACCGGGCTCAATCTGACCGCGGCCGATTATGTGATTCATCTCGATCCTTGGTGGAATCCAGCGGTCGAAGACCAAGCCTCCGATCGGGCCCACCGTATGGGGCAATTGCGACCGGTGACGATCTACCGATTAGTGACGCAAAACACAATAGAAGAAAAAATCCTCGCCTTGCATGCCGATAAGCGTGATTTGGCCAATAGTCTGCTCGACGGTGGCGATGCCTCGGCACGCCTCGATTCGGCAGCGCTGTTGCGTTTGCTGAAAGAAAGCGTGTAAGCCGATGCCGGCGCACGCAATGGTAAAATGCGGCCTGACGGCGTTCCCGTCTACCGCAGTCTCTCGCTGCGCTGCCATTGTATTTTAATAAGTTGTTGTAATCATTGTCATCATGCCTGAATCACAGAAAACACCCCAAGCGGCGCGCCGCACCGTTTGCGTCGCTCCTATGCTCGATTGGAGTGACCGTCACTGCCGTCAATTTCATCGCGAAATCACGCGCCATACCTGGCTCTATACCGAAATGGTGACGACCGGTTCGCTGCTGCATGGTGATGTTGCGCGTCATCTCGAATTCAATCCCGGCGAGCATCCAGTGGCGCTGCAATTGGGCGGCAGCGAACCGAGCGAGTTGGCACAGTGCGCCGTGCTGGGGCAGCAATGGGGCTACGATGAAATCAATCTCAACTGTGGTTGCCCTTCGGAGCGCGTGCAGAAGGGTGCTTTCGGCGCTTGTCTGATGGCCGAACCGACGCTGGTGGCCGACTGCGTGAAGGCGATGAAGGATGCGGTCGATATCGATGTCACGGTCAAACACCGAATCGGCATCAATGATGTCGATTCTTACGATTTCATGCGTGATTTTGTCGGTGAGGTTGCCGAAGCTGGTTGCCGCACCTTTATTGTCCATGCCCGCAATGCGATCCTGAAGGGCTTGACGCCGCGTGAGAATCGCGAAATTCCGCCACTCAAATACGAGTATGCGTATCGCTTGAAGCGTGAATTTCCCGAACTGGAAATTATCGTCAACGGCGGCGTCAAAACTATCGCTGAAATCGATGTGCATTTGCAGCAGCTCGATGGTGTGATGATAGGTCGTGAGGCCTATCACAACCCGTATTTTATGGCCGAGTTTGATGCCCATTTTTATGCCGATACCAGACCGGTACAAACGCGTGAGCAAATTTTGCATGCGATGATTCCGTATATTCGTGAACAATTAGCCTTGCACGGCAATGGTGGCAAAGGTATGCGCTTGAACAGTGTGGTGCGCCACATGTTGGGGCTGATGATGGGGCTGGTCGGTTCGCGCGCTTTTCGTCAGACTTTGTCGGACAGTAAACAACTTGCACTCGGCAATCCCGAATTACTGATCGCAGCATACGAACGTATGCAAACGATCACTACTTATGACCGTAGTACTGAAAACTTGAACGCTTAAGGAGCACTTATGAATACCGCAATTCGATCGATCTTGTTATTGTCTTTGCTGTCGGCCGCCGCCATCGCGCAAGCCGAAATTGTTGTGCAAGAAGCCTGGGTGCGCGCCACGGTAGCGCAGCAGCACGCAACCGGCGCGTTTCTGCAGATACGCAGCAGCCAAGACGTGCGCTTGGTCGCAGTTCAGACCGCTGCCGCAGGCATCTCGGAAGTGCATGAAATGAAGATGGAAAATGATGTCATGAAAATGCGCGCGCTGCCGTATCTCGATATCGCCGCCGGAAAAACCGTGGAATTGAAGCCCGGTGGTTTGCACATCATGCTGATGGATTTGCATGGACAAGCCAAAGCCGGCGAAAAATTGCCGCTGAAATTGATTTTTGAAACGAAAGACAAGAAGCGTGAAACGGTTGAAGTGAATGCCAACGTAAAAAATATGAACGCGAGCGACGGTAAGATGTAAGTAAGCGCAAGGAATTTGTTTCCCAAGTGCACGATGCGTAAGCGATTGTAATAAGTGCAAAGTTTTGCTGCGCCAAATATTATAGTCGCGTCAGTTGCATTGTAAACTCCTCTTCTCACTACCGTGAGTTCATGCCTGCGCCGTATTTCAGCGCAGGCTTTTTTTATCTGAATGTACAAAGCAGCCACCGGCGCTTCCCTTAGGCCCCTGGCTATGCCGATCTCAATAATCGCGCTGGCGTGATGGGTAATAATTACAAAGAATGCCCCGCCCCCTTGTCAAAAACCGGATTGGTCGGTATAATGCGAAGCTCTCTGGGTGCATTATTTGATTCAGAGTTTCAGTGGTGGTCGTAGCTCAGTTGGTAGAGTCCAGGATTGTGATTCCTGTTGTCGTGGGTTCGAGCCCCATCGTCCACCCCATTGAATTCAAAGACTTAGCCCGCTTTTTAGCGGGCTTTTTCTTTTTTTCACAATTTGCGTGCCGCGTTAAGCCGGCAGTTCCTTGCAAATCGTAAGCCAGTTGCAAACCGCTCAGCGTGAGGCGCGGTTCCCAGCGCAGCAGAGCATAGGCCGTGGCCGCATACAAGCGCAAACGGGTGGCACCATTGAGCGGCTGATCGATCAGCTCCGGCACCTCCGAACCATACTCGCGCCGCATGACCCGGCTACCGATCGGTGTCGTTAACATATCGGCGACCGATTGCTGTATATGCGCCAAGCCCGACAAGGCCGCACCGCTGAGCCTGCTCATGCCACTCATCATGTCGCTCATTGCGGACCTCCGGTCTGCGCGCCGCCGGCTTGGATGCCGCCGTGGCGGTGAGCGACCAAGCTGATGCCGCTGACTTCCACATCTGCGCTGACCGTCAGCCGCCCCTCAATCCGCGCGCTGTCTCCAGTGGCACCTGGTAACACCGCCATGCCGGCATTGAGCATGCTCATGCCGTTGACAATCAGATTTTTTTGCACCGTCAAATTACCGGTACAGGTCGTTTCCGGCGCATCAGCGGTAACTTGGTCGGCTTTGATGAAGGCATGGCTGCCCGCTGGTAAAACAGCGCTCAAGGTATGGGATTGCCAGTCATAGGAAATGCTGGCGTCGTCCTGATAATGGCTGAGATGTTGCGCCGGATTGCTTGAAGGTGCCGCGCCACGGTCAGAGTAAATGGCCCCCACAATCACCGACTGATTAAAATCGCCTTCCGGTGACAATACAAGAACTTGCTCACCCTCTGAGGGTGCCCACCAGGTTTGCGTGTCGCCGGCCCGCTCGGTGAGCCATGGCCGCCAGTCCGTCAGATTTTTACCAACCAAGACGCGGGCCCGCTGTTGAGGATAGTCGCACTCGACGATACGGCCTAAGCGTATCAGATTGAGAAGTAAACGCAGTAATTCAGAGCGGTCGGCAGTCATGCACATCATGTTGCCGCGTCAGCGCTGGAATTGCATCAGGCACTTGGTTAGAAAGGCGTTTATCAACTCGGACGCGATGCCCAGTTGGCTGGCTGCATGAGAAAGTACCGGCTCAGCCTCGGCTCAGTCAGCGTCGCCAAAAAAAAGCAGCGATCAGGTCAGTGTCAGCGCACCTGCCTGACTACCGTAGACCATGGTAAGCAAGTCTAACGATGAATCATCCATTTGACTCCTCTTTTGCATTTAAAGGTACAAATAAATACCACCTCGTCGCAGCAGTTGTGGATACCGAAATGAAAGTGAATAAAATTAACGCAAAGAATTTGTACTTCAAACTGAATTTATTCACCATCTTTCCTTTACGACTTAGGCTGATAGTTAGATAAACACAGCAGCAGGGACCTGAAAGCGTCCGGCCAGCTCTTTAATTTGCCGAACGTTAAGTTCACGTTTCCCACGCAAAATCTCTGACACCACTCCTTGGCTACCAATTTCGGGAAGATCGGACTGAGTGAGTTGATGCTGCTGCATCAGAAACCGCAAAGTAGCTGCTGGCGTGACTTCTTGAACCGGGTTATGCAAATCCTCGTAGTCACCAATCACCGCGCCCAACGCATTGGTCAGATCGCCGAGTGGCGAACTTTCGTCGGCAGCGCCTGCATCCAGAAGCTGGTTCAAGATCGTGACGGCTTTCTCATAGTCGGCGTCCGTGCGGATCGCGCGCAGCGGTACAAGAGCTGCGAGCGCCTGAAAACGGGTGGTGATGTCGCTAATCACCTGGCGGTCCATTAAGGCTTCCATTTGTCATACTCCTTGTGCGTAAAAACATGGCGGACAAACAGCTTTTGCTGATCGAAATGTATCGCCGCGATAATGCGATATTTGTTGCCGCCGATATCGAAGACGTAATAAATGTCTACCTTATCGACCGCATTAAAGATGGCTTTTATCTCAGAGAAATTTAAATATGTCCGAGACTCGGCAATCTTACGCCACGCCTGAAGTGGCTCCCCGGCTTGGGGATGGATTGCTGAGAAGTCTGTCAGGGCTTTGTTGGATATCACTCGCATAAATATATTGTATCTCATTTTGAGATAATTGCATACATTTTTTGTGTGATCCCCATCTCAAGGCGGCAGCTATCCCGGTTGCGAATAAAGCTGTCGCTTCAACAGCGAGTAAAGTATCCAAAGAGCTTGTACATTTGCCACTCCATAATTTCAGGAACCCAATACTCGCGGTCACTCATTTCTACACTCACCTTCTATTATCGGATCAATTTTCGGCGTTGGCCCATTCCTCTCCAGGCATGGTGCGTTTCATAAACTCGTCAAACAACGGTACCGTAAATGCCGTATCACCATGTGTCGGACTCCAAACCATTCCTTTTGAAATTAAGCTGCTTCGAACTGGCCCCAGCGATGAACTCTCTCGCCCAAGCTCTGCCGCAATATCTCCTGAGCGATGAGGTCCGTTTCCAAGTTCAGCCATTGCGCGAAGGTATTTCTTCTCTGCCGGGGTAAGGCGATCAAATCGTACCTGAAAAAAGCTTTCGTCCAGCGCAGCAACCGCTTCAGTAGAGGCCGTCTCCACATCCGTTTTGCTGATCGGGCTAGTGTCGGCGACGTCCCACGCATGCTTCCCCCACTCCTGCAAGAAATATGGATAGCCTTTGGTATAGTTCAAGATCAATGCCACCGCGTCGCCATCCACGTCAACGCCCTCACTCAAAGCAGGCTTAACAATAGCGCTGGTAGCGTCAGCAGCTTCGAGCGGTCCGATCGCAGGGAAGTCAAATAAACGTTCCGCATACGATTTAGCTTTACCCATGCGTCCGCGCAATTGAGGCAATCCCGCCCCTACAAGTACAAGTGGTAATTGCAGCTGGGAACAGCGATGGAGTGCAGAAATCAATGCCACCATCTGCTGCTCAGGCACATACTGCAATTCGTCGATAAAAATTGCTACTAGCGTGGATGCTGCTTGAGCGGCGCGTCCTACCTGCTCCAGCAGCATCGTAAGATCACCTTCCAAGTCGCCGTTGTCAGCCAAACCGGGCTCAGCTTCATAATCTAGGCCAACCTCGATATCATTAAATGTGATTTTCATTTTGCCAACGAATCCGGCCAGAGCACGTAGGCCACGGATAGCGACATCTTTTGCTTTCTCCATACGGCTTAGCTTGAGCAAGCCACGCCGTAATTGCGGCGCAAGTGCGGCTGGAAGAGATCTACCTTCCGGCACCTCAATCCGGATCGTAACTACGCCGGTAGCCTCGGCGTCTTTCATCATCTGATCGAGCAGAACCGTCTTCCCAACACCTCGAAGCCCGACCAACATCATGCTTTTAGCGGGCTTGCCTCGCCTAAGCCGCTCTATACACAAACTCATTTTCTCTCGCACAGCGTTTCGGCCGGCGAGTTCGGGCGGAGGACTTCCGGCACCGGGTGCGTAAGGATTCAATATGGGATCCATATGTACCTATATTAGTTAAGTTATTAAATATTAATAAAGTACGTAATATCAGTATAAATATCAATGACATGCCTTAAATAACAGCCGCAAACATGTCTGGTAAAGTTGCCTGTGAGACGTCAAGGTATGGCCGAATGTGATCAATTCAGCATGCCCTAAAAGCTGATGGGCCGTCTCCAGGCTATGCCCTTTTGCCAACAAATTGCTGGCAAAGGATCGACGGCCAGAATGGCTGCTACCGCCGCGAATGCCCGCATCTTTGAGGAGCTTGGTGACGTCCCAAAGGGTTACAAGTTCAGGCTTGTAACCCTTTTGTACGTCTGGAGTATTAATTTAGTGTCGTGTAGGGCTAGTATTGGATCCCTCTGTGTCAGGATAGTTGGTAAGTTGCCGATTTCGGCATTTTCCACCTATTGAGGTGTCTGGGAAAATTAGACCACAGCATACAGAGCGTTCATCCTCTCGGATTGTGTATGGACTAGACTAGTCAGGCTCAATGACAACCTGGACTGCCGTACTACAAAAACGGGAAATGCCATATTCGATGGGACTACCAGCTTCATCAACATAGACGGCTTCGACATAAAGAACAGGTAATGTACTTGGCTGGGAGAGTTGCCGTGCAATTTCTTTACTGGGCATGCGGGCCGTCACTCGACTCATGCGACGTTGAAATTGTAAAATACCAAACTGTTCTAATGCGAGATGGGTAATGCCGTTTTTTGCATAAAGTTCTCCGAGTCCTGCAAAGCGAGGCAAAGGAAAATACTGGGTACATACGCCAATCACTTTGTCATCGACGACATCGAGCGTCTCGATACCAAGCACACTGGCTTTGCTCGACAAATCCAGCAATTGACGCACTTCTGCGCTGGCCGACATAGCAGACCAATGCAACACTTTGCTGACGCCTATCCTTCGTGCATTGGCAACACTATGAGCCAAACGCGTCCGGCGGCCGACTTGATAATCAATGATATCGTCTCGTACAAAAGTACCGCGCCCATGCTGTACATCGACCATGCCGCGTTCGACAAGCGCCTTCATCGCTTGCCGCACCGTGTGTCGGTTGACGTTGAAGCGTTCGGCGAGTGCTGTTTCGTTGGGCAAGCGGTGAGACAAATGCCCGGCTAAAATATCGGCACTGAGCACTTCTTCAATTTGTCGCCAGATGCAGATGCCTGGACTGCGAATGATATTTTTTTGATCCATACCGAATTCTGACATACCTTCACTGAAAAGATGACGGTGAATCAGTGCAACTACACCTTGATATTGACAGCAAAAGGCGCCTTGCATTGCATCCTCATTGGCAACGGACAATTCCACAGCGATTAAATCTGCGCTTCCTTAAGGCCGCTGGCCCTGCGCCATACTCGCTTCGATCCGATCGATGACGGCCGGCAGATCGGCGATGGTATCGATCACATAATGCGCCCCCGCGCGTGCCAGTCGGTTAGCCGCCACAACGCGCCGGGCAGCTCTTTGATCCGTTGATAATTTATCCATTTCAGCGAGTGTCAATCCGTTTTCATTGCCGGACAGGGACAAACCAACGGTCCACATTCCAGCGGCAAGACCTTCTTCAATGCCGGGTAGCGTGTCGTCGACTTTCACGCAAGCGCGTACGTCACCGATACCTAATTCAATCAGATTGGCTAAGGCCATCCACGGCCCAGGGCGACCTCCGGCGTTGAGATCATCGGTGGCAACCGCGTGCGCCACCGTCAGACCTTGCGAGGCCGCGTGTGCCAGCAGTTTCTCCATAACCACCCGAGGATAGCCTGAGCAGGAGCCGATGGCGATACCACGTGACCTGAGCTGAGCGAGCACCTCAAGCGTTCCGGGTATGAGATCGGAGTACGCTGCAACGCGCTCGATTTGTAAGGGCAGGAAGGCGGCGTACAGTGCATCCACATCGGCGTCGCTCATCGTTCGGCCGTAACGCTCATGCCAACGCTGGGCGACCGCGCTTTGCTGGCCGAGTGCCTGAATGTGATCCCATTTGGCCAGGCCCATAGGGATGCGGGCTTCGTCCATCGTCACCAGCACTTCGAAGCCGGCAAAGGCGTCAATCAGGACCTGCGTCGGCGCGAAGGAACCATAGTCGACCAGTGTGCCGGCCCAGTCGAAAATAACCGCACGTACCGGCCCTTGGTAGTTGCGTTGGTAAAGATAATTTGTCGTAGCGAGAGTCATGTCGGTCAGCGATGAAGTCAAAAAGTTAAAGGCAAATGTGCATTTTTTTCAAGGCATGCGCGATCGCATCCAGCGCGATCGCCATTTCAGCCTGGCCAAGCGCGCCGATACAGCCGATCCGGAAGGTCTCCGCCGACGTCAATTTGCCGGGGTACAGGATTACCCCCCGTGCTTTCGTCAATTGATAAAATTGACTGAAATTCCAGTGTGGATGCTGCGGTGCGTGGACCGTCACGATGATGGGTGCCTGAATCTCATGCGGTAAGAAACTCTGTAATCCCTGCGCTTTCAAACCTTCAATCAGCGTGTGACAATTGGCGGTATAGCGCTGCAAGCGTGCCGCTCTGCCGCCTTCTGCGTCGAACTGATCGAGCGCGACGGTCAATGCTGCCATGACATGCGTGGGTGGTGTATAGCGCCACTGTCCGGTCTGTTCCATATAGCGCCATTGTTGGTACAGATCGAGTGACAGTGAATGCGCGTGGCCGCTGGTTTGTTCGAGTTCGGCAGTTTTGACCAGGACGAAACCCATGCCAGGCACCCCTTCCAGGCATTTGTTGCTGGAAGCGATAAGGGCATCAAACTTGCAGGTCTTGGCCGATAAGGGAAGGGCCCCAAAGGCACTCATCGCGTCAATGATCAGTTTCTTTCCGGCGGCGGCGACAAGCGCGGAAATGGCTGGCATAGGATTGAGAATGCCGGTGCTGGTTTCGCAATATACGACCGCGACATGCGTGATTTGTGGGTCGCTCGCTAATGCCTCGGCGACGATGGCTGGATCGACTGGCGCAGTTTCGCCGAAATCCAACACCGATACCTGTCGCCCCATTGTTTCCGTCAGCTGTGCAATGCGCTTACCGTAGGCACCGTTGACCAGGCAGAGCAATTTGCCATCGCGTGGCATCATTGTACCGATGGCGGCTTCCACTGCAAACGTGCCCGATCCCTGCAGGGGCACACAGGTATAGTCGTCTTCACCATCAATGATAGCGACCAAGCGTTTGCGCAAGGAAGCAGTCAGGCGAGTAAAATGACTGTCCCATGAGCCCCAATCGTGCAACATGGCGGTCTTTGTTGCCAAACTGGTAGTGAGTGGGCCGGGAGTAAGGAGGAGAGCGTCGCGCATGCTGAGCCTTCAGAAAATAGGGTGTGAAATGTTGCAATCAATGTAAGCCGGATAATCGGCGCCAGGCTTGGCCGCGGTGACTTAGCCACCAACCGGCACCATGCATCAGCGCGCTGACAAGCAAGGAACTGATGACGATGAGTGTCGCCATTGCGGCGGCGGCTGCCGTATCACCGGCATCATCCATATTCAGGATCGCTACCGCGGCAAGCACCGTGTCTGGGGTGTACAAAAAGATGATGCAACTTACCGTCGTCATACTGGAAATGAACAGATAGCGCGCCACATTAAACACTGCAGGTAAGTTGATTGGTAAGGTCACATGCAGAAAAGTATGCCACCATGGCCGCTGCAAACTGCGGGCGACTGCTTCAATTTCGCTATCTGATTGGCGCAGTGAGGTCGTCAGTGTCAAGTGCGCGGTGGTGTAAAAATGGGCGATCGTCGCCACGACCATCAAGCTCATCGTTCCATACAAAAAATGCAAAGGATTGCTTGGTGCATTGAAGCACAGCACATATCCCAGGCCAAGCACCAGGCCAGGTACTGCCATCGGTAATAAAGCTAAGCTGCGAATCGTCGCAATGATGCCTGCAGGAACTGGTAATTTTTCGATTAAATAGGCACTGATAAAAATAAATCCCGTACCAAATATTGTCACGAGCGTGGCCAGTCGCATGCTGTTCAGGAAGGCGAGCCAACCGCCGCCATCTAACTGCTCAAAATCAAAATGCGACCAGGTAAGACTCATGTCGTACGGCCACATTTTGATAAATGCAGCTACGCAACCAACCCCAAGTAAGGCCAGAAAACAGACCGAGGTGCCTGCACAGAGCAGCCATAGAAGCACGTCACGCAGGTGGTTACGTCGCGGCTGATAGACCACCGACCGTCCGCTCATTTGGCCCGTCCGATGGCGGGACAGCCAGCGCTCAAGCATGAAGCTCAACACCGCCGGCAGCAGTAATAACACGCCAATGACTGCGCCCTTATTAAAATTTTGCTGGCCGATGACTTGTTTGTAGGCTTCCAATGACAATACATTCATCTGCCCACCAATGACTTTCGGGATACCGAAATCGGTGACTACCAGCGTGAACACAAGCATCGCGGCAGACACAAGGCCATAACGGGCGTTTGGCAAGGTCACCGTCAGGAAGCGACGGAATTTGCTGGCACCGAGTGTTTCAGCCGCTTCATAAAGTCGACTGTCGCTCACACTCAGCGCAGTAGTCAGTATCAGCAGGGCATGCGGGAAAGTATAAAAGACTTCTCCCAGTATGATTCCGATCGGGCCATATATCGAAGCGCCAGCCAAGCAGTTTTTCAGTAATCCTTGGTTGCCGAACAAATACACCAAAGAAATGGCGGGCATCAACGAAGGCGCAAGCATTGGTGTCAATGCGATCAGCCTGAAGACGCGCCGTCCGAGCAAGCGCGTACGCGTCAAGGCGAAAGCAAAGGCGAGTGCCAAAGGCAGAACAATGACGAGCGTCGCCATGCCCAGTGCAATGCTGTTGCCAGCCGCGATACGTAGTCTGGGTTCCATCAGCATAGTCGTCCAATTAGCCAATCCGACATAGCTACCGTTGCGCGCTTGTGTGGTCATACTGAACATGCTTAACAAGGGCGAGGCAATGAAGGCGAGCATCAGTAACGCGACTATACCGACGAGCCAGACCGCGAGCTTTTCGTCGATGCTGCGGAACGCAGGTAAGCGATGTCGACTTGATCGAAGTAAAGTCATGGCGCGCATGATGGTGAAGCAGCAAAGACGCGAACTTTGTGTTGAGGAAGGCTGACAGGCACGCGTCGACCGGGTTCGAGCGATGCATAGCCGGCGTCATTCGGGCCAACATCGACAAAGATGGACATGGCGCGATCAGCGCACAGGGATAGTGTGGCGCGACGTAGTCCACCATGAAAATCCACCCGGTCCACGATAGCCATCATGGAATCTGTTCCGGAATGCCAATGTGTTTCGATTTTCACATCTTCTGGGCGGCAAAATAAAGTGGCGTTATGCGCACCGGATGGCAGGTTCACATTGATCGGGAGGCCAGCTAAAGAAGCCAGTCCGTCAGCGGATCGAAGTAATGGCAACCAGTTGGCGCGTCCTACGAAATCAGCAACAAAATGGGACGCCGGATCGCGATAGATCTGCTCCGGGCTACCAATCTGCTCAATCTGACCGTTGCTCATCACGACCACGGTATCGGCGATTGTCATTGCTTCGTCCTGATCATGGGTCACCATAATCGTCGTCACCCCCAGCTTTTGTTGCAGGCGACGAAGCTCTTGACGCAGCCGTTCGCGTACTTTTGCATCCAGTGCTGAGAGGGGTTCATCGAGCAGCAGCAAGCTCGGCGAGGTGGCAAGTGCCCGGGCCAAGGCGACGCGTTGTTGTTGACCTCCAGAAAGTTCCGAGGGATAGCGATTTTCCGTGCCATGCAATCCAACCAGATCAAGTAATTCATCGACCCGATGGTTCTTGTCGGCACGGTTTTGGCGCAATGCGTAGCCAATATTTTGGGCAACAGTCAAATTGGGAAAGAGCGCATACGATTGAAAGACAATGCCATAATTGCGCTGTGCGGGCGGCAATGTGCCGATCTCACGACTGCCCATAAACAAGCTGCCGGAGTCTTGCACTTCGAGTCCCGCGATAATCCGGAGCAAGGTCGTCTTACCGCATCCGGAAGGTCCTAATAAGCAGACGAATTCTCCTTTCCGGATATGCAGGTTAATGTCGTGTAAAGCCTGAAATGTGCCGAACTGCTTGCTGATATGGTCCATTCGCAGCCAAGTTTTTTGTTCGTCCAGAGCAGATGATGCGCCGTCACTATTCATGTTGCAGCCGTCTTGGCGATCATACGATTGAGTCTGTGGAGATAATGCGCCAATGGCGGCACAACTAAACCCCTTACCTTGGCGGCGTCGTCGTAGCGACGCAGTGCCAGTGCTTGAGCAGCTTGTGGTTTGGCAATGAATGCGCTGGCTTCCGCACTA
The DNA here is from genome assembly GCF_034347425.1 of Undibacterium sp. CCC3.4. Taxonomy (GTDB): domain Bacteria; phylum Pseudomonadota; class Gammaproteobacteria; order Burkholderiales; family Burkholderiaceae_D; genus Undibacterium. The sequence goes on from NZ_CP133779.1 coordinate 2,806,250, forward strand.
TCCATTACGCCACCTTGAAGCGCCATGCTCATACGCGAAGCGTCAGATAGTGCCGCTGAATAAGATGGGTCGGACTGACACAAATAGCGTTTGGCATCGACATGCAAACGTATCGTTTCAATGACAGTGGACGGCACGAGCCCACGTAAGTAGGGTAGCACGCGGAGTTGATGCAGGTCATCCTTACCCTCCACCAGTTCATGATCGGATTGTTGACACAGCATATGACCAAGATCATGCAATAGACAAGCAATGACTAAGGCGTCGTCCCCGCCCGACTGCTCAGCTTGCCAGGCAGTTTGGAGTGCATGTTCAGTTTGGGTAATCGCTTCGCCTCCGTAAAGCGCGTTTCCCGCTTGATCAAACAGCTCGATGATTTGAATTGTGGAAAGACGTTTGCTCATATGCCTGCCAAAGGAAAAAATAATGCGTCCGGACAAATAGGCCGGACGCCATCGGGAACTACTTCGGTTCGGATTTGCCATCGTAACGCTTGGTCCATTCGGCCAGAATGCGGTCACGATTATTGGCAGACCATTTAAGATCCTGTTTGATTAATTGTTGTTCGTACTTGACCGGAATCAGCGGGTTCTGTTTGGCTACGCCGGGGTAGGCGACTATGGCAAAATTATTGGCAAACAATTCGTTGGCGGACTTTGATGCGGACCAATCAGCGAGCTTGCGTGCGGCATCAAGATTTTTTGTTCCCTTCATGATCGCGGTCGCTTCCACGTCCCAGCCCAAACCTTCCTTCGGGAAAATCAGATCAATTGGGGCACCGCTCTCCTTCAACTTTGCACCGCGATACTCAAAGGCGATGCCAATCGGAAACTCACCACTGGCCGCTTGCTTGCAAGGTTTCGATCCGGAGTGCGTGTATTGCGCAATATTGCCATGCAACTGATCCATATAAGCCCAGCCATCTTTCTCACCGAGTTGCGTCAGCCAGCCACTCACATCAAAATAACCGGTGCCGCTCGAAGCAGGATTTGGCATGACGATTTTGCCTTTATATTCCGGTCTGAGTAAGTCTTTCCAGCTCTCTGGCTTTTTCAGGCCAAGCTTGGCAGCCTCAACCGTGTTGAAGCAAATCGTCGCACCCCAGACATCCATACCGACCCAACTCGGGGGGCTGGTGTCATCGACAAACCGCTGGTTCAATTTTTCAAGGCCTTTTGGGGCATAGGAAACGAGCATTCCCTCTTTTTCGAGTACAAGCAGTGATGTAGCAGCGACGCCCATCACGACGTCGGCTTGAGGCGCGGCTTTTTCAGCCAGCAATTTTGCAGTGATGATGCCTGTGGAATCACGTACCCAGCGAATCTTGATTTCCGGGTATTCTGTTTCAAATTGACGCTGATAAGATTTCAGTTGATCTGCTTCAAGTGCAGTGTAAACCGTCAAATTCGTCTCGGCAGAAGCTGCAATACTGACTAAGCAAAACAGTGAGGATAGGGATTTCAACAATGTGGAAAATTGCATCGAATACTCCTTTGAATGGAATGGTATCGCTGTGATACCCGAGTTTCAAAGTGTAGTGAGGCATTGTGACGTCATCGTGACGTCTAGATGACTTGCGGGCTGTTTTTGTCATGTTGTCGAGAGCTGGTTCAAAGCGCAGCCGTGAGCCATTGCTCTCTGTAGTGACAGTGCCGCCATCTTGCGCCCCGCAAGCGAGCCGCCTGCGGGGTGGTGAAGATGTCGGCCGGCGTGTTGAGGTATGGCGGTTCCTGTTTACTGGTACGGCTTAACAAGACTTACAAGCGATAAGCCGGCCCATAGGGCAGTAATAATTCACTGCCGGCCGCAATGTCATCGATGGCGATGTAGATGATATGGTATTGGCCTACCTGTATCGGTGTCAGGTTATTGGTTTTGCTTTGCCATTCCTTGGCTTTAGGCAAGGTGATGTCGGGATGCGCACTGTTGATTTTTTTCAGCATATTGCCGTCGGGGTAAGCACTGATATAGTAATTGGGATTTTTTACATCCATACGGTACGCGGTCACGACCTCCAGCCCATGCTTGGCCACTTCACTGTGCTCCGCCGCTGAGCCATATTTGATCAGGGTACCGCCATAGAAGCCCAAGACTTGGAATGCCTTGAGCGCTTTTTTCGCGTACACCGATTGGCCTCTGCTAGGGCCATAGAGTGGCAGCGACACTTGCATCAATTCGTCCATTTCTTTGGCCGCCACTTCGCCTTCATTGCTGATCCAGCGATGCACGTCTTCTTGCAGCATTTTTTTGATCAGCGCCACTTTATTTTCCGGCATCCCTTGGCAGCGCCAATCAATCCATCCCCATGAGCTGATGGTCGGGAACGCGGACAAACGGTCGGCCTCGGCGATCGAGTTTGGATAGCTGAGGTAGGGCGCGGCGTTATCGTAATCTTTCACGCGTACGCGGAACACGGTGTCGCCGGGGACGGAACCTGGCAAGAAGCCATATGCCAGCGGCGGCGGCAGGGTCTCGGGTGGGCCATAGCGCAGCTCGTGCAAGTGGGCGGCATTGGTTTCAGAGAACACCGTGCTCAGCAGTGGCGTTGTAGCGAGTGTATTTTTATAATTTTGTTCGATGACATCGTAGAGTGAGGTGATCTCACGGTAATGAATTCCCAAGTCATACGAGATATCGAAAAACTCTCCCTTGAGCGCGCTGACGGCTTGGTAGGCGGCATAAAATTCGGCATCATTCTGCGGCTGTTTTTGCATCTTTTCATAGCGTGACAAGTAGTCGGCTTTTTGTTTGATATGCATAAACAAAGCCTCATCTTTGACTTTGATTGCGCGGTAAAGTCGTATGGCAAGGTAGTGGTCTGGCAGATTTCTACTCGATAGCTCGTCCACCAAATCGAGCGCCTTGTTATGCAAGACCCGGTCCATATGCGTGATGATTGCCTCTTCTTTGGTATGTGGAGAGGGATATCGTTTGAGGTAGCTATCGTATAGTTGCAGCGTTTCTTTGATTGTTGTGAGGTCATCGAGTCGGCAGTTCAGTAACTTGTTTTCTATCATGCTGATGCCGGTTTCAGCCAGGCTGAGGCGCTGATTCTTGGCCGGCGAAAACAGCTTGCCGCAGGATGGGTCTTGATCGGCCCGTTTGTGCCGGCCGCCTGCCGGGAAGCGTATGTTGGCGGCGTTCGTCGCGCGCAGAGTCGGCACTTGCGCTGCCATCGCATGCATGGCGATCAGTTTGACGGTGAGGCAGGTTTGTTGCGCCTGCTGGGCTGCGTCGAGCTGCAGGCGCATGCCCGGGGGTAAGAAAAAAATGATGCGGCCACGACCGTGTTTTTCCTGCAAAAAAATCACATTATTCGTGCGGTCTTCGAGGAGATGGGCTTCCTGATCGCCTGATTCCAGTTGGCTGTCGAGCATGCGCAATTGGAACATGGTTTCTGCCGGTAATTTCTCCATATGCACTTGCAGGTCGTTGCTCGTGTCGGCGCTACTTTCGCTGCGCTTGTCCGTGGCTGGCTGCTTGACCCAGAGCTGGCTTATATCGATCGCCGTCGTCCCGGGTTCAAGGTAGAGCGCGGTGGTAGCATTGCGCACTGGCGTTTGCGGCAAGCTGCAAACGCCAGTGCCAGGGACGAAATAGCACGCGATTAAAGTGGCCCCCTAAGTCCAGACAATTATTCAAAGAGTTTAAGATAGTGCCTGTTTCTGCCACAGCTGCGCGGCGCTGCCCCGTTATTCGCACTACATCACTACCGTGCTTTTCTTTTCTATCATTTTTGAATCAGGCAGTTCAGTACCAAATTTGTTTACGATCTTGGCACCGCCGCCCACGCCTGATCGATACACGGTTTCCGGCGTTTGATAACCCAATGATTGATGTTTACGTTCAGCGTTGTAGAACATAAAATAGTTCGCCAAGCCGATCACCAACTCCGGCATACTTTCATGCTTTTTCAAATACACTTCTTCATATTTCACACTGCGCCATAGACGCTCAACAAAAATATTATCCAACGCCCGACCGCGACCGTCCATACTGATTTTGATGCCGTTTCTAAGCAGCAGCCCAGTAAAGGCCTGGCTGGTAAACTGCGCACCCTGATCGGTATTAAAAATCTCCGGCGTTCCATACCATTTTATGGCTTCTTCCAAGCAGTCCACGCAAAACCCCGCATCCATCGTGTTCGACAACCGCCAAGACAGCACCTTCCGGCTATACCAGTCAACGATCGCCACCAGATACACAAAACCCCGCGGCAGCCTGATGAATGTGATGTCTGTACTCCAGACCATATTTGGTCGAGTGACATCGATACCTCTCAGTAAGTACGGGTAAATCTTGTTCTGCGGATGCGCTTTACTGGTGTTGGGGCCTGGGGCCATACCTGCCAATCCCAGTTGCTGCATCAGCCTCTGTACGCGCTTGCGGTTCACTGCATGGCCACAGTCTCGCAAGTAATGCGTCATGCGTCGCGTGCCGTAAAATGGATGTCTGGTGTATTCCTCGTCAAGCAATTGCAACAGCAAACTATCAAACGGATTGATCTCTTCTTGCAAGCGCTTTTTCTTGTCGTACACGACCGAGCGCGTGACTGAAACGAGACGGCATTGTGTGGCGATTGAAAGGGCAGAGAGCGGCTCTACCCACTGCAATCGTTCCGTTACAGGCTGATCCCTGACTTTTTTTTAAGCCAATCGAGTTCCATATTCAGTTGCCCAATTTTGGCATAGAGACGGTCTGGGTCGTTCTGTGTGCTGGCCGGTTTCGGACCGCGCTTACCTTCAAACAGACTGCCTGCATTTTCCAGTAATTCTTTCTTCCACTGGCTAACCTGCGTCGGATGCACCCCGAACTCTTGGGCGATCTGATTGATCGTCTTTTCGCCTTTGATTGCCTCAACTGCTACCTTGGCTTTTTGTGCGCCGCTAAATATTTTTCTCTTATTTTCACTCATGGTCTGCCTCGTCTCTTTTCGACAGACACTAGTTTAAACTGTTGTCCGGATATGTGGATCCACTATAGATGTCGCTTTGTTCATTCCATAGTAAACCGAAGTCTTGCATTGCGCCCAGCGCTACTGGTGTGCTGTGATTATCCCACGCCAAGCTCTGCCCGGTTAAGGCATCGCGGCGATACGGTTGGCCTTGCCAGCTCAATCCGGCTATTTCTGTGGCCAGTTCGGCTTGCCGCAGTAAGCCGAGGCGCTCGCGGTTTGCTGCCGGTAAACGTTCCGCCAAGGCGCCGAGTTCAGTGAAACTGACTTGGTTGAGGATGAGTTCACATGGCGCTTGCCAGTGCAGTCGGATACGGCCGCCGGCCGGGTGCAGCAAGCTCAGGTGTTGGCCCTGTATCTGGCTGCTCCAGTCGCTCCACCGCTCGCTGTGCAGGCTGAGTTTGCGTCGGCCTTGTTGCGGCTGGCTTTCCAGTGCGAGCGTGCCGGTAAAATCGTTCGGAATCTGGACGGCTTCTGCGTAACCGAGGCGGATCTGCCAAGTTTCACCGGCGGCCAGTTGCGCTTCGAGGTAGTGGTCCGCCGTGCTCGTATTATTGTTGCTCGCCAGCGTGCTCAGGTCGCTGATGGCATCGCCATTACCATCGTGAGTACCCAGCGCGTAAGCGCGAACGATTTCTTTGACTTCACCTTGCTGTATCAGCAATAGGCGATTGTTTCCATGTTGCAGTCGGTGTGCGCCAGCGGCGGTTTGTCCGCGGTAGATCAGTGCTTCGTTCCGATCGCTGTGAGTGAGCTGCGACCAGTGTTCTTGTACGCGACCATGCTTGAGTGCTTGTAATTGCAGGATAAATAGCGCTTGGCCGGAATCTGCCACCAGCAAGCCACTCGGCTTGTTGTCTTGCTTGAGCAGCATGTCCAAGCGGATGTCGGCGGCCTTTAATTTTTTCTGCAAGCTGCTGGAAAATTTGTAGTAGTCGTGTGAAGGTGAATTTTTCCTGCCGCTCAGGTAAGCGGCGGCTGCGCTGGCGGATAAGGGGGTGAATGCCTTGACGTGGTAAAACCTATCTTTCACCCGGCCATACAGTAGTTGACCGGCTTGGCTACCCAGAAGTTGCCATTTTTTGCCATGGATTACGAAGCGACCATCGATGGTTTGGCTCAGACAGCGTGCTGAATTGGTGCTGCAAAACTGCCGTATCGGACTATCGTCGGCATTGCGTGGATTGGCGTCGACACAGCGCATGAGGTCGCTGAAGGCGAGTTGACTTTCAATTTTGACGCGTTCGCTGCGCAAGCCTTGTGCATCGATTCGGTAGGTATGGATTTCCGGCAGGCCTTGGGCGTCACGCCGCGTTTTGCTCAGGGTCGGGTGCTTGCTCAGATGCGTGTAATCGGCAATCATCGGCATCAAGCCCTCAACCCGCAAAAACCCATAGCTTAGATAGTCACTGCTGCTAATCCCATAGGCAGCCAAGACCTCTAGCAAGCTAGGCGTGCGCGGCGCATCGTACAATGAACTTTTCAGTGCTGTCGGCAACTGGGCGTGATACCACGGCGGCAAATCGATGGCTTCGTAGTAAGCGGCACCAATATGTTGCTGCGCTCTGCTTGGCCCGGCCCGTTCTTGTAAAGCCGCCACCTGCTGCTCCACCGCCTGCAAAACTTGCAGACTCAAATAGGCATGCAGTTGTCGGCGTTCGGCCACAGTGACGGCGCGCCCTTGCTCGGCGCTGACGGCATAGAAGTCCAACAACTCTCCCGTCAGGCTGCGCAATTGCCAATAGCCGTCTGTTACCAATGAGAGTACGCTGTATGCGCTCTGCCACAGCGCACCGCGCTCGTGATGAAAGGCCCAGCGCCCGTCCTGCAAGCCGAGTTCTCTGATAAAACCGGCCGGCAGCAGGGTTTGCAGCGGCAGAACAGTGCGGGGGTCCAAGCTCAGTGCCGTGTCATTACGGCTGATGAGGGGACTGCTGACTTCCCAACGCAGTAAACTGTCCGCTTGCCCGGCATGGCTGAAAAATTCATATTGCCGGTCGCGTCCTAACGGCACCAGTGCACGACTGAATTGATCGGGTACCAAGCTCAATTGATCTTGTTTGCGGTCGAAAAATCCAAGTCGCTCACCCCAGCGTACCAGCACCCGATCGGCTAAGCGCAGGTAGCGGTGTTCGGCTGCCAGCGCGTTGAGTTGCTCGTCGCTGGGCCGACTGCTGAGGGGGAAAACTACGCTCGTGACGACCGGATAGAATTGCTGCTCTTGGATTTCGATTTGCAGCGTCACGCGCGTCGCGGTCGCTGCCACGGTACGTTCCAGACTGCGCTGGCCGCTCATGACGAAGGCGCTCAACACGGCTTGCGCTTGTTCGATACGCTGCTGTGCGCGATCTAATTCGCTGGCACGGAGGGTCTGATTGCTACCCTGTAAATCGTAAGCGCGCAGCAGCGCGTAGCTAGGGTAGTAAGCTTTGGCGGCACGTACTGCTTGCTGGAAGTTGACCGCGCCTTCCAATGAGGGTGTGCTGCCGCTGGCGAAGGCACCGGCTGGTGCAAGCTGAGATTGGTGCTTACCGATATCTTGCCCGACTTGTGTGCGCAAGGCCGGTATCACCTGGTTCAACAGTGCGTCATAATCGAGGGCCAGCGCACGCACGCTTTGGAAATCGGCGAATTGCTGCTGACTGAGCGCGCGCAGTTCGCCCTGCTGAGTTTGCAAAAACAGTTCGCTCTGCGTGCCATTGAGTTTGCTCACGACCGTGCCTTGCAGTGGCGGCGCATCGGCGTGCGCGTACCAGCTGTAACCGGGCGGAGGTGCCACGCGGGCCGATTCGACATGGCCGCGCTCGCCCCAAGCCTGCGGACGTCCGATCAGCCAAGTCTGCTCGCGCGCCAGCCACGCCAGTGGGTATTTCACGCCGTCGTGTACCGTATCGGCATCGAAGTCGACACTGCCTTCTTTGGCCTGAATTGGATAATCGACCCGCAACCGTTGGCTCGATAAAAACGATTTCGCCATGATGCCTAATAAGGCCAAGGCTTTTTCTATGTAGCCCTCAAAAAACTCTTCCACGACCGGTTCGTTATGCGCCCGTAAATTCGATGCCCCGCCTTGGCCGGCCATCGATTCCATGAAGCTCCAGCCGATGGACTCTTCCACGGTCTTGCCGGAAACCGGCGTGACGATATCGAGGCCCCAACTGCGCGGGTTGGCATTATTATGTTGTTTCACTTGGTCGTACAAGGCGGCCCATTTTCCAGCGCCGGGCTGAACGGAATGCTGAGGGAAGCGGCCATGGATAAAATCTGCGAAGCCTATCCCGTTGACGGTCACGCGCGCCATTTTTTCCCGCACTTCGTTCGGTAGTTGTGTGTATGCGTTGGAAAATGCCTCTTCGTTTTGGCTACGGGTCGGTGTCACATTCTCGAGCCGAACACAGATTTTTTTCGGGTTGCGTGGGTCGCGCACAAATTCCAAGGTCTCGCGCCCATCGCCGAGCACCTTGGTATTCGGTGTCAACGCCAGTAAAAAGCCGGCCCCATGGCGGCTGTCGAGCAGCCATTCTTTGGCTTGCGCATTCAAGCCGGCAAAGACGTAATGCGCTTTATTACTGGCTTGGTTACTGAGTTCGACGCTTAAACATTGGCGCTGTTGTTGTTCTTGCGGGGCCTTGAAAACCACACTGGTGGCACTGCTGCGCGCAAACTCCAGTCTCAGTTGGTCGGGTTGGCCGAAGAAAGTAAATTCCTCCAACAATTGCGCATCGCCGGCGCGCACCGGAAACAGCGCGGCGTAGCGGCTGCGCTCCCAACTTTGTAGTTGCGCATCGTTGCGGTGAGTAAAGCCGACGGCGGCCGATTTTTTCCACTGCATTTCCAGCGGCGGAACCAGTGACAAGTCGACTATGAGCGGGTGGTTGGCATCGATGCTCAGGGTAGTCGACTGTGCAACGTCGCCGGTGTAGTAGACCAAGGGGCGCGCCTGATTCGGCCGTAACGGCTCCCCGCTCATCCTATGACCGACGTCGCGAAACGGCGGTGGCGGCGGTGTGGCGTAGCTGCCGGCCGCCCAATGGATGACCGATGGCAAGGCGGCCCAAGCATCTTGGGAACCGCCCTCATAGACGTCGACACGGTTGCGGGTGTAGCTGATCTGATCGTCGGTAATACGGCAATGCTTGAGCGGATAGAGGTTCGAGCCGCGCAGCACGGTAGCGTTGCCAGGCGCGGAACTGTCTTCGCGCCGGATCAAGGGGTGAGAATAGGCATCCCAACGCTGTTGCAGTGCGCCGATCGATGTCACGGCCTTATCGCCGAGTTGCAGATGTTCGCCGAATTTTTGTGGCAGGTAGCACAGCGCTTGGGCGATGATGGCGGCCGGCAGCAAGGGCGGGCAAATCATACTGGCGACGCTCAAGCCCATGGCCAGCGTATTGGCGCTCAACTGCATGATGTCGACGGTCCACTCGGATTGGCTTTGATGCATGGTCATCAGGCGTTCAAAGATTTTGCCATTCTCATACAGACCCAACACCAGATCGGTGCCACCTAAGGCGTGATCAAGCCGCGAGGAGACCGCTTTGTAACGCAGTAAATCGCTGGCTTGCGCTTCTCCGATCAAGAATTTGTTAATCAAATGCTGGTACTCCCACAGGCCACTCATTTGCCCTAACAAAGGACCGATATCGCCGTGGCCGGCGCTGTCGAACAGGAATTGTGGCCCGAGTGCTGAGTTGTCGAGCAGGCCTTTGAGATTGAGGGCTTGCTGGCCGACCCGGGCGCTACTGGCGAGCGAGCCGCGCAGTCGCGCGCCCAAGCCTTGCTGGCGATAGGTCTCGGACGATACCAGTTGCGCGAGTTGTTTGGGGTCGAGAATTTTTACCAGCGGCGCGCCATTGTTTTGCAAGAACCGCAGTTCGAACTGACCCTGCTCGAGCGCGGTGACGTGATCGAGTCGGGCGTTTTGTTGTTCGGCGGAGAGCAAGAGCTTGGCGGCTTCTTGCATTACAGGCCAGGGATTTTGGCTCAAGGAGCGCGGCTGTTCGGCTTGGCTTAGCATTAGTTCGCGCACCTCTGCGCTGCGTGATGCCTGCGTGTTGGGCTTGAGTTCTGCTTGGTTTTCCAGCACACAGGCGCTGCGCGCTACTACTGTCGGCAGCAGTTGGCTGCCCAACCACGTCAGCCCGAGCTGTAAGGTGCTGGGAAATAGTCCCGCCAACGCTGGGGCGCTGCTTGGCCTCAGTTGTCTGGCCGCCAGAACGGCGGCGGCGGCCGGCACGAATGCGCCTAATGAGTTTACCGTCGGCAGAATGTGCTCGAAGGCGGCGGCTAGCCAAGGCGCGCTGGCGGCAGCGACTGGCTCAGCTGTTTCTGTCTCATCGCGCCAAGCAGACCAGCTGCGCGTCAGGGAGGGCAGTTGTGCTGCCATCAGATCGTGCGGTACGATGATGCCTTGTACCTGTTTTGCGCGCTCAGCTTTGTGAACCAAGGGTGCCAGCGCTTCGGCCATTGCTCGTGCTTCGGCTGCTTGTTCTATGCTATAACCCTGTTCGTTATGTTGCTGCCACCAGGTGGACATCAGGCGCTCGACGAGCGTCGTGATGCTTGCCGTCGTGTTGCTCGGAATATGGCTGTCCTGCCATTGCGTTTCGATGTCATCTTTTGCGACTTGCCATACTTGTTGCGACTGGAGTGCCGTCTGCCAGCGTTGGTGGTAAGCCGTCATGTCTGCCGAAAGTGCTACCAAGCACATCAAGCTGCTGGTGCGGGCGTTATCACGCAGGCGTTGAGTTTCTTGCGCTTGCTCTTGTTCCAGCCACAAGTTCAGCGTTTCGCCGATCAGCAATGCTTCAATTTTGCCCGAGCAAGCCTGATGCAAGAGTTCCATCGCCCGGGAAAAACTGTCATTGAGCTCGGCAATGCCGGCGGCTCTGTCGGCGATCTCTTCGACTTGGGTAAACCACGGGCCTAGCAGGCGCAAGCAATCGTTCGCCGTCAGGGTTCGGCTGCCCAACGGTGCTCTGGTACCAGCGGATTTTTGGCGCACGGCATCGGCTTGTTGCAGGCGCAGCTCGGCCAGTAAATCAATTAATTCTTCTGCACTGCCGCGCAATAAATGCGCTAACTGTTCTTTTTTTTGCAAGCCAGCGTGCCGCGCTTGTTCTTGTACTTGGCACCACGCCTGTTGCTGTTGTTCGAGACGTGCTTGCAGCATGTTTAACAAACCTTGGCTGGCCAGGGCCGCGGCGGTTTCCAATTCAGATTGTGCCGGCAGCGCGGTGAACAGTTGCTGTAAATTTTGACAAAATTGCAGCATGTTTTGGCACTGTTGCATCGGCCAGTCAGCGCTGGTCGAGTCGGGGCCGACAGTATTGAACAGACGGCTCAATAAGCTCGTTGCTTGCTGCGGTATCATGCCGGGCAGCAGTTGCCGAGCCCGGTGATCGGCTGGTAAACGCTGTAGCGCGGCGCGGGTTTGCTTCAATTGCTCCTGAAGCGCTTGATCCACGGGCAAGGCCAGCAAATTGAATGCTTCGGCATGATCTTCTTGTGGCGCTTGTTTGAGCAGGGTGTCAGCCGCGCATCCCAAGCGCGCCATTAACTCGACCAATTGCGTTTCGGCTTGCTGCCAGCCGGCTTGGCTGCGCCACTGCGGTTCGTCGCTGGCGATGCGGGCGCGCTTGGTGCTGAGCGGCAGTGCTTCGGCGCTTCTTTTCGCAGTATGTTGCGCGCACTGCAGCGCGCTATCGTGCTTGAAATCATAGTGGGTAATCTGCGCATTGCTTGCTTGCCTGATCCCGTGCAGATTAGTTGTCAATGTTGTGGGTGCTGCCGCGTGCATCAGGATTGTGGCAAGGGCAGGTGGTGAGCTGGAGTTTTGCTTAATGCTGATTGGCATGAAAGTTTCTTTGTGATTTTTTAGCGCGGTGCGCTGGCGTAATCAAGGGATGGATGCTTTAACGCAGCGGGACGACTGATCAGCGCTGCGAACAATACCAGTGTCAGAACTTACAGAATGGACATCAGACTGACTTGTAGAATTTATTCATTTCTATCTGAGTCGAAAAATGCGCATCGACAGCGCACGCAGACAGCACGCTGGGAGCGTGCTGTTGAGTGTGGGTCGGAAATATTGCTTGGCGCTGGCGGTCAGCGGCGGCGAGTGCGGCGTAAGTCTCGCTGGTCGATTTGTAACAGCGAGCAATTGAGGAGGAGACGCAGGGCGTTGAGGCGAATCAGCTCATGGGGCGTCGGACCTTACAAGGAAAGCCAGAGTTGATCCCAGTCTTCGGGTAGAAATTTGCCTTCGCGCTTGAATTTCAATTGGCCTTTTTGATCCAGCACGAAGTGGGTCGGTTGCTTGCTGATGAAACCGAAACTGTCTTGATGCCCTGGCGCATTGCGCCAAACCGTAGGGAAACGCTGGTCTTTCGGATAGGCTTGGGTGGTCAGCTCGTTGTACTCGTCGAGATCGGCTTTGCTTTTGTCGAGGTTGACACCTAACAGCATGAATTTGTTTTTGCTGTTGCGTACGTAAAACTCGCGCATCAACTTCAAATCTTCGCTGCATGGTGCGCAGTCGACTGTAAAGAAACTGACCAGTACGGTCATGCCGGAAAAGTCGAGCAAATTGAGTTTTTTGCCGTAGACATCGGTACCTTGCAAGCTGTAGGCGGTGGCGCCAGGTTTGGCAAAAATGGCAGCGGAAGAGAGCAATAAACCGCCGACCAAGCTGGACTGGATGAAGTTTCTTCGTAACATACTTTGTCGCTTTCTGAACGGGGTGAAGGGGGCGTGCGTGATGGCGGTGGGTGGTGCGATAATTTAATTCAAGTCGGCGTTGCGCCAGATGGCAGGCGTTTCTCCTATCACCATTTTAAATGCTTTTAAGAAACCTGCCTGACTTTCATAGCCAACCCGTTCGGCCACCAATTTCAACGATACCCCATCGCGTATCAAGGCTTGCGCCAAGGTGATGCGCCAACGTGTCAGGTAATTTCCCGGCGTATCGCCGACTTCGGTTTTGAAGCTGCTGGCAAAACTGCTGCGTGACATACCCGCCAATTGTGCCAGTGTATCGAGCGACCATTGCTTGGCCGGATCAGTATGGATCGCTGTCAGCGCCTTGCCCAGTTGCGGGTGTTGCAGGCTGCGAAACAGCCCGGGTTCCTTATCTTGCTCAGCCATTGCGACCCGTAATACATCGATGAGCAAGACTTCGAACAGGCGATCGAGCACATCTTGACGGCCCGGTTTTTCAGAAAAGGCTTCGTGAAACAAGAGTTCGATGAGGGTGTCGGCACCGGGGAAAGCGCTGATCGGGCGTTGAAAGCGTGCTGGTAAAGCGAAGGAAATCGGATTGAAGGCTTTGTGTTCAAAGCGCATCGAGGCGCATACCAAGTCTGCTCCCACGATCGGATCGGTTTGTAAGCGATGCTGCACGGGGCGGGAATAGAAAATCAGGGTCGGTTCGCTGAAGGTTTCGCTGTAACCGCTGGCGTCGCTCAATTTGGCGCTGCCGGCGCGCAGTAAATGCAAGAAACCCGTGCCCAGTTCTTCGCCGAAGTCGGCACCGTGGCAAAGATTGCCGGAAAAGAACAGGCGTGCCTGGGCTTTGAAGTGGGTCAGCAGTGGGGCTAAGGGGTCTGTGTGCATTTTGGACGATCGGTGTGTAAATTCGGATTTTCGTTTAACTATTTGTTTTCACTATAGCCTATTCTCTGTCCTGTCGCTCAAGCAGATCGATCAACTCACCAGGAAATGACCATGACATATATTGCTCCCCTCAATTTGACTGATGCCGATGCATCGACTGTTGCCACTTTACATGCAGTGAAAGCACAAATCGGCATGATTCCGAATTTGTTTGCCACACTGGCGAAAGCGCCATCGACTTTGAATAATTACTTGGCACAGACGGAGGCGATTGCCAAAGGCAATTTGACCGCTGCGGAGCGCGAAATTGTTTCTTTGGCTACATCACAAGCCAATACTTGCCACTATTGCCTCAGCGCGCACACTTTACTGGGAAAAAATGCCGGTTTGAATGCGCAACAGATACACAGTGCGCGTGCCGGCAGCGGCAGCGATGCCCGCAGTGCTGCCATTGCAGCATTTTCGCAAGCCTTGGTGGCCCAGCGCGGTCACGTTGATGTCGCCAGCATGGACCAATTTAAGGCCGCCGGCTTGTCGGAAGCGGATTTGTTGGAAATCGTTGCCAACGTGACGGTAATGACTTTCAGTAATTACGCCAACAATGTTGCTCGTACGGTGATAGATTTCCCTATCGTTGACGTAAATTTGGCTGCATAAATCCTTGCTTTGATCGTATAACTTTTTGGAGTCTCACCATGAACATCATTAAAAAAGCTTTCTTTGCTGTCAGCGCCGTGCTTGCTTTTGCAACTGCTATCCCAAGTTTTGCCGATTCGGCCACCGACAATATCATCGGTGCCGGTGGTTACGATTTGACGACTTACTTCAGCCAGGAAAAACCACAGCGCGGCAATGGCCATCATGTTGCTGAAGTGGATCGCGTGACCTATGTGTTTGCAACAGATGAAAATAAAAAAGAATTTGTCGCCAACCCACAGAAATACTTGCCACAATTCGGCGGATATTGTGCCTACGGTGTATCGGTGAGTAAGAAATTCGTCGCCGACCCTGAACAGTTCGATATCGTTGACGGTAAGCTCTACCTGAATCTCGATGCAAAAATCCGTTCGATCTGGCTCAAAGACACGGCTTCACGGATTACCGATGGCAATACCAATTGGAAAGTCATTGCCAATAAAAAGGCTGCTGAACTGTAATCATCTTTTTTCAGTTCTTGAAACGGGTTGACTTCGGGTCCTCCCGTTTCAGTTTGTGCAGGGGATACTATTTAAAACCAGGAGTGTAACGATGTCCGATGCCACCACACCGAATCTGGCTGCTGACTTGCTCCGGCAAGTACGTGCTTGCACCTTGTGCGCTGCGCACTTGCCACTGGGCGTGCGACCAGTCTTGCAAGTACATTCTGCGGCGAAAATTTTGGTGGTCGGCCAAGCTCCTGGCAGCAAGGTGCATCAAAGCGGTATTCCGTTTGACGATGCCAGTGGTGAGCGCTTACGTTTGTGGATGGGCATCGATAAAGACACATTTTATGATGCGCAGCGTATTGCGATCTTACCGATGGGGTTTTGCTTTCCGGGAACGGGGAAATCGGGTGATTTGGCACCACGCAAAGAATGCGCACCAGCCTGGCGACAGGCTTTGCTCGCGTTGTTGCCCGAGATAGAATTGACCTTGGTGATAGGCAGTTATGCGCAAGCCTGGCATATGCAGGATGCCCAAGCAGACAATTTGACTGAAACGGTGCGGGCTTGGCAAACCGTCTGGCCGAGCTTGCTACCCTTGCCACACCCCAGCCCACGCAATAATATTTGGCTCAAGCAAAACCCTTGGTTTGCCGAGCAAGTATTACCAGTATTGCAGCAAAGGGTGCAGCAGATATTACTCAGGTCACCGGTGCCGGGTTGAACAGCGTTAAGGCATTATGCAGTTTCCAGTGTTCGGCCCAGGTTTTTTTACCGCTGGCAACGGCCAACATGAGTTCAAATAATTCCCAGCCGACTTGCTCTATGCTGGCAGCGCCGGTAGCGATGCGACCGGCATTGACATCCATTAAGTCGTGCCAGCGTTTGGCCAAATCATCGCGGGTCGCGACTTTGATGACGGGAACCGCTGCCAAGCCGTAAGGTGTGCCACGACCAGTGGTAAAAATATGCAGGTTCATGCCGGCGGCCAATTGCAGCGTACCGCAGATGAAATCGCTGGCCGGCGTGGCAGCATAGATCAAGCCTTTTTGCCGTACTTTTTGGCCTGGCGACAACACCCCGGAAATCGCGCTGCTGCCCGATTTGACGATGGAGCCCATGGCTTTTTCCACGATATTCGAGAGACCGCCTTTTTTATTGCCTGGGGTGGTGTTAGCGCTGCGATCGACGCCGCCTTGCTTGAGGTAATTATCATACCAAGCCATCTCAGCGATCATCGCTTGGGCGACTTCGGCATTGATGGCGCGGGAAGTCAGTTGATCGATGCCATCTCTGACTTCGGTGGTTTCGGAAAACATCACCGTGGCACCGGCACGTACCAATAAATCGGTGGCATAGCCGACGGCCGGATTGGCGGTCACACCAGAAAACGCATCGCTGCCACCGCATTGCACGCCCACCACCAACTCGGCGGCGCTGCAAGTTTCGCGCGTGCGCAGGTTGAGTGCAGCCAAACGAACTGTGGCCATTTCCATGATGGAAGTGATCATCGATTCGAAGCCGACATGTTTATCATCTTGCAGGGTGACGATGTAAGGGCCGTTTTGAATCGGGATCGCGCCTTCCGGCAGCAGTCGCGCCGGTTGCAGTTTCTCGCAACCGAGGCTGACGACCATGGCTTGACCGCCGAAGTTAGGATTGAGGCTGATGTTGCGTAAAGTGCGGATAGGAATATCGGCATTCGGCGCATCGATCGCCACGCCGCAGCCGTAAGTGTGTTCGAGGCCGATGACATCATCGACATTCGGGTACTGCGGCAAGAGTTCGGCTTTGATGCGTTTGACCGCATGCTCGACTACGCCGGCCACGCACTGTACCGTGGTGGTGATGGCTAAAATATTACGCGTGGCGACGCTGCCATCGGCATTGCGATAGCCTTCAAAGGTATAGCCTTCGAGTGCAGGCATGACGGGTGCCGGGCGGTTGGCAATCGGCAAGCCATCGAGTTCGCGCGCCGGTGGCATGCGTATTGCCGATTCTTCCACCCAACTGCCTTGTTCCAGCGTGTGCATGGCATGGCCGATGACGACATCGTAGCGAATGATGGGCGCGCCTTCGGCAATCTGACGCAGGGCAATTTTATGCCCTTGCGGAATGCGTGTGGTGAGTACGAATTCACCGGGAAATTCGGTGCCGGCAGGAAGCCCGCCATCATTGACGACGATGGCGACATTGTCATTGGCATGCATGCGGATATACAAGGGCCGAGAGGGCGTGGAAACCGAGAGTGGGTGGCTGGGCATGATGCTCCTTGCGCTGTAATGGGTGAGGGGAGTGCGGACGGCAGCAAATTGCTGCTCACTGGTAGGATGACTGTGGCGAAAAGCGCGACAATCGCCCCATAATTCATCAGTCATCAGACAACATTCGTCGTAGTATAATAAGAGTGTAAAAAAATTGCAACCGCTGTTCAAGCGAAAAGTTAACTAAGATCATGTTCCTTACTCCTCCCCCGCTGCCTCCCACTGCAGCACCGAAAAAACACCGCAACCTGGCGCAAAGCGTGGTGGCGGCCATGACAGCTGCGATGCAAGATGGCAGCATTGCACCCGGCGATAAATTACCCACCGAATCGGAAATCATGCGCTTGCAAGGCGTCAGCCGCACCGTTGTGCGCGAGGCGATTTCGCATATGCAGGCGGCCGGCTTGGTGGAGACGCGCCATGGTATCGGCACCTTTGCCCTGGCACCGCAAGCGAGCCAGCATCTCGGGCTCGACCCGAGCACCGTGGTAACCATGCGCGATGTGCTGGCAATTCTGGAATTGCGCATCAGCTTGGAAACCGAGGCAGCCGGCTTGGCAGCGGGCCGTCGTAGTGAGCCGCAACTGCGGCAATTGCGTACCGCGCTAGACGCGTTTCAGGCTTGCGCGGCAGCGGGTGGCGATACGGTTGCTGCTGATGTGCAATTTCACCTCGAGATCGCGCAAGCTTCGGGAAACCGCTACTTCTACGATATTCTGCATCACCTCGGTACCAACATTATTCCGCGTGCTCGGGTGAATTCAGCCAAGTTGGCGCAGGATGAACCGAATATTTACATGGAGCGCGTCAACCGTGAGCATGAAGATATTCTCAATGCCATCACCCGTCAAGATGCCGAATCGGCACGCGCGGCCATGCGCACCCATCTTAGTAACAGTCGCGAGCGTTTACGTCGCGCCCAAGAGTTGAGTGGGCCGACGGCGCGTTAAGGTGTAGTCCAAGCACCGGCCGTCCGGCGTCCGGTGCTTGCGTGGGGTAAAGCACGCAAATACTTGCACCTTTTCATTTGATGTTGTACGATGACCGATAACAGGCAATGCGAAGGGCCATGCCTTCGTCTTTTTTAACATCTTTTCTCGGCTGACTACACTATGATGAATCCACAAGACCTCAAGCAAATCCTTTCTTCCGGCTTACTATCTTTCCCGATTACCGATTTCGATGCGCAAGGCGACTTCCGTGCCGATACCTACGCCAGTCGCCTCGAGTGGTTGGCACCGTATGGCGCGACGGCCTTGTTTGTGGCTGGTGGTACTGGTGAATTTTTCTCTTTGACACCGGCCGACTATAGCCAAGTGGTGAAAGTAGCGGTAGAAACATGCCGTGGCAAAGTACCGATCTTGGCTGGTGCCGGTGGCCCAACGCGTACCGCGATTGCCTATGCTCAAGAAGCGGAACGCTTGGGCGCGCATGGTATTTTGCTCATGCCACATTATTTGACGGAAGCTTGCCAAGAAGGTTTGGTTGCGCATGTCGAAGCGGTATGCAAATCCGTCAAATTCGGTGTGGTTGTTTACAACCGCAATGTTTGCCGCCTCAATGCGCAATCTTTGCTGCAGTTGGCTGATCGTTGCCCGAATCTGATCGGTTTCAAAGATGGTATCGGCGACATCGAATCGATGGTAACCATACGTCGCAAGCTAGGTGATCGTTTCAGCTACCTTGGTGGCTTGCCGACGGCGGAAGTGTTTGCCTCGGCGTATAAAGCGATTGGTGTGCCGGTGTATTCGTCGGCGGTCTTTAACTTCATTCCAAAAACAGCGATCGATTTTTATGAAGCGGTGAAGAATGATGATTTCGCCACGACCGAACGCATCATCGACAGCTTCTTCTTGCCTTACCTTGAAATCCGTAACAAAAAAGCCGGTTATGCCGTCAGTATCGTCAAGGCCGGTGCCACTTTGGTCGGTCATGATGCTGGCCCGGTGCGCAGTCCTTTGACCGACTTGAATGCCGCCGAGTGCGAAGAACTCAAGGCATTGATTTTGGCGCAAGGCCCACAGTAACGCGATAACAACCACGACCGGCGCATAGTCCTTACTGCGCACGGTCAATAATAACGGCGCACCCTGGCAAAAATGTTCGGGTGCGCCGTTCCGCTGAATATTGATAGGAGTATATTTTGACGACGACAATGATTACTGGTGAGATGTTGATTGGCCATTTGGATGTGCGCGGCAGTGCCAGCGCTTTTCGCGCAACGAATCCAGCTACCGGCTTGGCATTCGGCCCGGAATTCGGTTCAGGTACGATCGCTGATGCCGAGCTGGCCTGTGAGTTGGCGGCCAGCGCGTTTGACCTCTATCGCGCTACCAGCTTGGCTGAACGGGCGACGTTTTTGGAAACAATCGCACAAAATATTCTCGATCTCGGGCCGAGCTTGATCGAGTGCGCGATGCAGGAATCAGGTTTGCCGCAGGCGCGTCTGGAAGGCGAGCGCATGCGTACCGTCAATCAACTGCGTTTATTCGCCAAGCTGGTACGCGATGGCCGTTGGTTGTCGGCCACGCTCGATTCGGCCTTGCCGGAACGCGTACCGGCGCGGCCGGATTTGCGGATGCGTAAGATTGCTTTGGGCCCGGTTGCGGTATTCGGTGCCAGTAACTTCCCGCTGGCGTTTTCGGTGGCCGGTGGCGATACCGCATCGGCATTGGCTGCCGGTTGCCCGGTAGTGGTGAAGGCGCATGGTGCCCATCCTGGTACTTCGGAATTGGTGGGACGGGCGGTTCGCGCGGCGCTGCAAACTTGTCAGTTGCCGGAAGGAGTGTTTTCCTTGTTGCAAGGTGATGGACGTACCGTTGGTCGTGCCGTGGTTACGCATCCAGCTATCAAGGCTGTGGGCTTCACCGGTTCACGCCAAGGTGGCCTGGCATTAGTGCAAATGGCGGCGCAACGGCCGGAACCGATACCGGTGTATGCGGAAATGAGCAGTATCAACCCTATGTTTTTGTTGCCTGCAGCTTTGGCCCAAGCTGCAGCGGCCATCGCTACTGGCTTCGTCGATTCCTTGATGATGGGTGCCGGTCAATTTTGCACCAACCCTGGTTTGGTACTGGCCTTGGATGGAGCGGATTTGGATTTGTTCTGCAGCACCGCAGCAACCGCGCTGCAAGGCAAGGCCGCGGCAACCATGCTCACGCCCGGTATTCATGCCGCCTTTGGTCATGGGGTGGAGAAATTATCGAAAGCCGCTGGCGTCAGTTTGCTCGCGCGCGGTCAAGCGGGCGACGCCGCTTGTGCCGGTCAGGCGGCATTGTTTGTCACCGATGCAGCGACTTTCTTGGCGCATCCGCAGCTCGAAGAAGAAGTGTTCGGTGCCAGTTCGCTGATCATTCGCTGCCAAACTCTGCAACAATTTAATGAGATCGCCGAATACATCGATGGCCAACTGACTGCCACGCTGTTTTTGCGTGAAGAGGATAGAGACGCGGCCTTGGCCTTGTTGCCTGTTCTTGAACGCAAGGTTGGCCGGATATTGATCAATGCTTACCCGACCGGTGTGGAAGTGTCGTATGCGATGGTGCATGGCGGTCCATTCCCGGCTACCTCAGACAGCCGCAGCACCTCGGTGGGTGCCGAAGCGATTGAACGCTTTTTGCGTCCGGTTTGCTACCAGGATTTCCCAGCCTTTTTGTTGCCGGCGGCTTTGGATGACGACAACTCCCTCGGTCTGTGGCGTCTGCGTGATGGTGAGCTGACGCAAGCTTAAGTACTGAGTTCAGTTCAGTAACGACCGGGTTCAGTCACCACGCTCGGCACTGAACTGAAAGCGCATCTGACCATGACAGCTTTGCCCCGGCAATAGCACCGTGCAGGGGAAGGCCGGGTGGTTGAGCGCATCGGGGTAGTGCGAGGGTTCCAGGGCGAAAGCACTGCGTTTGCCGTAGCTCGCCCCGTTTTTTCCTATATCGCGCGGGATCGCGCCTGCCAAAAAATTACCAGAGTAAAATTGCAGGCCCGGTTGATCGGACCAGAGCGTCATGCCGCGGCCTGATTGCGGCTCACGCAGCTGGGCGTGGAGGCGCATTTGTTTTCTCTGCGTTGGCGTCTCAACTGGCGGCAAAATATAATAGGCATCATAGCCGCCGGCGGCCAGCAGCGCCGGATGCGCGGCGGCGATGTCGCGTCCTATCGCTTTTTTCAGCGTGAAATCCATGGCAGTGCCTGCGACGTCGAGCAAGCGTCCGCTCGGTACCAACTGCGGCGTCAATTCCAGTATCTGTGGTGCTGGCAGTAACAGTTGATGATTGTCGATGGAGGCGCTCAGGTCTCCTGATAAATTCCAAAAAATGTGGCTGGTAAAGTTGGCGGCCGTTACCTGCGCACCGGCCTGGGCGAAGAAGCTGATGGACAGACTGTCCTCGTCGATTGCATAGCGCACCGTCAGTTGCACGTCGCCGGGAAAGCCATCATCGGCTTGGCGGAACAGCAGGCGCATGTCGAGTAATTGTTCCGAGTGTTGTGTGGCTTCGAACACGCGCCCGCGCGAACCATTGGGGCCGCCGTGGATGGTGTGGCGGCGTGCTGGCGTTTCTGCGACATCGTTGATCGCTAAGGAGTAATGCTGACCATCGAGATCGAATTGGCCTTTGTTGATGCGATTGGCATAGCGGCCGATAAATGCGCCCATCGAGGCTTGCCCTTGCATGGTTTGTTCTATGTTTGGATAGCCTTGCACGACATCGGCAAGCTGGCCGTCGCGATCCGGCACCAGCAGTTGCACCACGCGTGCGCCATAGTTGGTGATGCTGACTTGCATGCCATGCTGATTGCGCAGGGTATAGAGCGCGCTGCGACGACCGTCGATCAGGGTAGCGAAATCGCCAGGCTGTAAGGTGGCATAGGCAGGGGTTGGGAGGCTGGTGTGGGCAGGCATTGCGGGCGGTCTTTGTGTTCAAATTGGTGGCTGGATTGCCCAGCCACCAAGCGGGACTTATAACACCGGATGGCCGGTGATGAGGGTCGGTAACCAGGTCGAGAAAGCCGGCACGTAAGTGACCAGATTGATGGCGATAAAAATCGCTAAATAATATGGCCAGGCGGTTTTGGTGGCTTCACCGATAGAGATATTACCGATGGCACAACCGACAAATTGTACTGTGCCAACTGGCGGATGGACCAAGCCTAGGGCGCAATTCAACAGCAGCATCATGCCGAACTGTACCGGGCCCACGCCCATGGCAATCGCCAAAGGTAAAAACAGTGGCGTCGTGATGAGGATATGCGCGGCCATGTCTAGGAAGATGCCGAGAAAAATCTGGATCATGTTGATGTAGAGCAGCATCAGCCAAGGCGTCGAGGTAGCATGCAATAAGGCGGCTTCGATGGCATCGGGAATTTCCAGATACGCCATTTGCCAGCGCAACATGTTGGATACGCCGATGAGCAACAGAATCACGCCGGTGGTTTTCGATGCTTTCCGCAAGGCCAGCATGACTTTGGCTTTGCTCATGGTACGGTAAATCACACCGGTCAAGAACAAGGAGTAGGCCACGGCAATCGCCGCCGCTTCGGTGGCTGTCGCTACGCCCCCCATGACACAGCCGAGAATGACGACGATCACCATCAAGCCGGGAATAGCGGCAATGAAGGTACGCAGTACCGTGGTCCAACCGGGAAACTTGGAAATCATCGAGCTGCCATCGGCCCGTTTCGGGAAGCCGTTTTTCGATGCTTGCCAGTAAGCAGCAACGAGCATGCACACCATGATCCAGAATACCGGTACCAGACCGGCAAACATCAAGTCGCCGATCGAGACGCCATGAATGCTTTGGCCACCTATCATGCCGCTGGCTGCTTGGGCTGCAAACGCGTAGATGATCATATTGTGCGAGGTTGGCATCAGTGCGCCGGTCAACGAAGCATGCGTGGTGACATTGACGGCATAATCAGCGCTGTAACCTTCGCGTTTCATGACTGGGATCAAGACCCCACCCATGGCTGAAGTATCAGCAATCGGCGAGCCGGAAACACCACCGAAGAGCGTGCAGGCCATGACATTGGCTAAGCCCAGTCCACCTTTCATGTGGCCGACCAAGCTGCGGGCAAAATTGAGAATCTTGTCGGCGATACCGCCATGCAGCATCAATTCACCGGAAAAAATAAAGAAAGGAATCGCCAGGAAAGAAAATACATTCATTCCTGAAATCATCATTTGCAAGGCGGTTGCCAGCGGCAAACCTTCTACTGCAAAGGTGGCCAGACAGCTTAAGCCGATGGCGAAGGCGACCGGGACGCCGAGTACGAGAAAGAGCAAAAAGCTCAGGGAGAGGACAATCAGTTCCATTATTCCGCCGATGGTGTGGATATGAAGAGCGCAATCAAGTGCTCAAAGGAAAAGGCAATGATCAGGCTGCCGGAGATGATGGCTGGCAGGTAGCGATAAGCTTCAGAAATACCGAGCGTGGGGATTTGATCGAGATGGGTCGACAGGCCCATCTGGATACTGCCCCAGACCAAAATCGTGGCAAAGCCCAAGGTCAGTAATTGCACTACCACGTGGCAGAGAAATTGTGCCTTGAGTGGAAGCATTTTGACCACCGAGTCGAGGCCGATATGGCCGGCATCATGGACGCCGGCAGCGGCACCGAACATCGCCACTGAAATGACGAGTAATAAGGCGACCTGTTCCACATAGGCCGGTGCCGAGTTAAAACCATAACGCATGATGACGCCATAAATGACGACCAAGCCCAACAAGGCCAGACAAGCACTGGCCACACTCAAGACCGCACCGGCTAAGCGGGCGTTGAGGGACATGAAGTAATTCATACAATTCTTTCCAGTCGTACTAATGCCGTCGCGCGCGCATAGCGGCGACGGCAGCATAGACTTATTTGGTATTGACGATGCCTTGAACGAGTGCTTTCAGTTCTGGTGTGGTAGCGAATTTGTCCCAGACTGGTTTTTCTGCCTCTACGAAACTTTTCTTATCGATGGCGCTGCTTGGGATGATTTTTGTCCCGCCTTTAAGAATGGCTGCACGCGCATTTTTTTCGCGTTCATCCCATAAAGTGACGTAGTACTTGACCGATTCCTTGGCCGCTTTACGCAGCGCTGCTTGCTCTTGTGGTGTCAGCGTATCCCAAATCTTTTTCGAGAACACCAGCACTTCGGGTGTCATCACATGCATGGTTTCAGAAAAATACGGTGCCGATTCAAAATGTTTGGCTTCTTCATAAGAAGGGATATTGTTTTCGGCCGCATCGACCAAGCCGGTTTTGAGGCCGGAATAGACTTCGGCCATCGGCATTGGTGCCGGCGACGCGCCCATGGCGGTAATCATGCTGACTTGCAAATCAGATTGTTGTACGCGGACTTTCAAACCCTTCATGTCGGCGACCGATTTGATTTCTTTTTTCGCATACATCGAGCGTGCGCCGCTTTCATACAAAGCTAAACCGATGAAGCCGGCTTTGTCGAAGGAGGCCAGAATTTTATCGCCTTCCGGGCCGTACATGGTTTTACGGAAGTGGGCGAGGTCGCGGAATATGAAGGGAAACGATGGGATCATGGTTTCCGGTACGATACCGTTGAAGGACGCACTGCTGACACGTACCATATCGATGGCACCGATTTTAACTTGTTCTACCGTGTCTTTTTCCGAACCCAGCGAGCTGTCACCGAAGACCTTGATTTTGCTTTTGCCAGCAGTGGCTTTGCTCAGTTGTTCACCCATATATTTAACGGCCATATTGGTCGGAAAATCTTTCGAGTGGACATCGGCGGAACGGTAGTCACGCGCGCCGGCACTGATGCTGATCATGCACAGTGATGCGCTCATCATCAGATTCATCCAAGTACTTTTTTTGCTTGTTGTATTTTTCATGTCTCTTCCTAGGGTTGAAATGGCGTTTCGAGTAAGCCTCTTACGCCTGGTTTTGTGATGAATACGGCACCGTCTAATGCGCGCTCATATCCTGGTACTGCTTGTGCTGGTGTGATGGAGGTGATGAACAGATGTTCCATACTTGGCCCACCGAAGGCGCACATCGATGGTTTGCTGACCGGTACAGTCAGCGAACGATCGTATGTGCCATCCGGCAGAAAACGATGCACCATGCCGGCATCGTTCGCGCAAATCCAGTAGCCGCCGTCGGCATCGACAGCCGCACCATCGGGGCGACCCGGGTGCTGCTGCATATCGATCAACGTGCGCTGCTGCGACAAGCTGCCGTCGGCAGCCAGCGCAAACGTCCAGACTTGCTGCACGTCGGGGTGGGAATCGGACAGGTACAGGGTCGCGCCATCGGGACTCAATCCCAGGCCATTGCCGGTGATTAAACCGCTCACCAGTGGGGCAGACAAACCGCGTTGGTCATAGCAATACAGCGCGCCATCGCGGGCCGCCAAACTCATGTCGCGTACCATGCTGCTGACCCAGAAGCGCCCAGCGCGGTCGCAGCGACCATCATTGAAGCGCATGCCGGTACGGGCAAATGAGATGTCTTGCAGCAGATCAACGCGGCAAGCACCGTCTGCTTGTGGGTGTAAGTGAAAGATCCCGGTTTCCATCGCGGCCAGCAGGCCACCGTCTGCATGCAGAGCGATGCAGGCGAGCCGCTCGGGCATGGGCCAAGCTTGTCCCTCAGAACTGGTCCAATCGTAGCGATGCAAGCGCTGCGCTTCGATGTCGACCCAGTACAGCACCTGTTCGGCGGCACACCAGAGTGGACTCTCGCCGACTTGGTTGCGGGTGGGGCTTAATACACGCATGCTCAGCCTAGGCGAATGGACCGGCAGTGACAAAGCCACCACCTTGAAATTGTGTGACCGGATCGTTGAGATCGGGTGCCGTGGTAGTGGCCAAGATGGCATCGCGGAAAATATCCGAGCTGTCTTGTGGCGTATAGCCAACATGGCGCGCCTTGGCATTGTCCCACCAGGTCACGGCATTGTCCGACATGCCGAAAATAATGGTGTGACCCAATACCGGTGTGGAGAGGCAGGCGCTGATGAGGCGATGTAAATCGGCGAAGCTGAGCCAACTGGCCAGCATGCGCCGATCGCGCGGCACGGGGAACGAAGAGCCGATACGGATGCAGGCGGTTTCTATGCCGTAGCGATCAAAATAAAAGCGTGACAAGTCTTCGCCGAAGGCTTTGCTGACACCGTACATGCTATCCGGGCGCGGCGCTTGCTCGGCCGTGATGGTTTCACTTTGACGATAAAAGCCGGTGACGTGGTTGGAACTGGCGAAGAGTATGCGTTTGACACCATGCTTGCGAGCCGCTTCGTACAGATTGTAGACCCCGAGTATGTTGGCTTGCAAGATAGGTTCGAATGGTCCTTCGACTGATACGCCACCGAAGTGAATGATGGCATCGACACCGGCAACTGCCGCGTCCACCGCGGCCGCGTCGGCCAAGTCGGCGAGCACAATTTCTTCACCTTCAGCGGCGGGGCCGAATGATTGGCGGTCCGACAAGCGCAAGACGCTGCAGTTGGCTTTAAGCGTTTCGCGCAGGGCCAGGCCCAAGCCGCCAGCGGCACCGGTTAACAAAATTCTGTGATGTGTCCTGACTGTCATGATTTGCTCGATTAATGTTTTGTTTTATGGCAATTGTTAACTTATCCCTCAGTACCACAGCGATGCGTATTCCTTATCGCAGTTGTATGATGTCTCGTTCTTGATGGAAAAGCTGTCTGCTATTTTACTGATTCATGTTGTGCGATGTCTGATGTGTTTCGTAGTATGAATATTGAATTGTACCAAGTCAAGAGTTTTAAAGGCCGATGAAAAGAAAATGCTGCACTGTTGGCCACGGCGTTCACGCACGCGTCGCGACAGCGGCTATGTACAGAGAGAATTGGTGAGTAATTGCTGAATTTAAAGGGTATCAAAGCGCGGCTGCGGTCTGGGTAAAGCAGTCAGGGGCAGAGCATTGCCAAATGGCGGGTGGACCTGGGTGTTGTAGGATAGCC
Organism: Undibacterium sp. CCC3.4; assembly: GCF_034347425.1. Classification (GTDB taxonomy): domain Bacteria; phylum Pseudomonadota; class Gammaproteobacteria; order Burkholderiales; family Burkholderiaceae_D; genus Undibacterium. Next base: position 2,833,168 of record NZ_CP133779.1, read on the forward strand.
GCGCCAGTGTTGCGAATTATTTGAAGACTGATTATACTCATTTCTGTTGTACGACAACGTATAACTGTCACGCTCTCTGATACGCAAAGAACTTGCCTCAAAGACGCGGTGCGCGGAAGTCCGCTGATGCGCAGTGAGCACAATGATGGGCGGATTCTTTCTTCGCACCAATATAAAAACGATATTTTATGAGACCAATATGAAAAAAACCCTCCTTGCCAGCGCCTTGTTTGCCGGATTGTGCAGCCTGAGCCACGCGCAATCGAACGTCACGATTTACGGCAACATTGATCAGTATCTCGGCTATATCAGCAGCAGCAGCGGCACACATGTAGTCGGCTTGAATGACGGTGCCTTGTCGCGCAGCCGTTTGGGCTTTCGCGGCACGGAAGACTTGGGTGCCGGTTATCAAGCGAAATTTACGCTGGAACAGGGCTTGAATGCCAATACCGGTGCTTCCGCAGATAGCAACCATTTGTTTGATCGTCAAGCATGGGTCGGTATCAATACGCCTTACGGTGAATTCCGTCTTGGTCGCCAGAATACTGAAATTCAACAAATCGGTTCGGCCATCGATTACACCGAACGCACGACCATGGGCTCGGTCATCAATTCTTTCGGTGTGCCTTCGCGTTATGAAAACGATATTTCGTATAAAAGCCCACGGCTAGCCGGGTTTCAAGGCGCCGTACATTACGCCTTGTCCGAACAAGCGGGTGGCGGCGTTTCTCAAAGTGCTGTGATGCAGCTTGGCCTCGATTACACCGATGGCCCGGTGCGTGCCGGTTACGCCGGTTTATCTGCCAAACCGGCACCGACCGGGGCAGTGCGCGAAAACATCGTCTACCACAATATCTATGCCGATTATGATTACGGCCTGGGTAAAGTGTATCTGACTTACGCACGCACCAATAACGTGACAGCCAACGCCAGTGGTCTCGATGCCGCGGCCATCCTGAGCAATACCGCTAATCCGAATAATTTGTTTCCCGGAACGGATAAAAATGCTCTGCGCTTTTACAATATCTACCAAGCTTCGGTCGATTATCGTATCAATGCACAATGGCGTGTCGGTACCTTGTATGGCGTAATTAAAGATACATCCGGCGGCAATGCCGGTGCCAAAGGCGGCAACGTCGGTGCCTTTTACGATATGTCGAAACGCACGACTATCTATGGTTTCGCCAACTACATGAAGAACGAAGCCAATGGTGGTTTCCGCTTCAGCGGCTCGGCCGGTCCGACGGCTAACTTGGCCGGTGCCGATATCAACGGTCAAAGCCTGACTGGTTTGCAAATCGGCTTGTTGCATCGCTTTTGAGTGACATTCGATAGAAATTAAAAAACGGGCCACGCGCCCGTTTTTTTGCGAATTTTTTTTCTCTCAGATTGCAGTAGCTTGCGTTGGGGCAGAAAGCCATAGCCGTTTTCTGCAAGCTTTTGCCCGGTCGACTGTCGATAATGCAGTGATTCGCTTGATCGGATTGCTCAGCATGGCGAACGGCATGCCGCGATGCCTGCGCCTTGCCAGGGAAGCGCAGCACTGGCCGGTTTGCCTCGTCGGTCGTGCCGCCTGAGCAAGTTTACGGAGTGCACCCATGCGCCATGTAGAAATTCATCACAACAGCGGGATGTCAGCCACGATGCGTGCAGCAACGCGTCTGTTATGCGGACTCTTACAGGGCATCGCGCTGTCTTTACTCTATCGTGCGGCGGAACGGTATGTTTGGCCCGCCACCGAAGCGACGCTGTTCGCGCCGTTGGTATTAATGGCACTCTATCTACCACCTATGTTCAATGCCAGCTTGGGGTACGTGAGCGTGAGGCGATTGGCGCTCTGGATGAGTGGGCTGATTGTGCTCTTGTTGGCACTGGCGCTATACGATATCTGGCGTGGTGGGGCTTATCATGGCAACGGCTTCTTCGTTCTCACGCATAGTGCGGCCCGCTTTCCTGCTCCAGGATTGGTATTTTTTTTATTTTTCGGCTTATTCCTTGCGCATGTTTTGCTACTTTCCAGCAGTCTTGACGGCCGCCGTATCGCCAGCTATGCGACGTACTTTGAGGTGGCTTGGAAGTTGTTGATACAACTGATGTTTTCGGTATTTTTTGTGCTTGTTTTGTGGCTGGTGCTGGGTGTCGGTAGCGCGCTGTTTATGTTGCTTAAACTCAGTTTTTTTGAGCAAGCTCTGGAGCAGGCTTGGTGTGCGATTCCTATCACGGTGTTCGCATTCTCTTGTGCCATGCATCTGACCGATAGCCGACCGGCGATCATTCGTGCTATCCGCAGCTTGTTATTGGTCTTGCTGGCGTGGATATTGCCGGCAGCGACGCTGATTGTGGCCAGCTTTTTGCTGAGTTTGCCATGGACTGGTTTGGAGGTCTTGTGGGCCACCCGCCATGCGACAGCATTGCTGATTTTCAGCGCCATCGTATTGATTGTCCTAATCAATGCGGTCTTTCAGAACGCTGCAGTGGCCGGCGAAGTCGCCGCGCCGATACGCTTGAGCGCGCGTCTGGCCGCCTTGCTGCTGTTACCGATGCTGATCTTGGCGCTCGATGCGGTCTGCTTGCGCGTGCAGCAATATGGCTGGTCGCAAGACCGCATCGCCGCCGCCGCTTGTCTGATACTGCTGAGCTGTTATGCCTGCGGCTATGGGTGGGCGGCCTGCCAGCGGCGCAACTGGCTGACGGCGATCGCCCGAGTGAATGTGCTGAGCGCTTTCTTGTTTCTGGCAATACTGCTGGCACTGTTTTCGCCATTGGCTGACCCGGCCAGACTGGCGGTCTACGATCAAATGCGCCGCTTTGCCAAGGGTGAGGTGTCGGTAGAGCAGTTTGACTTCGATTATCTCCGTGATGAAGGTGCGCGTTATGGCCGGGATGCACTCGAAGAATTGACGCGCTGGTCGATCGGGCCGGATGCGGTTTTGGTGCGCCAACGCGCCGCCTTAGCCTTGCAGAAACAGCCTCGTCAAGCCGTGCCCATACAAAAAATGCCAGCAAGCGAGCTGGCTGAAAATGTGCACGTTTGGCCGCAAGGCGTTGCCTTGCCGGCCTCATTTTTGCAGCAAGACTGGACTGCCATGCCGAGCAGTTGGCGCTTACCTCGGTGTTTGCTGTTTACCGCGCACTGCGATGCCTATCTGATCGATTTCAATCGCGATGGCAAGCCCGAGGTATTGCTGATCGCGCGTGAGCGCGCCGATGCCTCCGTGCTATTGCAAGAGACGGTAGAGGGACATTGGCAAAAACTCGGTCAGTTGCTGCCGACTTGGATGGCTTGTCCGGCGTTGCATCAGAAATTGCAAGCAGGAGAGTTTTCCATGTTGCTGCCAGCGCTCAGCGACTTGGAAATATCCGGTCAACGGATCAGCATCGAGCGCACACCGCAGCCGCAGTCGACCAATTGTGCAGCCTTGTCAAAATAATCCTTGTATCGTTTTCTCATTGATCACAGCCAATTCCACTGCGATGTAGTCCGCGCATCTCTGCGCGCGGAGTAAAATAACAACTTAATGGATCGTCGCAAGCGACGATGGAAAAGACTCTGGAAGGGGTTGGCATCCTCTCCCGTCGCGTCGCTCCTTCGTCGCGCACCGGCCAAAAGAGGCTGTCGCAAAAGCCTGATGGACGTTTTTTACACCTGAAACACCGCATGCCGCGTCTTTCCTGCATGCCACAGCCTCGTCATTCCCGCATGCTTTTGGCGGGAACCCAGCGTCGTTTTTTACACTGAAAATGCTACAATTTCTGGCATTTTCAGTTAAGCACGAACGCCGCTGGGTTCCTGCCAAAAGCGCGCAGGAATGACGTGGCCACCAGTTGGGGTAATGATACCGACTCACTACCCTTTTGCGACAGCCTCTGAAGGCCGGGGTTTCAAACCCTAGTCAGATTTTTGATGGAGCTCTTATGTATACCGAACGCTTGCTGCTACGCCGTTTCACCCTCGATGATGCCGCCGCGTATTTGCCCTTGGTAGCGGATCCGGCCATCCTGCGCTACACGGGCGAAGCAGCGCTCACGTCGGTCGATGCGGCGCGGGAAATTTTGCAGACCCGCCCTTTGCGTGATTATCAAGTTCATGGCTTCGGTCGCATGGCTTGCATCGAGCGGGCCTCGGGACGCTTGATAGGATTTTGCGGACTCAAATATCTCGATGAGATACAGGAAGTCGATATCGGCTATCGCTTTTTGCCCGCTTGCTGGGGAAAGGGCTATGCCAGCGAAAGCGCCGCTGCCTTGCTGGCGCAAGCTTTTGAGCTGTACCAATTGCCGCGTGTAATCGGTTTGGTACAGCCGGACAATCTGGCTTCGGCCCAAGTACTCAAAAAACTCGGTTTGCAATATGAAACAAGCATCGATCACGTCGATGGCACACCAACATACGATGTCTATGCGCTGGAGCGCGCTCAATCCGCTTGACCGGGCCAATGCTGCTTGATAATCGCTGCCAAGCGATCAAAAGCCGGGATGATTTCTTCGCTGGGAACACAGGCATAGCCGAGCAAGAGCCCGGGCTTGGCGGTGGCGGCATGCATGTAATAGCGCGACAGGGGCCGTGCCACGAGGCCGATGGCGCGCGCCGCTTGGCTGATGGCCATATCGTCACACTGGGCTGGTAATTGTACGGCCAGATGCAGGCCGGCTTCGCCGCCCAGAGTAGGTAATTGGTCGCCGAAATGACTGGCGATCGCTTGCTGTAATAAATCCAAACGTTCGGCATACAGCACACGCATGCGCCGTATATGCGCGGTGAAATAGCCTTCTTGCATGAACTCGGCCAGTATTGCCTGAGTAAACATTTGCCCGCCACGATATAGTTCCGAGTGCGCCGTCGCCAAGCCGGCGGCGATGTGGGTCGGTGCCACCAGAAAGCCGACCCGTAAGCCGGGAAACAAGGTTTTCGTAAATGTTCCCATATAGAGCACGCGCTGATTGCTATCCATGCCTTGCAGGCTGGCCAGCGGCCGACTGCCATAGCGAAATTCACTGTCGTAATCATCTTCGATGATCCAACTCTGGGCGCTGGCAGCATATTCGAGCAGCAGGCGGCGGCGCGACAGGCTCATGACGGTGCCGAGCGGATATTGATGCGAAGGCGTGACGACGATGAAGCGTGGTGCTTGCCATAAATCTTCCGGGCGCGGACACAGGCCTTCGGCATCGACCGGAATGGCCACCGGCTGTATGCCTTGTGATTGCAAGACACTGCGTGTGCCCCAGTAACAGGGATCTTCGAGCCAAGCACGGTCACCGTATTCGCCCAGCATGCGCGTGATGAGGTCGATCGATTGGTGGATGCCGGTGGTGATCAGTATCTGTTCGGGCGTGCAGTTGACCGAGCGGACTACGCGCAGATAATCGGCGATGGCCACGCGCAGCGGTAAATAACCACCGGCTTGACCATAGGTCAGCAATTGAGCCCGTGAGCGACGCCATACCTTGTTTTGCAAACGACTCCAGATTTTATTCGGAAAGCGCGTCACATCGGGCACCCCGGGCATGAAAGCACCCCATTGTAAATCGCTGACGCCGGCATGCGAGAGCAAGGATTGCCCACGTTCCGATAAGCCAGGCCGGTTGCCACGCTGTTTGGTTTCCGCACTGTGTTCGTGCTGGTGATGGACGCCGAGATTATTTGGTTGTGTATCTGCAACAAAACTACCGGCCCCATGACGGGTTTCCAGATAGCCTTCGGCGATCAATTGCTCGTATGCATAGGTGACGGTATTGCGCGACATATGCAGTTCTTGCGAGAGGTCGCGCGAAGACGGTAATTGCAATCCTGCCGGTAGCATGCCCGACAAAATCGCGCTGCGTATCACTTGATATATCTGGCGGTTGACTGGGCCGCCGTTTTCTCGGTCTATGCGCTGCAGCAAAAAATCAGGTAAAGAGGCGATACGCAAAGTGGCTCCATCAAATAATCAATAGTGGATGTATAAGATAGCACCAAAGCGCCCTTAATATGAGTCATCCATTTGTAACAATTGATGAGGATCAAACTGATGTCCAGCCCGAACAAAACCAATCGTGATTTGCAACAAAGAAAAGATGCCGCCACGCCGCGAGGCGTCGGTGTGATGTGTCAATTTTATGCCGCCCATGCGCAGAATGCTGAAATCTGGGATGTTGAAGGTCGTCGCTATATCGATTTCGCTGCCGGCATTGCGGTCTTGAATACCGGTCATCGTCACCCGCGTCTGGTCGCCGCCATGGAGGAACAACTCGGCAAATTCACGCATACCTGTTACCAGATCGTGCCCTACGAAAGCTATGTCACGCTGGCTGAACAGATCAATCAGATCACGCCGGGCACGCATGCCAAGAAAACGGCGTTTTTTTCCACTGGTGCCGAAGCGGTGGAAAACGCCATCAAGATTGCCCGTGCCGCGACCGGTCGTAGTGCGGTGATCGCTTTTTCCGGTGCCTTTCACGGCCGCACCATGATGGGCATGGCGCTGACCGGTAAAGTGGCCCCCTACAAACTCGGTTTCGGCCCGTTACCGGCAGAAGTGTTCCATGTGCCATTTCCGGTGGCCTTGCACGGCGTCGACAGTGACGCGGCGATCGCGGCGATTCACTCTTTGTTCAAGGTCGATGTCGATCCGAAACGGGTAGCGGCAATCCTCATCGAGCCGGTCCAGGGTGAGGGTGGTTTCTATGCCGCGCCGCCGGAGCTCATGCGTGCGTTGCGAGCCTTATGTGATGAACACGGCATGCTGCTTATTGCCGATGAAGTACAGACTGGTTTTGCTCGTACCGGCAAAATGTTCGCCATGGAGCATTACGACGTGCTGCCCGATTTGATGACCATGGCCAAAAGCCTGGCCGGTGGTATGCCGTTGGCGGCTGTCTGCGGTCGTAGCGAACTCATGGATGCGCCGGCACCCGGTGGTCTCGGTGGTACCTATGCCGGTAATCCTTTGGCGATCGCTTCAGCTTTAGCGGTGTTGGAAGTGATACGCGAAGAAGCTTTATGCGAACGTGCGCAAGTACTTGGCGATCGTTTGCAAGCGCATTTGCAAGCCTTGCGTGTGGCCGTGCCGCAGATTGCCGAAGTGCGCGGACTTGGTGGTATGGTAGCGGTAGAATTTCACGACCCGAAAACGGCGAAGCCTGATGCCGAGTTCACTAAAAAATTCCAGATGCGTGCCCTCGAAGCCGGTTTGCTGTTGCTGAGCTGCGGCACTTATGGCAATGTGATTCGCTTCCTGTTCCCATTGACCATCAGTGATGCACTCATGGAGGAAGCCTTGGCCATCTTGAGCGCGACCCTGACGGCAGCTTGAGCGCATCACTGAGACAGGAATCATAATGAATACGACAAAACACGCGCTGGTTTCATTTCGTGGCATACAAAAAACTTACGATGGCGAGAATCTGGTCGTCAAACAGCTCGATCTCGATATCGAGCAGGGTGAGTTCTTGACCTTGCTCGGGCCTTCGGGTTCGGGCAAGACCACTTGTTTGATGATGCTGGCCGGTTTCGAGTTCGCCACCGCCGGCGAGATTTATCTCGATGGCCAGTTACTCAATAAAGTCCCTCCGCATAAGCGCAATATCGGCATGGTGTTTCAGAATTACGCCTTGTTTCCGCATATGACAGTGGGGCAGAACGTGGCGTATCCCTTGCAGGTGCGCGGCATGGACAGTGTCACCCGCAGCGCCAAGGTGAAAACCGCGCTCGATATGGTACAGATGGGGAAATTCATCGATCGCTATCCGGCCCAATTGTCCGGCGGCCAGCAGCAGCGCATCGCGCTCGCACGTGCGCTGGTGTTCGATCCGAAATTAGTGTTGATGGATGAACCGCTCGGTGCGCTCGACAAGCAATTGCGTGAGCATATGCAGTTGGAATTGAAGGCCTTGCATCAACGCTTGGGTTTGACCTTTGTGTATGTCACGCATGATCAAAGCGAGGCACTGACCATGTCGGATCGCGTGGCGGTATTTGACCAAGGCATCGTGCAGCAATTGGCGGTGGTCGATCGTTTGTATGAATATCCGGAAAATCAGTTTGTCGCCGGTTTTATCGGTGACAACAACCGTCTGCGCGCCAGCGTGCGCACGGTGCAAGGCGACTTGCTTGAATTGCTGCTGCCCGATGGGTCCACTTTGTGGGGCAGTAATGCCAACGCAGCGGTGCCAGGACAGGCCGTGGTGGCTTGCATCCGTCCGGAACGGATACGTTTGATCAGCACACTGGGTAGTTTTGCGAATGTACTCAAGGCTACGGTCAAAGATTTGATTTACTTCGGTGACCATGTACGCGTGCGTTGCGCGATTTCTCAACAAGAAGACTTTTTCATCAAACTGACCCTCAGCGATCCGGCCTTGTCGGGTCTGTCTGAAGGTCGGCCGGTATGGTTGGAGTTGGACCCCGAACGTTTGCGCGTTTTTTTATAAAACGTGCACGCTCAAACATAATAATAATCAGCTGTTTTTTTCGCTCTGTCGTTTACTTACCTTAGGAGTCACCATGCACCATGTAATCAAACCTGCCTTGCTGTCGCTGGCCTTATCATCTTGTTTTGCGCACGCGGCTGAGATCACCGTCGTCAATTTCGGCGGCGCGAATGGCAATGCCCAAAAAGCGGCGTATGTCGAACCGTTTCAAAAAGCCAGCGGAAATAAAATCGTCACTGTTGAATACAACGGTGAGATGGCAAAAATCAAAGCCATGGTGGAAGCGCGTAAGGTAAATTGGGATGTGGTTGAAGTGGAGTCCGGTGACATCGGCCGCGCCTGCGAAGAAGGTTTGTTGGAAAAAATCGATATCGCCCGCTTCGGCAAAGCCAGCGATTTTTTACCGGAAGCCTTGCATGAGTGTGGTATCGGCGCCTTCGTCTGGTCGACCGTCTTGGCGTATAACGCCGATAAATTCAAAACCGCACCGCAGGGTTGGGCCGATTTTTGGGATACCAAAAAATTTCCCGGCAAGCGCGGCATGCGCAAGGGCGCTCGCTACAATCTCGAATTCGCTTTGATGGCCGATGGCGTGCCGACCAAGGATGTATATAAGGTCTTGGCGACCAAGGCTGGGGTTGATCGCGCTTTCAAAAAGCTCGACGCACTTAAAGCCAACATTCAATGGTGGGAAGCCGGCGCCCAGCCGCCGCAATTTTTAGTCGCCGGCGATGTGGTGATGAGTACGGCCTTCAATGGTCGCATCGATTCGGCACAGCGGGAAGGAAAAAATCTCAAGATCACTTGGTCCGGCAGTATTTTTGATCTGGATTATTGGACCATCCCTAAAGGTTCAGCCAATAAAGAAACCGCGGAAAAATTCATCGCCTTTGCCTTGTCGGCCGATGCACAGAAAAACTATGCGCAAAAAATTGCCTATGGTCCGGTAAATCTGCAAGCGACCAAAATGCTCGACGCGAAAACTTTGGCCGATCTGCCGACTTCGCCGGCCAATTCCAAGGATTCAATTCAGCAAAATCTGAAATTCTGGACCGATCACGGTGAAGATTTGGAACAACGCTTTGCCGCTTGGGCTGCGCGCTGAGTGTCTTTGCGCATTTGGTAACTACGGATGCCGCTTGTTGTGAGCGGCATCTTTTGATTTTTTTAGGCAAATTGAAATGACCATCGCATTGTCTGTCAAGCAGATCTCCGCGCCGCCGTTGCCGCTGCCATCCGAGCGGGCCAAGCTCAAGCGTGAATTACGCGCTGCGCAACTGAAAAAGAAACTGATGGCGCTGACGCTGATAGCGCCGCTGGCAGTATTTTTATTGATTATTTTTATCGTACCGATCGCAGTTTTGTTGGTGCGCGGAGTGGAAAATCCTGAGGTCGCCGGCAGCTTGCCGACTACCTTGCAAACCCTGGCCGACTGGGATAGACAGTCGCTGCCGACAGCACCGAGTTTTGCCGCGCTGGTGGCTGATCTGAGCGTGGTCAAAGCGAGCGGTAACGGCGGCACACTGGCGCGTCGTATCAATTCAGAAATTCCCGGCGCCCGTTCGATAGTCATGAGTACGCTGCGCGCCTTACCCTTGCATGATGAGCAGGGCGCGCCACTGGCGGGCGAGCAAATCAAACCGGCCCTGATTGCCTTGCATGAAGAATGGGGGCAACTCGACTATTGGCAAGTGATCGCCAAGAACAGTCATTTTTATTCACCGTATTACGTGCTGGCCTCCTTGGATATGAAGCAGGATGGCCAAGGCCATATCGTGCCGGTCGAGCAGGAACAAGCCGTATATCTGAAGATTTTTTCACGTACCTTTTTCATCAGTCTGGTGGTCAGTTTGTGTTGTCTGGCGCTGGCTTTTCCGCTGGCCTATTGCTTGTCTTTGATGAACGAACGGCGTGCCAATCTGTTGATGATCTTGGTGCTCATTCCATTCTGGACTTCAATCTTGGTACGGGTCGCGGCCTGGATCGTGTTGCTGCAGTCTGAGGGCTTGGTCAACAAGACCTTAATGGCCGCCGGCTTGATACAGTCGCCGTTTGAATTACTGTTCAACCGCTTCGGTGTGATTGTATCGATGACGCATATTCTGCTGCCGTTCATGATACTGCCACTCTACAGCGTGATGAAAGCGATTCCGGTCACCTATATGCGTGCCGCTATTTCGCTCGGCAGTCATCCGTTCGCCGCCTTCTGGCGCGTGTATGTGCCGCAGACTATACCGGGTGTGGCGGCCGGCAGCCTGTTGGTATTCATACTCGCGCTCGGCTACTACATCACCCCGGCTTTACTGGGTGGCCCGAACGAGCAAATGGTCAGTTACTACGTCGCGTATTTTACGAATGTGACAATTAATTGGGGCATGGCGTGCGCGCTCGGCAGTTTATTGCTGGCGGCAACGCTGGTGTTATATGCGGTGTATCAGCGCTTCACTCAAACGGCAGCCAGCCAGTAATCAAAAGGTATTGCGATGAAATTGACTCTTCCCTTATTTCCCCCGTATGTGTCGGTGCTCGAACGCGTGTGGTTTTTTATGTTACGCTCTACCAATGCTCTGACCTTACTGTTTTTGGTATTGCCCATCTTAGTCATCATTCCGCTGTCGTTTTCCGATAGCAGTTTTCTGTCATATCCGATACCCGGTTATTCGTTGCGCTGGTATCAGAATCTGTTTGCCTCAGAAGAATGGATGCGGGCTTTGAAAAACAGTTTCATCGTCGCGCCGGCCGCCACCGTGATTGCTACCGTGCTCGGTACTCTCGCTGCAGTCGGTTTGAACAAGGCCGATTTCGGCGGCAAGGCACTGTTGATGGCCGTGCTGATTTCGCCGATGGTGGTGCCGGTGGTGGTGGTCGGGGTCGGGATGTACCTGTTCTTTGCCAAGATTGGTTTAGCCGATAGCTACATTGGCTTGATATTGGCCCATGCCGCGCTCGGTGCACCATTCGTGGTGACCACGGTGTCGGCCACGCTGCAGGGCTTCAACCAGAATCTGGTACGGGCCAGTCTGAGTCTCGGTGCCGGACCGTTGCAGACGTTTTTCCGCATCACCTTACCGGTGATCGCGCCAGGCTTGATCGCCGGTGCCTTGTTCGCCTTCGCCACTTCTTTCGATGAAGTGGTGATCACCTTATTCATCGCCGGTCCTGCGCAAACCACTTTACCGCGGCAAATGTTTACCGGTATTCGCGAAAATATCAGCCCGACCATCGCCGCCTTGGCCACCATACTGATCCTGTTTTCCACTGCTTTACTGTTGGCGCTTGAATGGCTGCGCGGACGCAGCAAAGCCGCTGCCAAATTTTAAATTGGAGTTGACCATGTTACCTTTGAACGATCCTAGCTTATTCCGCCAACAAGCCTATCTCGATGGCGTCTGGTGCGATGCCGACGATGGCAGCACCATCGCCGTCACCAATCCGGCCACCGGTGCCTTGCTCGGCCACGTGCCACACATGGGAACGGCCGAAACGGCACGCGCCATCGCTGCCGCCGCCCGTGCCTGGCGCGCGTGGCGGGAAAAAACCGCCAAAGAACGCAGCGCGATTCTGCGCCGTTGGAACGATCTGATGCTGGCTAACAGCGAGGATCTGGCGCTGATCATGACGGCCGAGCAGGGCAAGCCGCTGGCCGAATCGCGTGGCGAAATCACGTATGCCGCCAGTTTCATAGAATGGTTTGCCGAAGAAGCCAAGCGCGTCTGTGGCGACACCTTGGCTTCGCCGTGGAGCGATCGCCGCTTGATCGTGCAGAAAGAACCGATCGGCGTCTGCGCGGCGATCACGCCGTGGAATTTTCCGGCAGCGATGATCACTCGCAAAGTGGGCCCGGCGCTGGCGGCCGGCTGTCCGATTGTAGTCAAACCGGCCGAAGCAACGCCGTTCTCGGCCTTGGCCTTGGCCGAGCTCGGCCAGCGTGCCGGTTTGCCGGCTGGGGTCTTGAGTGTGATTACCGGTGCCGCGGCCGAAATCGGTGCCGAAATGTGCCGCAATCCGGTGGTGCGCAAGCTTAGCTTTACCGGTTCCACCGCGGTCGGGCAATTGTTGATGCAGCAATGCGCGCCGACCATCAAGAAACTCTCGCTCGAACTCGGTGGTAATGCCCCGTTCATCGTCTTCGAGGATGCTGATCTCGATGCCGCGGTTGAGGGGGCGCTGGCCTCGAAGTATCGCAATGCCGGGCAAACTTGTGTGTGTGCGAATCGCTTCTATGTGCATAGCACCGTGTACGAGGCTTTTGCCGAAAAACTGGCGGCAGCGGTGGCGCAGTTGGTGCCAGGTGATGGCATGCAGGCCGGTGTCAATCAGGGCCCGCTGATCGACCAAAAAGCGGTCGCCAAGATCGAAGCCCATATTGCTGACGCTATTGCCCACGGCGGACGCGTGCTCACTGGCGGCGCGCGCCATGCCTTGGGCTTGAGCTTCTTCGAACCTACCGTGATCGTCGATGCCAGTGCCAGTTGCCGCGTGGCGCGTGAAGAGAGTTTCGGGCCACTGGCGGTGTTGTTCCGCTTCAGCAGTGATGAGGAAGTGGTGGCCTTGGCCAATGACAGCGAATTCGGTTTAGCCAGCTACTTTTATGCGCGCGATATCGGCCGTATCTGGCGCGTCGCCGAGGCGCTGGAAAGCGGCATGGTTGGCGTCAATACCGGCATCATTTCGAATGAAGTGGCACCGTTCGGCGGCGTCAAGCAATCGGGCTTGGGACGCGAAGGCTCGCACTACGGTATGGATGATTACTTGGTCATCAAATACATTTGTCTGGGTGGTTTGTAAAGCGTAGTTCAACACAGTGGCATGCGCTCGGCTTGCCTGCTGCTCACCGCGCTGGGATAGTGATGTCCCACGCGGTGGCGAATTGTAAAGTGGCCCCCTAAGTCCAGACAATTATTCAAAGAGTTTAAGATAGTGTCCTATGATCACCATGAAAATTTTTCACGTATTTTCGTTTAATTTCAATCTTAATCGGAAATAACGCAAGAGCATGGTTTGCTCATTTCTCAACAATGTGGCAGTTGATTAATACGCTCAAGTAATTTCATCACCAAATGGCTATCATCCTCTGGAACAACACCACCAATACTTGTAAGTGCTGTTTTCAGTTCTTCTACAGGCAACATGACCGATACTTGATGAACCTTATTCGTCAATCCTCCGCGCAATAGCAGTTTTTCAAGTTGTTGTAATGTAAATCGTGCTTCACGGCGCTCGTACATGGAAGAATTCAACGCTGCAATTCCAGCAGGAATCAGCGCATCACCACCAAAATCTTTAATTTGTGATGGTTTTACACCTGAAACAGAATCGCTTGAACTCAATTTTGGCCGGTAATCTTCCCTAGGGGGCTTAGACTCCTCTATGAACTGACTTATTTGTCTGGCAAATTCGGGATCAATTGCTGCATGAGACGAAGGATGTTCACTACTTATATCGACCATCGGCATAGAAGAATTAACTCTTAACTTCGCAGCACGGATATCACCTGAAGTTAAAGCACGGTTCTCACTCTGCGCGAGATTTTTTAATTCTTCACGCTGCGCATCTGGCAGAGGCCGATATTGCTCTAACAACGATGCAAAAGGAATAATGCCGGTTTTTACCACATCTGCCCATTTCGGATCGAGCATCGCCAAAATGCGAGAAACGTACTGGCTGCCACTTCCAGAACTCTTTTTATGAACCAATTGTCCAATATCTTTTTTGCGCAGATCAGGGTAATCTTCTAATAATTCCTGAATGTACACAGCAGTTTCAATATCACTCAAATCACTGCGTTGTAAATTTTCCGCCAACTGTGCCAAGCGCAATTTAGAAGCTGTCAAATCTTGCCGAATAATGGCAGGTATCTGTTCAGAATTAAGAACCCCCTGTTCACGATTCAAACGAAACGCACGCCAGCGTCGTTCACCAGCAATGATGGTGTAGCGCTCAGTGTCTTTCCGCACCACGATAGGCTGAATAAGCGAATTAACGGCGATATCATCTGCCAAATCTTGCAATGCCAATAAAACATCGCCGTCAATTTGGCCGTCAACCGGACGAAAAGACGAACGAGGTTGCCTTGGATCAGGGTCAATATCGTCCAAGTCAAGTAGAGCACCTATGCCTGATTCGATCGATGTATCCATATTGTTCAACATATCCAAGGTATTTGTCGCAGGCGCTTTTTTAGTTGATAGTCCACTACGTTTCATATATCAATCTCCATTTCATGATGGACAGAACACATAAAGCGGTATTTCAACATTGTGTTTCCCGTGTTCTGCCTGTCGAATATGATTAAACTGGCAAATAGCTTTTGAAGCACATAAGCAACTACTATCTTCTAAGTAGGTTCGGCACAGTTATCGCTCCGAATTTTTTATACCAGTTCACGAAAACACTTTGTGTTCCATCATCCGCTGCAGCGTCGTAGTGTATTAGTTATATTAAAAATACTATTAAACACGGTATGAACAGCATTTAAATATCAGATCAGCTTGTTTGGCGCGCGGTCATTTTAGCCGGAGGGTAAATATACTGAACCCACCAAAAAATCGCGGTATAACAAAAAGCCGCATTCGATATACTGCAAGAGTCAGCAGTGAGGGCCAGTGCAAGCGCTAATTCTTGGGGCAACTGGATGTTCACTTGCTCCCATCCGGTTTTACCAGTAGCACCGCCAGCGAAGCTCATCGATGTTTTTGGCTTTCTCCAATGTAAGCCGTGTTCCCACGGACGTTCATCCAAAAAGCGTCTCATCATGCTTTCAAACATAACGGTCAACGAAGGGTAGAGAAAAGGGGTAATCCCCTTTAAGTAGGTATAAATTTGTGTCGGGCAGCGGGTAGGAACTGCTTTTAATGCTTCTAAACGTGTTTTAGGACGTCCAATACGTTGGCCATGTAACGACTTCGTGACAAGTTCTTGTGACATACTTATCGCATTGGTTTCAGAAGTAAGCAATGCTTGATCCTTGACAAGAGACGATTCCCACGAATTATCCTTTGGTAAGGAAGGCTTGTTTGCGGTCATATTTAGCCTTGAGTCAATACTCTATGAAAGTGCCGCAATCATATTATGAAGTTATGCCTTCGTGCAACTTCGATCATTTCTGACTAGGTTCCCGCCAAAAGCATGCGGGAAACACCGCATACCTCGTCATTCCCGCATGCTTTTGGCGGGAACCCAGCGTCGTTTTTTACACTGACAATGCCACAATTTCTGGCATTTTCAGTTAACCACGAACGCCGCTGGGTTCCTGCCAAAAGCGCGCAGGAATGACGTGGCCACCAGTTAGGGTAATGATACCGACTCACTACCCTTTTGCGACAGCCTCTGAAGGCCGGGGTTTCAAACCCTGGTTAGATTTTTGATGAAAATATCATTGACTCTTTTATCCCGTCAAAACAGCGGTCTGGTCCGTCGCCTATGCGCGTGACTTCCTTGTAAAGACTTCCGGAGATACGATGGAAAAGCCAATTGACGACCCGAGCAAACCCATCGCCATCGGCGGTGCGCTCATCTTCCTCGATGGCGACACCCGTAACCCCGACGTTTCGTGCGTGTTTGCCGACTCGGTAGTCGTGCTCAACGACACCTTACGGATTCACAACGGGTGGATGGATATGATTGATTTTCTGGGGATGTTGTGGCTGATGAATCGCCAAGCCGACAGTGTAAATTTGCTTAAGGAAGCGCTGGCCGCAATCGCTGATAGGCTGGCAAGTGTTCAAACGATAGGCGAATAAAGCATGTGTTCGGTCGATTGAGCATGGCGCAAATGGAAGAGGTAGCGACTAGCCAAGCGAGCGGCTACCGCCGCAGTGCCATGTGCTCCTTGCGTCGCATCACCTATTTCAACGAATTCCATGCCGATGATGCGAAACTCACGAAACAATCGCTCAAAACACGCCAGCAGCGGGTAAAAGCTTAGCCCGCCTAGCACTGGTGTTGCGGTCTCGGGACAGTCGGCGAGCGCGAGTGCATCAACGTCAAACGTGACGAACCAAGGCAGAGATGGGTCCATGCCGTCGAGAAGCCGTTGGTAACCCTTAGTCTCGGCTTCAAAAGCCGACAACACTTGTAGTTTCGGATCCCGCAAGCAAGCGACTCGTTCGATCGGTTGATGGAAAAAATCTCGCACACCGACCTGCCACAGTGCTTGCACATGTGGCATTTGACGTACCCAGTGCATCACATTGGCGTGATTGAGTTGTTCGTCGCAGGGCGCACCGACTGCGTAGAGATCCGGGTGCGCGTCGAACTGCAGCACGCCTAAGCGTGGATAGCGCTGGGCAAGTGCACCGATGCTATAGTAAGCCAGCGCATGATCGCCACCCAAGATCAATGGCCTTGCTCCACGGTCAACGATCATCCGACAGATATGCGCGGCACGTTCACCAATTTCACTTCCGCGATCCTGAAGCGGCTGATGGATAACGTCACCGACATCAAACAGGCGCAGTGCAGCCGTGTCGAGCTGACAAGCGAAGTCGAGATCTAACAGTATCCCGCGCCGTTCCGATGTCCCGAGCGGTGACTCAATCGACTGGGCCAAGTGCGCGCGTACCCGGCGACCGCCACCGGCCACCGAAACACTACCTTCGGTCGTGGTCGCAATTGGCACGTGTAATACGACCAGATCGTCGTCGATGAGCGTATCGAGGTCGTGCACTGCCAGTGCACATCCGGCGGGGCGGGCGGCGGGCGTACACAGGCCGCCACCGAGCAGGTCGACTAGTTTGTCGGGCAGCAGAAACAAGTACTTCACCAGCATATCGAAAACACTGAGGCCCAAGCAGTGAATCAGCACGTCACTGGTTTGAGGTTGTGCTGCGGCAATGCCATCCAACAGTGTCGCAATACGATCAGCCGCGCGTAGACGCTTACCACCAAAAGGAAGGCTGATCTCAATACGCCCGTTGCCAATCGATTCCCAGCGCAGTCGTGGGTGAACCCGGTAGTTGATACTGTCTAGCGTCATGTTCGCCCCTTTTCTAACCAAGGCAGTAACGACGTTAGCCCTTGCGCATGCGCAGCCTGTGCAAGCTGTTGGTGTATGTCGGGCGTCGCGAAGTTGCGTGTAAGACCCAACGTTATGCCTTCATTGCTGACTTCGTGCCACCAACCGGCCGGTATCAAAAGTAGCCCACCTGGATTTAACTCTACGTAACGCCATAGCCCTTTACTGCAACGCTCACGCAACACAGCAAGCGCTGCGGCGCGATGTCTGTCGTAGTCGGCCAGGAGCAGCCCCGGAGGATGCAGCGCGATACGTTTGCGACCATGAATCACTGCCAACCAAGCATGGGTATCGAGCACATCGTAGTGCAAGCTGGTGCCCGACCCATCCGGTCCGATGAAAATCCACAATAGTGGCTTGAACAGGCGTTGTGGCACACGTTGCAGTACATCGGGCTGCGCTTCGGATGGCTCGCTGAAGTCTGACAGCATTTCCGGATGGCGCTCGAAGAAACGCCAACCGGGCGCATAGAGCGATGCCAAAGGTTTCTCATTGTCATGCAAGGCCCGCAGATAATCGGATACCTTGGTTTTACCTGCCGGCTCGCCCTGTGCGTTGCTCAACTCCAGCACTTCATCAGCTAAGTTGGCGATGAATTCCCAAGTCCAATGGCGATGCGCTCGCCAGTGGTTTGTCGCAGACGTATGCAACACGGGTTCAGATGGAAACAAGGTTTCAGGCATAAATTAACTTTGAAACAAGCTGCTCGATTGATGACGATCATCCGAATCGTCCTCGTGATGCTGTAGTCGCTGGAACAAGCTACTCGTGGCAAGCAACTCCTGAGGCGTACCGGTCTCAACGATACGACCTTGATCCATCACCACGATCAAGTCGAAGCGTTTGAGCGTGGCCACGCGGTGCGTAACGACAATAACAGTGTTACCAGACATCTCGTCGACCAAGTGGTCTAAGATACATG
This sequence comes from Undibacterium sp. CCC3.4, assembly GCF_034347425.1. Lineage (GTDB taxonomy): Bacteria > Pseudomonadota > Gammaproteobacteria > Burkholderiales > Burkholderiaceae_D > Undibacterium. The sequence continues at coordinate 2,851,521 of NZ_CP133779.1, forward strand.
CTTCGGCGATCGTATCCACAGATGACGTCGCCTCGTCGAACACCACCAACGGTGCATGTTTGAGTAATGCACGCGCAATGCTCAGGCGTTGTCGCTCGCCGGTCGATAATGAGGCGCCGCGTTCGCCTACCTCGGTATCTAGGCCCTGCGGCAATCCTAGTACCAGTTGCCGTGCCTGTGCCGCCGACAGCGCATGCTCAATTGCCCCAGGCACTTGTTCTGCTGCGCTGTAGGCAACATTTTCGCGCACGCTGCGATTAAACATCAGTGCATTCTGCAGCGCCTCGCTGGAGGCTCTGGCCAACTGCTCTGCCGAACAGTTTGCCAGTGGTGCACCATGTAATTCAACGCGACCAGAATCCGGTAGCAGATCACCGCGCAGGACTGCCAGCAGGCTTGACTTGCCTGATCCGGACGGCCCGACAATGCCAACCTTGCTGCCTGGTTCAATCTGTAAGCTCACGTTGCGTAATGCCGCAAGCTTGTTGTAGGAAACTGTCACGTTCTCCAGTAACACCCCGCCAGGCTTGGGCAGCGGCTGGCTGTCTTGGCCTAAATCAATGTCGATTGCCGCCAGCTCACGCAATCCCGAACGCAGCACACCCAAGGCATCAAAAAGGTCTACAAAATGGAACGCGACGGATTCGAAATGCCAGCTTAGCGCAATGATCAGTGAGCAGATCGTAATCAACTGTGGCAGGAGGAGGTGACCGGTGCCGTACTGTTGTACGGCATAGAGCGTAACAGCCAAACCGAACAGCCACTTGAACGCTGCTTCGATCAGCAGAACGAACACCCAGTAGCTGCGTACGCGTCGACAGGCGTACAGGTCAGCCTGTAAGGTCGTGCCGAAACGGCGGCGCTCCATCGCCTGCGCGGTAAAGCTGCGAATCAGCGGAATGTTGGTAACAAGCTCGGCGAGCTCAGCGATAACTTGCGCGTGTGCATCACTGGCATCTTCGACAATATTCATCCCGGTATAGGCCAAATAGCTCGACAGCAGTAAGGCCATCAGCATCCATGTTCCGGCTAGCAACGCCATCGGTGTCGATACACCTGCCATAACCAGACTGGCTAAGACAGCTACGGAGAAAAGTTTGACCAGCGTATCTGTGGCCGTACAAACCACGCTTGGCAAATTGCTCGAAGTAAGCTCAATGCGCTCGACAAGATTACCTACGGAATTATCAGCCACTTGCCGTGGGTGTGCATGCATCAGACGAGCACTCAGGTGGTCGGTTACGACAATCCGCAGATTCTGGCTCGCATAGAGGCGCGCCAAGCTGTGCAGCGCTTGTAGTAATGGTCCGGCAAGCCAAAGTGACATTAAGGTCAGTAGCAAGAACGTGACTTGTTCACGTCGACCGATCAGTGCCTGTTCGGTAAGTTGCCCGAGTAGGAATGATTGGCCGACATGGCAAGCTGTTGCCACGAGCGTCGCGACCACCATCGCTGCTGTGCTGCAAGGTGCGCCAGCACGAATGGCGGCCCACAGATAGTGACCGACGTGCTCGCCACGCTCGGCCAACGCGATCGTCTTTGGCACTGCGATGTCCAATTTGGCAAGGCGCGCCACACTGTGCTGCCACACCCATTGTACTGCCGCGCGCAGGCGCGGTTCAGCGCGGCGCAATCTGCACCCCACCCAATGCAGCAATTTGGCATACCAGCTCGACTAGCGCTTCTGCTTGCACCTTATCCGATAGTTGCTGCTCCAATGTTTCGAATGGTACCAGTTCACCGCTGGCCAACGCAGCGCAGAGATGAGAGAAGACGCTATTCGGCCGCCCCCAAATCACACGACCTCGTACGAACAATGCTTGGCGACTGGCGACCTCAGCTGTAAGCAATGGGCACGATGCGTGTATGCGCAGCACACAACGCCGCAGTGATACCAAGTCCGATGCGGCCTTCGGCATAGCGCCCAATTGTGGCGGAGTGATGACGTAGCCGTTGCTCTGGACGGCCAGACGACGCAAGCGGGCCCATTGTTCAAGCGTAATCGGCGCTTGTGCTATGGCCCTCAATGTGCGCTCGTCGGGTACCAGTAAACGTAATGCCTCGGAACACTCGAGACGCATGTCATCCGGAAATATCGTCAAACCCATCGTGCACGAAAATTCGCGCGTTTCGAGAATGTGAAAATCACCCATGGGAATGAACAGCAGATCGCCGGGCTGTAACTCATAGCGCTGCGCGTAGGGAAGTAAGGCTTCATAGTCCGTTGTTGCCAATGTGCCGCCGGTCAATTCAATGTAACGCGCGCGTGGCCAAACGTAAGCGACCTTCGGTGCCGGCCCCAGATGCCACAACAGCGACTGGTCGGTATCATCGTGTACGCCGAAAGGTGTGAAGCCATAGTTGCCAACGAACATGTAAAAATCTGTGCCGCAGACCGGGGCAACGTCCAGCGCAGCGAACAAGGGATCCAGCATTTGCACCTGCATGTGCTGCGCGAAGGACTCACACCACGCCGACAAGCCATTGAACGTCACGCAGTAGTGCGGCGATCCACTCGCCATGGCGAGTCGCTGCTGCAATGCAAGGTCCGGATTGTTAGCCAAGTCGACCAAAACATCAGTAATGGTGTAACGCTGACCACCATCGACCCAAGCGCGTGTGCGCGGCAGTTTCTCCGGGGTGAAGCGGGTAAACATGGCGCCAATAGTCTCGCGCACCTGGTCGTACCCTGGCATCACTGAGGGCAGGTGGGTTGGTAAACTTAAGTGCTGAGACGTGGAAACGAGTCGACGCGCCCAAGTTGCGTCGATGTTCATGCTGTCCGTTTCGAGTGAATGGGAAGCAGACGTGTCAGGCAGCCGACTGCACTCCTTTACTTCCGCTGCCAAACGAAGCCCGCCTAAGCGAGCCAGTTGGCGTACCACCGCAGAGAGCGCGTCAACAGATACAACGCCGTCGAGCTCGCGGTGCAGTTGTACGATGGAAAACGCCGTGTAGGGCAACGCCGCTACCAAGCGCCGCGTCATTTCATTACGTGCCAAGCGCACGCGGTGACCGCGGACGAACAGCAGCAGATCGTCATCCTCTTCCAGTTGACTCAAAGGGAAATCAGGGTCGCGTTCCCACAAGTGCTGCGGTGACATACAGGGCTCAGTGCAGCGCAGGAAGGAATAGCGTAAATGCCGACGACTGCTGGTCTGAGCAGTATATTCGTTGCTGGCACGTCGCAACCATGCGGCCAAGGACTCACCATCAGTTTGAGTACGCACAATCACCTGATCCAACGGCCCCCTCATGCGTTCTTCGTCGATTGCGCGTTGCATGACTTGCTTGGCTATTGATGCGTCTGGGTACTTCGAAATCGCACATGCCACGCCGATAGAGAACCCTTCGGTGCGGCCGATATGGTAATAGTGCGGCGGCAGCAGGAAGACGTCGCCCGGTTCAATCGTGAAGGTACGTCCGTGCGGAATGAGCTTCTGTGGCTCAAAACAGTTCTTCCTGATGCCGTTAAGACGGTGGAATTCTTCGATGCCGAACAGCGTCATCTCCTTGGTCGTTGGCCCGGCATGAAAATGCACTACCGAAGTATAAGGGTCATCAATGTGGATGCCGAACGGGGTATAGCCATAATTGCCGATGAATAGGGTGACCTCAATCGTGCTGCGCGCCACACCTTGCATTTCTACAACAGGCGCGAAAACGCGTGCCGCCAAGCGCGCAAGTGTGTCGGACCATTGCTCTGCTCCATTTACTACAATGCCGAACTTACGCCCGTTTGTCGCGCGGCTAACAAAAGCCTCAAAGCTTTCGCCAAGCAATGGCTGCGCATACAAGACCTCATTCTCGTACTGGGGGCTCAACATACCATCGATATACACGCGAAAAAGCCCGCTGATTGCTCGCTCAGCATCGGCCGAAATACCTTCAAACAAGTCGAAAAACACATGTTCCTCAAGCAACGTGGGGTCGAAGCACTGCTTGAGGAGCAACGGCTCCATCCGTCGTGGTGACTTAATCGGGTCATATTCGAGCTCGGCCACGGTTTGTTCATGCGCGCCTATGTGCTCATATAAACAGGCTAAGTTTTTGATAGAATCAAGAGATAATAATTCGCGTTCAACAGCAATTTTTGGCATGCCAGAGCACTCCTAGGTGACGGCTGATCGAGAAATTAACGGGAGAAAGAAAGGGAAAAGAAGCATCCCTTTCCTTATTTTGCCTTAGTGCAAATTAAATCGTCGTGGAATTAGCCGTTGTCAATAATGATGCAATGTATCTTTCTCAACAATAGCGACATAACGCCTATGGGATGTTATCTGCATCCCCCACCGCATTACTAAGCGCGGATATGCCGGACTGGGCGCGCCAACGCGATCTGCGGTGTGTCTTGCACTACCTCTAGACCCAAGTCTTCGACCGAAGCGGCTTGTTGGGCGATGATTTCGGTATCGACCATGGTAGTTTGATTTTCTTGCATGATTTTTCTCCAATCAAAATAAAGGGGTTAAAAATTACTGTGAGCAATCAATTTGCTCGATTCCAGTCTAATGGAAGAAATTTAATAATGCAATTATTAAATTACATATACTTACTACCTACACTTACTTGACCTGATGGATGCTCAACTCAAACCTCGGATGCTTTATCGCACCGGCACAGGCGTTGAACACTTGTCCTCGTATTTCCCTTCTTAGCCCGGCATTGTTGCTAAGGAAGCGCAGATTTAATCCAAGCGGTTTGTCCGTCGCCACTGAGGCGCACTGCTGCGTTGCCTTTCACTGTCAATAGCTCGCTATTGACAGCAAAAGGCGCCTTGCATTGCATCCTCATTGGCAACGGACAATTCCACAGCGATTAAATCTGCGCTTCCCTAAGCAATATAGAGTCGCTAGCTGTCTGGAGAGGGGGGGCGCGATCAGAACAGTGCGTTGGTGGTACGCATCGATGTGCACATGTCTGGGGCGGGCGTAGCGGCGAGACAAAAACTGCTGGCGCGGCAGGTGCCAAGTCAAAGTCTGTGACCCGTGAAACCCCTGCTATAACGACGCAAGGGGTTTAGCTGTGGGAGGGTTCATTTTCTGACGTTGGAATTTATCAGATGTGCGGGTCAAACCTCTGCGTTCAGAGGCTATCGCAAAAAGGGTTTTCAGTCGGTATCATTACCCCAACTGGCAGACTCATCATTCCCGCGCGCTTTTGGCGGGAACCTGGCGGCGTCCGTGGTTAACTGAAAATGCTAGAAATTTTGGTGTTTTCAGTGCGGAAAGTGACACTGGGTTCCCGCCAAAAGCTTGCGGGAACGACGTTAAGACCGCTTGGGGTAAGGATGCCGACTGAAAACCCCTTTTGCGACAGCCATCTTTAGGATGGGGAAGATATCACTGCATGTGCCAACCATGACTGACCGTGATCGATTGACCAGTCAGCGCCGTGCTGCCGAAGGCCGCCAGGAACACGGCGGTCTGGGCGACGTCTTGGACGGTGGTGAATTCGCCGTCGACGGTGTCTTTGAGCATGATGTTTTTAATCACTTCGGCTTCGCTGATACCGAATTCTTTGGCTTGTTCCGGAATTTGTTTATCCACCAAGGGCGTACGCACGAAGCCTGGGCAAATCACGTTGGAACGAATGCCATCTTTGGCACCTTCTTTGGCGACTACTTTGGCCAAGCCTAGCAAACCATGTTTGGCGGCAACATACGGTGCCTTGAATGGCGAAGCCTCATGTGAGTGTACCGAACCCATATAAATGATGCTGCCACCTTTGCCGGCAGCGATCATGGCGCGCATACACGCGCGGGTGGTGAGGAAGGCGCCATCAAGATGGATGGCCTGCATTTTTTTCCAGTTTTCCAAGCTCAGATCAACGATAGGGCTGATGATTTGTATGCCTGCATTGCTGATCAAAATATCGATGCCACCATAGGCGGCGACGGCGGCCGTGACGCCTTGGTCGACTTGGTTTTCATCGGTTACATTCATGGCCACGGCCATGGCGGTGCCACCGGCTTGTTCGATTTCGGTGGCGGTGGCGCGGGCGGCTTCGAGTGCCATGTCGGCGATGACAATTTTGGCACCATTGCGCGCATATTCCAAGGCGATTTCTTTGCCGATACCACTGGCGGCGCCAGTGATCAGTGCAACTTTATCTTTGAGTAGCATGGGATTCCTTATTGATGGTTCAATTGAAAACATGTCTGTGTTGGTGTACTCGCAACAGCGATCAGTTCATTATAACGGGCTGTTTTATTCCTGCGGCAATTCGTGAATGATCAGTCCGGCATGTGGCGGCAGTGGTTGCAGCCAGGCCTGATGTGCGAGCGCCCGTTGACAATCGTGTTCGCCGGCAGCCCAACGCGCTTGCACGGTATTGCTGCTGAAATCGACATCTTTGAAATAATGGTCATCGGGCAGGGCTTTCATGATCAGGTTGACGACATTGATCGTGTGCTCACAGCCCATGGCTATGAGCGCTTGCAAGTGTTTTTGTTGTTTCACGTTGGCGGGCAATTGCTCGGCCAAGGCACGAATGGCACGTTGCAAATCTTGAATTCTTTGCTGTGCCAATAATTGTTCTTTCGAGCGGCTTGCATATTGTATGTTTTTATACCGTGCCATCGCTTCGGCGATCGATTCCGGCCGGGTTTCGGTCGGGTCCCATAAGTCGACCATGAAGCATAGCGCATCTTTGCGGCTGTGTTCGGCCAAGAACACTTCCAGTGGGGAATTGGAGTAAACACCCCCGTCCCAGTAAGCGCGTCCATCGATTTCCACTGCCGGAAAGCCGGGTGGCAAGGCACCGCTGGCCATGATGTGTTCTGGCAAGAGTACTTGCTTGGTATTGTCGAAAATGGCACTTTGGCCATTATCGAGATCGACTGCGCACACGGATAAGCGTATCGCTCCACTGTTGAGGTAATCGAAGTCGACGTATTTTTCCAAGGTCGTTTTCAATGGCGAGGTATCGTAGAACGCTGTTTGGTTCAGCGCAACTTTGGCGTGGATGTCCCAGGCCGCACCAGGACGTGGCTTGAAAAAACCGTCGACGCCATTGACCAAGGTCCCGATGGTGTTGACGGTATTGTTGATATTGATCCAAGGTGCCATCGTCGGCCAGAAACTGGCGCGGTGGGTGGCGTCGGGTGCCAGACTATCCCAAAAATCACGCAAGCGGCTCACGCGTTGTTCGGGTGGATTACCTGCAATTAATGCGCCGTTGATGGCACCGATCGAGGTGCCGATCACCCAGTCCAAAGGCATTTTGGCTTCGTGCAAGCGCTGATAAACGCCGGCTTGGTAAGCGCCTAAGGCACCCCCGCCTTGCAGAATAAAGACGGTACTTTGCTGTGGCATGAAAACCCTTTCGCTGTTTGCAACGCGGCATATTTTCTCCGCTGCCTCAGATGATAGCGGAATATTAAGAATAAGGTAATGAGCACGCTGTGATGTGACAGGACTTGTATTCTTTTTGCAAAATAGCTTACAGGGAAGCTTATCGATGCAAGCGATGCCAGAACGAGGCCAAGCTGTGCTCAGTCTGTTGCTCGATATCATCTTCGTGTATCGCTTCTTCCGCGCTGCTCGCATCCACTTCTTTGATGCGCTTGCTCTTCAGGCCGGGTGCTTGCTTGGTCGCTGGGGTCGCGATCAATCCCTCACCAAGTTGGTACGCCGCAATGGCCGCCGCGACGGCGGGATCGGCGGCGTGTACCGGTGGTTGTTGATCTAATGCCATGATTGCAATCGGCAAAACGGTATGTTGCGTTGCCTCAGTGGCGGCTTGTTCCAGAGTGCTGATGATTTGCATCGCAGCACTATTTGACAGCGCTACTGTTGTACTCGCCGGCGCTGTGGTGGCGGCCAGTTGCGCCGCTTGGCTCGACAGGACCACCACGCTGGCGGCAGCGTTGCTGCTGACGCTGTTGGTGCTGCTGGTGCTGCTAAGCATCGCTGTTGGCGTGGGCGTCGCAGCCTTGATCGGTTCCGCTGCCAGCGCTACGGCCGCCACACTCAGTTCAGCCGTAGTCTGCGCGCTGGCATTGACGGCGACAACAGGGGTGAGCGGCAAAGGCAAATTGATAGCCATGATAGCTGCGCTTGGAGGGTGAGGATGTTCTGTTATCGGCAGCATACGGCCAGAGTTGAGGTTTATTTACTAATTCTGCGCAGCAGGTAGTGACTCAAGCAACCGATGGCGATGCCCCAACAGGCGGAACCGAGTCCGAACAGGGTCAAATTTGAGGCTGTGACGATAAATGTGATCAGCGCTGCTTCCCGTTCTTCCACGTTGGCCAAGGCATTGACCAAACCGCTCTGTATCGCACCGAGCAAGGCCAGTCCGGCGACCGTGCTCACCAAGGCATGTGGCAAACGCCAGAATAGGGCGGTCAGACTGCCGGAAAAACTGCCTATTAACAAGTACAGCAGACCGCAAGCGATGCCGGCCAGCCAGCGTTTTTCCACTTGCGCATGGGCTTCGGGGCCGGTACAGATGGCGGCGGTAATCGCGGCCAGATTGATGCCATGGCTACCGAAGGGTGCCAACAAGAGACTTAGCAAGCCGGTGCTGCTGACCAGAGGGCTTAGTGGAACTTGTTCGTAGCCAGCGGCACGCAAGACGGCGATGCCGGGCATTTGCTGGCCGGAAAGGCCCAGTAGCAGCAGTGGCAGACCGAGGCTAAGCATGGCTTTGAGGGAAAAAACCGGGGTGGTCCAAAGCGGCATGCTCAGCCCACCTTGCACATGGGCCAAGCTGGTGCTGCTGTCGCCATTCTCACTCAGCCAATACAAGGCCACGCCAACTACCAAGGTGATGAGAATCGCGTAGCGCGCCGAGTAGCGTTTGGCCAGCAGGTAGGCCACGAACATCGCCGCCGTCAGCCAGGCGGCAGGCTCGCCTTGGCCGTGCAGATTGCCGAAAATATCGGTACCGAAGCGGAATAAGATGCCAGCCAGCATGGCGGCACATAGGCTCTTGGGCAGCAACAGCATGATTTTTTCAAACAAACCGCTCATGCCTATGAACATCATGCCGGCCGCTGCCAGCATGTAAGCGCCGATCGCTTCGCCATACGAAACGCTGGCCAGCGCAGTGACCAGCAAGGCGGCACCAGGTGTATTCCAGGCGCAAATCACGGGGCAGCGGTAACGCCAACTGAGCCAGATGCAGCCGATGCCGGAACCGATGGAGACGGCCCAAATCCAGGAATTGATGGCTGTGGCCGAGAGTTGGGCGGCGGCACCGGCCTGTAACATCAATAACATGGGACCGGCATACGACACCAAGACGGCGATGAAGCCGGCCAGTAAGGGGGCGAATAAGTCGCTGCTTTGCAGGCGACGGCTGGGGGCGCTCGAAGTGCGCAAAGGGGCAAGTGTTTTCATGCCCAAAGTATAAAGTGCATGCAGGCAGCGTTTGCGCACAGTGAAAGACTCGCTTATGCTATACAGATGTAAAAAAAAGGATCTGTGATGCAGTACAGTTATCGACAATTAGCCGAGCGGATCAGCGCTGAAATTGAGCGTGGCCACTATCGCCCCGGCGCGCGTCTGCCGTCGTTGCGCAGCGTATCAGAGCAGCACTCGGTCAGTATTTCTACTGCCTTGCGCTGTTATCGTTATCTGGAGACCCGCGGGGTGGTCGAGGCGCGCGCCAAATCGGGCATGTATGTGGCTGATCGTGGGCGTGTCGACCTGCGCCTGCCAGTGACGGCGGTGGTCGCACGCGCACCGGTGGCGTATGACAAGCTGGTATCGCTGCAACATCGCCTGACCGAACTTTACTCGCTGACCGAACAGGATTTGCCACTGGCTTTGCATCTGGCCAGCGCGGCACCGGACTGGTACCCCTGTGCCGCCTTGGCCGAGATCGCGCGTCGTCAGTTGCAACGTCATCCTACGCGCTTGGGGCAATACCCGACCGGCACCGGCTGGCCCGCTTTGAAGCAGGTTTTGCTCAAGCACTTGGGCGACTGCGGGGTCGATTTGCAGCCGGCCGAGCTGTTGATCACCAACGGCAGCACGGAAGCCTTGAGTGTGGCATTGCGCGCCGTGGCACAAGCTGGTGAGACCGTTATCGTCGAGTCGCCGGTGTATTTCGGCTTGTTGCAGATGTTGGAAAACCTCGGCTTGCGTGCGCTGGAAATACCGTGCACCGTCGCCGGCGGGCTGAGCTTGGAAGCACTCGAATATGCGCTCGAGCATCATGAGGGCGTGCGTGCCATGGTGGTCATGCCGGCCTTTCAAAATCCGCTCGGTTCTGCGATGAGCGATAAAAACAAGAAACGTTTGCTGCGCTTGGCCGAGCAATATGACATCAGTGTGATCGAAGATGATGTGTTCGGCGATATCACGCCGCACCAGGAACGGCCGACACCATTGAAGGCTTGGGATAGGCAGGGCCGCGTGATTTACTGTGGTTCCTGTAGTAAAAGCGTGGCACCGGCGTATAGGCTGGGCTGGGTTGCCGGCGGGCGTCACCATAGTCGTATCGTCAGTTTGAAATTGAGTCACTCGCTGGTCACACCTTGGTTTGAGCAGGTCGTGCTGGCAGAATTTTTACAGTCGGGGGCCTTGTATAGCCATTTACGCAAATTGCGCGAGCGTTTAGCTGCCAATATTGCGCGCGCCGTAACCGTGGTGGCACATAGTTTTCCGCGCGGCAGCACGCTCGTCAGCACGGCCGGCGGCTGGTGGTTGTGGCTGGAATTGCCGCCGACGATAGATTGCCTGGCCTTGTTGCGACGCGCGGTCGCGGAGGGCATTGCCTTCACGCCCGGCATCGTGTTTTCGCATACCAGCAAATACGCGCATTGCCTGCGGCTTAATATTGCCCGGCCCTGGAGTGCGGAGCTGGAGCGCGGTATTGTCCGTCTGGGGGAGCTGGCGCAGCAGTTCGTTTGAGCACGGCGTTTCGGCTGATCGGAAGGATTTTGGTTTTTCCTCTACAATCGGGATTCGTATAGTTGCTGCTCGGCAGATTTCTTCCGTCTAGTGCTGTGCTTTTGTGAAATGAGAATGAGCATGCAAGTAAGTACAGGCGCGCCCGTGCCCGCCCCAACGATCAGCAGCGCGATGACCATGCTCATCGCGCTGGCCTGCGGCCTCATCGTCGCCAATTTATATTACGCTCAACCGCTGGTCGGCCCGATCAGCGTCGCCCTCGGCCTCGATCGGCATGCTGCCGGGCTGATCGTCACCTTAACTCAGATCGGCTATGGCGTCGGTTTGCTGTTAATCGTGCCACTCGGCGATTTGTTTGAAAATCGTCGTTTAATTCTCATCACCATGCTGATCGGCATTGTCGCCTTGATCGCCGCCGCCTTTGCCACCACGCCAGGAGTATTTTTGACCGCGGCCTTTTGCATAGGCATCGGGTCGGTGGCGGTACAGATACTCGTGCCGCTGGCGGCGCATATGGCACCGGAAGAAAGCCGCGGTCGCGTGGTCGGGAATGTCATGAGCGGTTTGATGCTGGGCATCATGTTGGCACGCCCAGTCGCCAGTTTCATTACCGAATATTCTTCGTGGCAGCGGGTATTTCACATCTCGATTGCGATCATGGTGGTCTTGGCGTTAGTGCTCTCACGCATCTTACCGCCTCGCGTGCCGAACACAAATTTGCGTTACAGCGCTCTGTTGGCATCGATGTGGCACCTGACCCGCAGCACGCCGATTTTGCGTCGCCGTGCCCTGTATCAAGCCGCTTTGTTTGCCGCCTTCAGCGTGTTCTGGACCACCGTGCCCTTGTTGTTAGCTGGCCCGGTCTATCATCTCTCGCAAGCCGGCATCGCCTGGTTTGCCTTGGCTGGCGTGGCCGGTGCGATTGCCGCCCCGATTGCCGGACGCTTGGCTGATCGCGGCTTGACGCGGCCGGCTACGCTGGCCGCATTGGTGTTGGCCGTGCTGGCTTTCTTGCTCAGTTTACTGGTCGCAGCCGGCACCACACCGGCGCTGGGCTGGCTGGTGGTGGTCGCGATTTTGCTCGATTTCGGCGTGGCCGCCAACCTGACCTTGGGTCAGCGGGCGATTTTTGCGCTCGGTGCAGCGTATCGCTCACGCCTCAACGGCATCTATATGGCGACGTTTTTCTGCGGCGGGGCACTCGGTTCTGCACTCGGTGCCTGGGCTTATGCGGTTGGCGGCTGGGCCGGTGCGGCGTGGTTTGGCGCGGCACTGCCGTTGCTGGCTTTGCTATATTGCTTAAGCGAATAAGGCGGCGCGGATTAACTCCGCGCTTGTTCACTCGGCCCACGCTTACTTGGTTTTGCCGGTGCTTTTGTTGTCGAGATCGACTTCCTGTATCGCTTCGGCAAATTCAGAAATATCTTCAAAGCTTTTGTACACCGAAGCAAAACGGATATAGGCGATTTTATCGAGGCGTTTGAGTTCGCGCATCACCAACTCACCGACCTGTACCGACAGCACTTCGCGCTCGCCAGTGGCAAGCAATTTTTCTTCGATATGCTGAATCGCATGATCGACTGCTTCGGCCGAAACCGGTCGCTTGCGTAGTGCCAACATCAAACTGGCACGCAATTTTTGCGATTCATATTCGGTGCGGCTACCATTTTTCTTGACGATGACCGGCATCATCAATTCTATCCGTTCATAGGTGGTGAAGCGTTTGTCGCAGTGGGCGCAGCGCCGACGACGGCGCATCACGTTCCCTTCTTCCGAGACGCGGGTATCGATGACCTGAGTATCATCGTGATGGCAATAGGGACATTTCATGCAGCGCGGCCCAAGTTTAGTTCGGTGAATTAGCGGATCTTGCAAAAACGCCACTCTGAAGAGTGGCGTTATCTGTATGCAAGTTCGGGACTTACTTGGCGTAGACCGGGAAAGCAGAGGTAAGTTTCTTCACTTCGACTTTGACGCGTTCGATATTGGCGGCATCATGCGGCTTATCGAGCACATCGGCGATCAGATGACCGACTTTGATTGCTTCGGCTTCTTTGAAACCGCGGGTCGTGAAGGCCGGGCTGCCGAGGCGGATGCCGGAAGTGACCATGGGTTTTTGCGGATCGTTAGGAATACCGTTTTTGTTGCAAGTCATGTGGGCCGAACCGAGGATGGCTTCGGCTTCTTTACCGGTCAAACCCTTAGGACGCAAGTCCACCAGCATGACATGCGATTCGGTGCGGCCGGAAACGATGCGCAAACCGCGTTCGGTCAGTGTTTGCGCCAGAGCTGCAGCGTTTTTGACTACTTGTTCTTGGTAAGCCTTGAATTCCGGGGTCAGCGCTTCTTTGAAGGCAACGGCTTTACCGGCGATCACATGCATGAGCGGCCCACCTTGAATGCCGGGAAAAATTGCTGAATTGATTTTTTTGGCAATCGCTTCATCGTTCGACAAGATAATACCGCCGCGTGGGCCGCGCAAACTCTTGTGCGTGGTCGATGTAACCACATCGGCAAACGGCACTGGGTTAGGGTAGACGCCGGCGGCGATCAAACCCGCATAGTGGGCCATGTCGACCATGAAATAGGCACCGACCTCTTTGGCAATTTTGCTGAAACGTTCGAAATCGATACGCAAGGCGAAGGCCGAGGCGCCGGCGATGATCAGTTTTGGCTTGCTTTCGCGTGCCAATTTTTCCATCGCATCGTAGTCGATGTCTTCCGCTGCATTGAGGCCATACGAAACCACATTGAACCATTTGCCCGACATATTGAGTGGCATGCCGTGGGTCAGATGACCACCTTCGGCCAAACTCATGCCCATGATGGTGTCGCCCGGGCTCAGCAGCGCAAAAAACACGCCTTGGTTGGCTTGTGAGCCGGAATTTGCTTGTACATTGGCAAAATTAGCGCCGAACAATTGCTTCACGCGATCGATTGCCAATTGTTCAACCACGTCGACATGCTCACAACCGCCGTAGTAACGCTTGCCTGGGTAACCTTCGGCGTATTTGTTGGTCAATTGCGAACCTTGCGCTTCCATGACGGCTGGCGAGGTGTAGTTTTCCGAAGCGATCAGTTCGATATGCTCTTCTTGACGCTGGTTTTCCAATTGAATGGTGGCAAAAATTTCCGGATCGATGGCGGCGAGGGTATGATTTTTAGCAAACATGGTTTTCCTGATTTATCTGTTGATTGATTGAACAAGCGACACCAAGGGCATACAAAATTTTATTTGATACCTGTGTCGGAGGTCTTCGGCGAGGCGTCTTGGACGCGAACGAAGACAAGCAGCCTCATTACCATCAGGCTACCCAGGCGCACGGCTGGAATCGAGGAACTGATTCCGAAATCTCACGCTTCCCGATGGATCTCCATCTTTAACGGTGGCCCAGACCAGCCAAGCACCGTGTTTTCGCCAGTCACGTGAGACGAAATGGTGCAAGAATTTTACGTGATACCCGCGCAATCGGCAAGCGCTGCGCCTGATTTTTTCTTGCTTTTGCTCATGTGTGCGGCGCAGAAATCAGTCGCGTCGGCAACCGACTATTGAAAATCCCTTAGAATAGCTCCATATCCGCATCTCAATGTACGTCCAATTAAAAGGAATGATGAACATGATCGTATTAATTACCGGTGCCAGCTCAGGTTTTGGCGAAGAAATGGCACGTAAATTTGTCCGTGAGGGTCATCAGGTGATTGCTGCGGCGCGTAGAGCTGATCGTTTATCTGCCTTACACAGCGAATTAGGCGAGAATTTGTTGCCGGTCGAAATGGATGTGACGCAAAAAACCTCGATTCAGGCCATGTTGGCCGGCTTGCCCGCTGCTTGGCGTGAGATCGACGTACTCATCAACAATGCCGGATTGGCACTCGGTACTGAGCCGGCGCATCTGGCTTCGCAAGATGAGTGGGATACCATGATCGACACCAATGTCAAAGGTTTGGTCACGGTCACCCGCGCCGTCTTGCCCGACATGGTGGCGCGCGACCATGGCATGATCATCAATATCGGCTCCATCGCCGGTTCGACGGCTTATCCTGGCGGCAATGTTTACGGTGCTACCAAAGCTTTTGTCGATCAATTCACTAAAAATTTACGCGCCGATATGGCCGGCACTGGTGTGCGCACCACGAATATTGCACCTGGCCTATGCGGTGGTACGGAATTTTCGAATGTCCGCTTTCGTGGCAATGACGATGCCGCGGCCAAAGTGTACCAAGGAACGGTCCCGCTGACCGCCATCGATATCGCCGAAACAGCTTTTTGGATCGCCACATTGCCGGCACACGTGAATATCAACTATATTGAGATGATGCCGACATGTCAGGGCTACGGGCCTTTGAATGTTCAACGCCGCACCGCGCCCTGAGCGCAGCGCGACAGCTTTACAAAATGAAATCAGACTATGCGCAAATTTGACTGGCAACTGCGGGTGTATTACGAAGATACTGATGTAGGGGGCATCGTTTACTATGCCAACTACCTTAAATTTTTCGAGCGGGCACGCACAGAATGCTTACGTGCAACCGGGGTGAATCAGCAGCAATTGCTGAGCGACGAAGGCCGAATGTTTGTCGTCAAAGATTGCGCAGTCGCGTATCATGCACCAGCCAGGCTCGATGACGCCTTGCGCGTCAGCGTTGAGTTGAAGAAACTCGGGCGCGCCTCCTTGGAATTTTTCCAGCAAGTTTGGTGCGCCGAGCGCCTCTTGGCCAGCGGCACCATCATGGTCGCGTGTGTCGATGCGCACAGTTTGCGACCGGCGGCGATACCGGTGTCCGTGTTGGAAAAAATTTCACTCTGAACCGGCCTGCCGTCACCTCAACTCTTTTTGTCTTTATCTCACCCCCCTATGACCGCAACCCAAGATCTTTCCTTCATCAGCCTGATCGGCAATGCTTCCCTTCTCGTACAATTGGTCTTGCTCTTGCTGGTGGGCGTATCGCTGACCAGCTGGACTTATATTTTCAGTAAGATGTTTGCAATCAAAAAGGCACGTGCACAAACTGAACAGTTTGAGCGCAGTTTTTGGTCGGGTGGCAATTTGATCGATCTGTATCAGGAAGCCACGAATAACCGCCGTCACGGCAAAACGCCGGTCGGTGCGATGGAACGTATTTTCGAAGCCGGCATGAGCGAATATCAAAAAGTCAAAAATGCCAATAAGGGCACGCTTGAAGCCAGTGCCATGCTCGACGGCGCACGGCGCGCCATGCGTGCTGCCTATCAGCGTGAAATGGATAGCTTGGAATCACACTTATCGTTTCTTGCTTCAGTTGGCTCGGTTTCCCCGTATATCGGCTTGTTCGGTACCGTCTGGGGCATCATGAATTCTTTCCGTGGTTTGGCCAATGTGCAACAGGCGACTCTGGCAGCGGTGGCACCGGGCATTGCTGAAGCCTTGATCGCCACGGCTATCGGCCTGTTTGCCGCCATTCCTGCCGTGTTGGCTTACAACCGTTATTCGCATGACATCGATCGTCTGGCGATACGCTTTGAAACCTTCATTGAAGAATTCTCCAACATACTCCAACGGCAGTCGCGCTGAGGGTGGGGTAAGAATGACTTCTCTGCGTGGCGACCGTAAACGTAAATTCAAAGCCGAAATCAATGTGGTGCCGTATATCGACGTCATGTTGGTATTACTGGTCATTTTCATGGTCTGCGCACCGATGACTAACCCCAGCGTGATCAATTTGCCGACCGCTGGTCAGTCAAGCCAGCCACCGAGCGCGTACATTGAGGTCACGGTACAAAAAGACGACAAGTGGGGTATAGGCATCAAAAGCAAGGTCAATGCCACCACCGCAGCGATACCCCAAGAGGAAACCGCCGACCGCTCGGTGCTGATGAGTAAATTAAGCCAATTCCATACCGATCAACCGGAGTTGGCGGTGCTGGTGTCGGCAGATAAAACGGTAGAGTATGACAAGGTCATACAAATTATTTCTGATGCAAAAAAGCTCGGCATTAACCGCGTCGGTTTAGCAACCAAGTAAGCGAACAAGATGACTAAGCTTTATCTGTCTGCGCTGTGCTCGCTCACTCTGTGGTGTGCAGTCTCTGAAGTTGTTTTGGCGCAAGATCTTGCCAGCACCGAGAGTCCGCCGCCACTGACCGCGCCACCGCTACCGCAAACCACAGCTCACGGACGTTTTCATTTGCAGGCACCAGACTCGAGCTGGGCCGATTTACTGCGTGAACACATTCCTGAATTTTCCACCACGTCTGAAGCGCAAAACCAGACGCCCTCGCTGCTGCGCCGCTTACGTAGCGATATCAGCGGCATTTTGGCGACCGAAGGCTACTTTTCGCCGCAAATCACCATCGACACCAGCGCGCTACGAGTGGCCGGCAGCAGCGAATCAAACCTGACCGTCGAGGTCAAGGCCGGGCCGCGTACCGTGATCGAAAATGTCACCATCAATATTAACGGTCCGCTGCGCAGCGCCATCGATGCGGCCGAGGCAAAGGCGCTGGAGCGTCAGCATGGCTTGCTGATGGATTGGTCGCTGGCGGTCGGCGATCCCTTTCGCGAGGAAGACTGGAGCAGTTCAAAAAACCAGCTGACCGACAGTTTGCGTGCCGATGTCTATGCCGCCGCAAAAATATCTTCCAGCGCCGCCAAGATCGATGCCGACCAGAATTCCGCCGCCCTCAGTCTTGAAGTCGACAGCGGCCCCGCGTTTACGCTCGGCTCTTTGCGCGTCAATGGTTTACAGCGTTACCCGGCATCGCTGCTGGAACGCTTTCGACCGCCGCAACGCGGCGAAAGCTATTCTCGTTCGCGCTTGCTCGACTTCCAACGCGCGCTACAGAATTCAGCTTACTTTTCCACCGTCACAGTCGCGATTGATCCCGATCCCGAGCAAGCGGCGGAAGTGCCGATTGATGTCACGCTGCAAGAACGCAAACCGCGCGACCTCAGCTTTGGCCTCGGTTACAGCACCAATACCGGATTTCGCAGCGAAGTCGCTTACCGGGATAGAAATATCCTGCAACAAGCTTGGGATTTACGCAGCGCCGTGCGGATAGAGCAAAGGCGCCAACTCGGTTATATCGATATCTATCTGCCGCCCGATGACAACCGCGTCGATTCCTTCGGCGTCATCGTCGATCGCGAAAATGTTTCTGGGGTACAAACTACCCGCAATGCCTTGGGCGTGAAACGCACCACCACGCGTGGGCGTATCGAGCAAAGGCTGGGGATGAATCTGCTGCGTGAAAAAAGCACGGCGGAAGGCCAGCTCGAAGACAGCAGCAAAGCATTTGTACTCACTGCCGGCTGGACTTGGCGCGATGTCGACGACACCTTTGCGCCGCGGCGCGGTGAAATTTATCAGTTCGATCTGGCCTTATCAGAAAAAGCCGTATTTTCCGACCAAAGCTTCTTGCGCACCTATGCCAAATACCAGCGCTGGGTACCGGTAGGGAAAAGCGATAACCTGATTTTTCGCCTCGAGGCCGGCCAAGTATTTGCCAATAGTGAGCACGGTATTCCGCAAGACTATTTATTCCGTACCGGTGGCAGCACCTCGGTGCGCGGCTATGCATATCAAAGCCTGGGCATCGTGCAAGGCGTCGCCGTCACAGGTGGGCGCGTGATGAGCGCCGCCAGTGCCGAATATGTGCATTGGCTCAACCAAAGCTGGGGTGTTGCCAGCTTTGTCGATGTTGGCGATGCCGCCGACAGTTGGCGCGCGCTCAGCCTGCGCCAAGCCATAGGGGTAGGGGGGCGCTACCGCACCCCGGCCGGCCCGATCGCACTCGATCTCGCCTACGGCCGCCAAACCGCCAAGCTGCGGCTTGATTTTTCGATTGCGATTGCGTTTTAATATGACTTCATCTGCCGCTGTCAGCGTACCCAGCGCTCCTACTCCCCCCAACCCCGCTCCAAATCGCTCGCGGCGCTGGCGCACACTGCTGTTGATCTCGCTCACGCTGCTGCTGATGCTGGTCGGCAGTATGTGGTGGGCGCTGCACACCGCCAGTGGCACACGCAGTGTATTGGCGGCCGCCCAAGCCGCCAGTGGCGGCAAGTTACGCGTCAGCGGTGTCGCTGGCAGTCTCGATGAGGGCGTGCAAATTGACGAACTCTCCTTGCGTCTCGCGGCACTACATGTCGATATCAGTGGCTTGGCATTACGCTGGGATATGCCTGCTTTATGGCAACGTCGCCTGCATGTGCAGGAGCTGCATATCAGTTCGTTGCGCATTGCCAGTGCCCCCGACCCCAGTCCATCGGTGTTGCCACAGGACTTGAGTCTGCCGCTGACACTGGAATTCGATCAACTGGCCTTGGGGCGATTGCAACTGGCGCAATTGGTAGCGAACGGAAAATCCCAAGAAACCCTCAGCCTGAGCGCCCTGACGGGCCAGTTCAGCTATCGTGCCCAGCAATACCGTGGCCGTTTGGCTTTTACCAGCCCATGGGGCAGTGTGCGTCTGGACTCAGCGACGCTGGCCAGTCGCCGTCCGTTCGCTCTTAGTGCCAGCGGATTGTTGCAAGGAAAAATAGATACGCAACTGCCACCGGCAACGGTGCACGCCGACTTATCCGGCAACTTGAGCGCCTTGATAGTCGGACTGCAAGCCAGCATAGACGAAGGCCAACAGCAATTGCTGGCTGGCGATGCCAGACTGGTGTTGGCACCGTTTTCGCCGCAAATGCTGAGCAAGTTGCATCTCGATATACGCCACCTCAACCCGGCGCACTGGGCTGCTACTGCGCCACAGGCTGATCTACGTCTACGCGCCGATGTGCATCCCGATGATAAAGCTGGCGCGCCCAGCGACCGTCTGCGCGGCAACGTGTACCTGGCCAATGCCAAACCGGGTTTGCTCAGCGACCACGCCTTGCCCCTCAAAGAACTCAGCAGTGATTTATTGCTGCAGGGGAAATCCTTAAACTTAAGCAATTTGCAAGCCTATTTCTATGGTGAAGGCCAACTGCAAGGCGCTGTCGATGTGGTACTTGAGCCAGGCTTACCGAAAGTGCAAGGACAATTACAATTACAAGATATTAATCTGCAGCAAATTGATCAGGCGTTTCAACGCACCCGCATCGACGGCAGCATCAAGGCGCAGACGGTGGCTGGACAGCGCATTACCATGCAAACCGAGCTGCGCGAAGCGCGCGCACACTTAACGATGCAAGGCGAGTACGTGCTCGCCTCGCAATTACTCAAACTCGACGCCTTGGAATTCCAAGCCGAGCAGGCGCGTGTCAGCGCCAGCGGTTCGCTCACACTCAGTGGCGAACAGCGCTTTCAATGGCAGGGCGTAGTGGCCAATTTTGATCCGGCACGTTGGTTGACGGTACCGGTCGGTCGTTTGCAAGCGAAGCTGGCAGGTAGCGGAAGCTTACTGCCACAATTGCGTGCGCAAGTAGACGTGCCTTTATTGCAGGGCAATTTTGCCGGCCAAAGCGTCGATGCCAGCGCCAGCCTGCTGTGGCAAACGAATCAATTACAAGTGCCCCAATTGGCCGTGCAATGGGGTAAAAACAGCGTACACGCGCAGGGTAATTGGGGTGTGCGCGGCAATAGCTTGAAACTCGAGGTCGATGCGCCCGAACTGAGCGCCTTACAAACCCTGCTAGAGAGCATGCAGATCCAACTCAGCGGCGCGCTCAAAGCCCAAATCGCGCTGCACTATGATGCTACGGCACCGGCCGCCGATATCACGCTGCAAGCCCACGACATCCATTTGCAAAGCCAAGAAAAAAGTCTGGCCTTGGCCGCCTTCGATGCCAATGTTCAACTCGCTCCCGGCCTTAACGGTGCCTTGAATGGTACAGTCAAAGCAGAAAAATTGCGCCTGAGCGGCTTGCCCGAACAGTTTCCCACCGAAGCGCTGGACACGCTGCAGCTTCACCTCGCCGGCACACGCAGCGCGCATACCTTGAGCCTTGATGCCGCCCTGCCAGAGAAGCAAAAATTCACGCTCAGCCTGGCCGGTGGCTGGTTCGCTGCGACTGCTGCCACTGTGCCGCATTGGAGCGGGCACTTGAACAGCTTAGACTTGAGCGTCACGCCCGGTTTGCATTTGGTGCAAGCGGCGAGCCTGGAAATTGCCGCGCAATCGCTGAAACTCGGCAAACTGCAATTGCGTAGTGACTTCGCGCAACTCTCGCTGGAACAATTCGATTGGACCCCGACCACGCTGGCCACGCGCGGCAGCATGAGCGAGGTACAGGTCTTACCGATCTGGAATCTGTTGCAC
Source organism: Undibacterium sp. CCC3.4 (assembly GCF_034347425.1). Taxonomy (GTDB): domain Bacteria; phylum Pseudomonadota; class Gammaproteobacteria; order Burkholderiales; family Burkholderiaceae_D; genus Undibacterium. The sequence goes on from NZ_CP133779.1 coordinate 2,872,614, forward strand.
CAACAAGACATGCTGACCGGAGATTTACGTCTACGCGCAGACTGGGATGTGGAATTGAAAGACAATGCGCGCGCCACCATCCATCTGCAACGCCAAAGCGGCGACCTGCGCATCAATGATGGCGACGGTGCCGGTACGCCAGTACCCTTGGGTATGACTTTGGCAAAATTGGAGTTAGGCAGCGGCGGGCTGGTGCTCGGTACCGATGCGCAGCGCATTAACTTGACCCTCCAGGCCGACGGCACGCGTTTGGGACAATGGCAGCTTAATGCCGAAACGCAATTGAGCCGGCAAAACGGCGCGTGGAGCATCGCTTCGCACAGCCCTATGAGCGGCAAACTGCATGCTGCTCTGCCAGATTTACAATGGGTAGGACCGACCCTGAACCCAGGGCTGGCATTGAAGGGTAAACTCAATATCGATGCCAACTTAAGCGGCACCCTGGGACTACCGCATTATCAGGCGCAAATTGCCGGACGCGAGCTGGAGCTGGCGCTGGCTGCCGAGGGTTTGCTGCTGCCCAACGGCAGTCTCGACGCGCATCTCGAAGACCAGCACTTGACTTTAACGAATTTGCAGTTCTCCAATACCATCAACTCCTTGCCTGATCACGAGCTGTTCCGTGATGTCGATTTGCTCGGCAAGCGCGGTGAATTCAAAGCCAGCGGCGAAATCGACATCGGTGCTGAAACCGGGTCCATTCGTGCGCAGTGGCAGAATTTTCCTTTATTGCAGCGCAAAGACCGTTGGTTGGTGGTCAGCGGCGAAAGCAGCATCGTCGAGACCAATGAATTATGGGTTTTGAGCGGCAAAGTGACGGCTGACGGGGCGTATTTCAAATTACCGAAATTACCGCCGCCGAGCTTATCGAGCGATGTCGTGGTCACGCGTCGCGCCGATCAACTGGCACGCAAAAACAGCGCAGCGGCGGCCGCCAAGAAAACTTTAAAGACGCGTCTCGATGTCAGCTTCGACATGGGCCGGCGCTTTGTCTTCGTCGGCCGTGGCATCGATACCGGCTTGGCTGGCAGCCTGCGTTTGCGCTCGATCGACGGCAGCCCCTTGCAGGCGATCGGTTCGATACGCACCGTCAAAGGTGTCTATGAAGGCTATGGCCAGCAATTGGCAATCGAGCGTGGCATCTTGAATTTCCAAGGTGCGCCGACCAATCCGGGCTTGAATATACGTGCGCTGCGTCAGGGTGTGGCAGTTGAAGCCGGGGTTGAGGTGGTCGGCACGGTCGCCGCACCGAAGGTGCATCTGGTCTCGGAACCGGAAGTACCGGATACGGAAAAATTATCGTGGCTGGTGCTAGGACGCGGCTCCGACCAACTCGCCGGTGGCGACGCCTCTTTGCTGATGTCGGCCGCCAGCGCGATTTTCGGCGGCGATGGCAGCCGCAATGTTCCGCGCGACATCGTGCAGAGTCTCGGTTTCGATGAGTTCTCGATAGGTGCCGCCGGCAGCGGCGCGTCGTCGCGCGTGCCGGGACAAACCGTGGCCGGTGCCACCAACAGTAACAGCACCAGCGGTAGCAGCGATCAAGTCGTCAGCGTTGGCAAACGCCTGATGCCCGGCTTGGTGCTGTCGGTCGAGCGCGGTCTCGGCGACGCCACCGGCGCCTTGAAATTGAGCTGGCAACTGACCCGGCGCATCACCATCGTTGGTCGCGCCGGCAGTGAATCGGCGGTCGATGTGAATTATACGTTTTCGTTTAATTGAGGGTGTGGGTTCGAGGGGGGGGCTGTTGCATTGTGTGGGAAGGAATTCAAGCCGGTTCCACCGAGATTCAGTCCATGCTTGCCTGCGCGTAACTGATAGTAAACAGAGACAATTTTATGTCAGCACCCTCGACCCGATAAGCCGATGGAAGAATAGCTTGGGCATTTTTTTATGTAAACCTGCACCAACCAAAAGGTTTTTAAATTGGGATGCGCTGCAATTGGAGATGTGTAATTTTTCACATATGCGATTTCTACATTTGTAAATGGTATCGGCCGTTCTGATACTTGATTTTGGCCTGTGTTTATCCATAAAACAGGCAATTTGCTTGAAATTCCAATTCATTATTAACAAAAAACATATTTCACGTTCGTATTCTGTCAATTTTACATTGCCGACCTGGAAGGTATCATCTGCATTTTCAATGCAGAACCCCCTTTCGAATTCGATAGCGTAATTCGGTATGAGTGAATAAATAATCTTTATATCTATTTCATAGGCATCGTACATCAATCCCAAAATTGATTCGGATGGATGATGCTTGATCATGTGTTTATTAAATACCAGTGCCTTTATGCCGTCGACGTGTTCAAAAATGTCCAATGTTCTTATTTTGTGGTTCATATTGGCGTAATGAAGGAGACGTCGGTCACTCTTGACATAGCTGTCGGCAAATCGTGCGGTAGCTTCGCATGGCATATCGTGATCCATCCTGTTTTTCACGTCCGCACCGTTGGCGAGACCAACGAGATTGGCGTAGGAATCGCTGGAAATGAAATGCTTGGAATCCACATCTTTTATGCCGACGATCATATCTGATTGATTGGAAATGAATTGTATGGATTCCTTTAATTTCTCTATGTAGTCAGTTTGCTCAACCGTAAAATTTTTTTGCGAAACCAAGCGGTACATCATAAAAAAGTCCTCATTGAGTTTTCCAATCGGCGATGCAGTCGCGACGATGGTGGATAAAAATTATTTATTTCGCAATGATTGCCTGTTTATTATTTTGTTCTACTGTAAGCAGGGTTTTTGCAGAACGTCTTTTGTAATGCATCCGTGCTGCAAAATGATGACTCTTTGCGCCATGGCGATGGTATCCGGACGATGCGCGACGATAATGCGTGTCAGCGGGATTTTTTGAATGGCTGCGTACACTGCTCGCTCATTCGGTACATCCAATTGACTCGTCGCCTCATCAAGTACCAGTCATTTCGGTTTGTTATACAATGCGCGTGCCAACAAAATACCTTGCCTCTGGCCGCCAGACAAGGCGCTGCCAAGATCGCCGATCAAGGTGTTGAATGCCCATCGGCATAGCGGTAATTTCGTCGTGAACGGCAGCCAGCAGCGCACCAGCTTGGGTTTGCTGTTGACTTGGTGATGGAACGAAAAAACTGATATTGTCCGCGATCGAACCTGCGAACAAGCTGTCGTCTGGCATCACTGTGCCAAGTAGTCGCCGGTAATTGGAGAGACCAAGCTTGGTCAGCTTGATACCACCGACCAAGATTTCCCCTTCCGTCGGCTCCAACAGACCGAACAACAGCTTCAACAAGGTCGTCTTGCCACTTCCTGATGGTCCACCGACGGCAACGTACTGGCCCGCTGGGATAAGACTGCTTCAATTCCGTATCGAAGCTATCGCGTTAGCGTCGCAGCAAGTCTGAAATAGCTTGTTGTGCGCCGCTGTTGTCAACACGGATACGCTCACTGGACAGCACGAACATGACTTCGCCGGCACGTATGGCTTGGCCCTCCTGCACATGTCGCTCAATGATCATGCCGGATTGACTTGGCACGACCCGGATCACCCCCGTAGTCGGTAGCAGTACGCCTTGGGATTGCGCCTTACGACTGGTGCTGAATAAAAAAGAAAGGCAATGATTGCAATAGCGATGCAAACAAAGAAGCCATTCAGCACGACCTGGCTCAGCGGCTGTGTCAAGAGCACGGTGCCATATTGTCGTGTGCTTAAGTGTGCAATGGTTTGATGGAGAAACAGCGCTTGCTGCTTGTCAAAATCCGACTTGAGCGCTGCTCTGCTTTCTATCCCGGCACTGGCGTTGTCCATCACTGTACCGCCGATGGTTCGGTCATTTTTAGAATACGTGTGCCAGATAACTTCAAATACTCGGCTAAGGGAATGAGTCCAAGTGCAGCGCGTCGCCGGTCAACCTGTGCATGATCGTCGACAGGCATGAGCGTGCCGTCTGAGCTGATTTGGGTTCCGTAAAGCTGAGCGAGACCCAGACCGATGCGCACGCGGTCTTCCAACATGGCTAACTCACTTGCCAAGGCATCGTTCTTGTCGACCGCATCGCGTAGCAGAGGTAAATACTTTTGTTGATCTTCAAGATTGGCATGTTGCAAGACCAAAAAAGCATTCTGACTTGCTTGGATGCCGACCAAGCGCGCACCCGGCCAGCCGTACTGCTCGATAATTTCGGCCAGTCGCCCCATATTGCTCGCATCGATCGTTGCCTGTAGGCGTGCCGCAGCCGCATCGATAAATGGCTTGTTGCGGTAGCGTTGGTCGGATCGACCCATGCGTTCGAGATCCATGATGGTTTGCAATTTTTTTGAATCAAGAGTTTCTTTTGTCAATGTCAATTCATTGCCAATGAAATCGAAGTTGACCGCACCATCGACGGTCGACATCAAGGTGATCTGCACATTCCCCTTGGCGCGTAAAATGCCATTTTCGTCGTCGTTCTCAATTTGATTGGCGTGAATTCGATAGTCAGCCTGCATCCCTACAGGCAGTTGTATTCTGGCTACTTCGTTTCCGCCTGCGTGGACTGCAATAATACTGCGGGACAGCGGTTGTTGTTGAGCACAAGCCTGCTTGATCAATATAAAAAAAAGTATGCTGAAGAAGATGATATCTTTTTTCATCAGATTTGCGCGTGAAACCTCGGCCTTCAGGCCGAGGAGGCAGAGCGCGGAACGCGCAGCGTTCCTTGCTTTGGTGGCGTGCCTGTCACGTCCATGTTTGCCACCAGTGAATAACTATACCCATCTGCACGCTGAATGATCTTGCAGTGCTTATGCGATATGCCTTGTACGACAGATTCTTGCGTTTGTATGTTGAAACTGCCACTTGCGCGAACTGCTACGCGGCCTATGTACTGGCCGGTTTTCTTTCCCGTCGGAAGGCACTGTCAGTAACAGTACGGTCAAGCAAGCGTATAGCAAACGGGAACAGGCGATGCACGCGTGCCCGGCCTGCTGCGAGCAGCTTGCGCGCCCGTTTCTCGCTGCATGGCATCAGCGGTTCTTGTGTTCTGCTTAGTACAAATACAGCCATTTTTGTATCTCCAATATGAAATAGCAGATGTAATCTGCATTTCCCTATGCGCTTACGCGCCTGGTGACGGGCACCTGACGGTGCCGCTCCCCTCGACAATGTCACAACGCAGCTTCGGTTCGGAATGCTCACCCGCACTCTCCGATGAACCTTGCAGCAGAACGTTTCGTGCTTACCCTATGCTTGTCTGCTTCTGCTGCTTGCAGAGCTTGGAACTGAGGAAGCATTCCAATGTGAGTCTTGTACTTCGTTGCAACGTAGCGCGATGCTTTGCGCTCAGTCTGGTCAACCGAGCTTTTTCAAGCTCCGGCCTTGAGAGGCTGTCGCAAAAGGGTATTGAGTCGGTATCATTACCCTAACTGGTGGCCACGTCATTCCTGCGCGCTTTTGGCAGGAACCCAGCGGCGTTCGTGGTTAACTGAAAATGCCAGATATTATATTGTTTTCAGCGCTGAAAACGACACTAGGTTCCCGCCAAAAGCATGCGGGAATGACGCGGTATGCGGTGTTTCAGGTGTAAAAAAACTTCCATCAGGCTTTTGCGACAGCCTCTTGAGGCCGGGGTAATTGACTTGAACTCCATTAGGTTGATTTATCGGAAAAATTTCCGATCTGTTTATTTTATTTATGAAGAGATTTCTTGTTAAGTCCATTTTTTATGACTTGTTATTTGGCAATTTCCTTCTTTATCGGGCTTGAGCGGTAAAGTGACGGCTGACGGGGCGTATTTCAAATTACCGAAATTACCGCCGCCGAGCTTATCGAGCGATGTCGTGGTCACGCGTCGCGCCGATCGGCTGGCACGCAAAAACAGCGCAGCGGCGGCCGCCAAGAAAACTTTAAAAACGCGTCTCGATGTCAGCTTCGACATGGGCCGGCGCTTTGTCTTCGTCGGCCGTGGCATCGATACCGGCTTGGCTGGCAGCCTGCGTTTGCGCTCGATCGACGGCAGCCCCTTGCAGGCGATCGGTTCGATACGCACCGTCAAAGCTGTCTATGAAGGCTATGGCCAGCAATTGGCAATCGAGCGTGGCATCTTGAATTTCCAAGGTGCGCCGACCAATCCGGGCTTGAATATACGTGCGCTGCGTCAGGGTGTGGCAGTTGAAGCCGGGGTTGAAGTGGTCGGCACGGTCGCCGCACCGAAGGTGCATCTGGTCTCGGAACCGGAAGTACCGGATACGGAAAAATTATCGTGGCTGGTGCTAGGACGCGGCTCCCGCCAGTTTTTCCATATTGAGCACATCGATCGCAGTTGAAGCCTTGCCGCGTTGGCATCGACTGGCGCGATCTGGCGGTAGCGCTGGTCGGATTCCCCCATCGCTTCTAGCTTGCGAATGGCTTCCACCTTGTGTGCATCCAAAACTTGTTTCGTCAAGACCAGTTCATCGCCGATCAAATCGATCTCACTGGCGCTGCTACCGGCCAAGTTCAAAGTAATCTGCACATTCCCCACAGCGTGCAACACACCCGCGGCCTCATCGTTCGCGATGTGATTGGCATGAATTTGGTAGTTCGCTTTCAGTCCTATCGGAAGCTGAATTTTTGCCACCTCTTTGTCTTCTGAGCGGATGGAAATGATGCTGCCTGTCGCGGGTTCTTGTTCTGCCGAACAGGGCTCTGTTTGTCCAAGAAACAGCAAGCTATGTAAAAGAAAATGTCGTGTCATGTTTAATAATTGAAACTTTTCCAAGCCATTAAATAGTGTCAGTTCCATGTTGGCGGGTGCTAAGCGAGTCATGGCACACGGCAAAGTAAAATTGAGCGAAGCAGCGCGCAGGTTGACGGAGATGGCAAGAATTTATATCATCAAAAATCTGACTAGGGTTTGAAACCCCGGCCTTCAGAGGCTGTCGCAAAAGGGTTTTCAGTCGGTATCATTACTCCAACTGGCCGACATGTCATTCCCCCATGCTCTCGCCTCGTCATATATGGACTCGCCTGTTTGTGCAAGCAGAATTTCGTCAATAAACAAAGAATTGAGTTGCTGTCATATATCCGACTTCAGGGGACTCAGATGTTCATCATCTGAGTCATTCGTACCCTGAGCCATAATGGATAATTCGCTACTATTAGTGACCTCATCATTCCTACGGTTTCAACACCGATGACGTTGACGGCCTCTCCAATAGTGAGCTCGGCTCTTTTGCCCATTAACTAATGCCTACTACGCAAACTCTGACAAGTTTGTACTACAAGCTCTGTATTTTAACTGTCTGCCAGTTCTGGCTGAAACATCGTTTTGTTCTTTAAAATTGCCACCACCATGCGGGCGTTCTTATTCGCCACTGCAACACTCGCTTTGTTCACGCCAATCCGCTCTGTCAGCTCTCTGATCCAGATGCTATGCGGATCATTCTTGTGAAACTCCCCCGTGATCTTATTCACTCGGGATGCTGCCTGGACGCAGGCTCTTCCCCCGTGAACCAACAGCTGTCGGATGTAGCAATCCCCATGCTTGGTAATACTGCCCAGCATGTGCTTTTCACCGCTGGAATGCTGCTTCGGAACTAATCCCAAGAAGGCGGACAAATCACGACCTTTTTGAAACTCGCTCCCATTACCAATTTTTGCAACGATCGCCGTTGCTGTGAGCGGACCAATTCCTTCGATGCTTTGCAAACGTTTTGACGCGTCATCTTCTTTCGCTAATTTCTCCAGCTGCGAGGTATGGTAAATAATCTCTTGCTCTTCTTTTTCTAAATCCGCTTTGAGTTGTCTAAATAATTTCTTTTCAGTAAGGCTTAATCGGTCGCACGCATCGTCCAGTAACTCTGCAAGCTTTTTCATGAGATGCGTCTGACCTTTGGGCATCACAATCCCACTCTCGGCCAAGACGCCGCGCATCATATTCATGCGTGCAGTGCGTTGCTTGACGTAGAGACTCCTTACCCGGTGCATGGCTTGAATCGCTAATTGCACGTCGGTTTTAACCGACACAAACCGCATACTCGCTTTCGTGACGGCTTCGGCACAAGCAGCGGCATCGTTGGCATCATTCTTTTGGTGCTCAGCATATTTCTTTACTTTTTCTGGGCTCATAAGCTTGACGTCAAACCCCAGCTTGATCAGTTCTTTAGCCCAAAAATGTGCGCCACCGCATGCTTCCATTCCAATCAGGCACGCCGGCAACTGCATCATAAACTGCAGAAATCCTTCTCTTGATATCCGCTTTTTCAGTATTCTCTTGCCCTGACTATCTGCCCCGTGGATTTGGAAAACATTTTTTGCAATATCAATCCCAATTACTGTAATATTTTTCATGACTCGCCTCCTTTAGGTTAAATGAAATCAGTAATCTCATTTTGGCACACCGTGATGCCGTTAGAAAGTGGGGCGAGTCCATACCATCATTCCTGCGTAGGCAGGAATCCAGTGGCACGCTAGTGCCTTCAGGGTGGGAGGGGCGATCAAGGGCACTTTTTTCTGTTAAATCAACACGTCCTGCTGCGCCTGAGCAGCACAGAGATAAAAGGCGCGTGCGCGCCACTGGATTGCCGCCTGTGCGGCAATGACGAATTGGGCGAATGGGTGAATGCGTAATCGACCTAACTTGTGGGTAATGATCAGGCTTTTGCGACAGCCTCTTTTGGCCGGTGAGCGACGAAGGAGCGACCCGATGGGAGGGGATGCAAACCCTTTCCAGATAGTTGTTAAAAAACCGGCCGCGCTGATCAACAGCGCGGCCGGTTTCGGAATGGCTGGCGAGTGCTTATGCTGCGCGATTCATCAAAAAGCTCGTCAGCAGTGATACCGGACGACCGGTTGAACCCTTGGCGGCACCCGATTTCCAGGCGGTGCCGGCGATATCGAGATGGGCCCAAGTGTATTTACGTGTGTAACGTTCGAGGAAACACGCGGCGGTGATGCTGCCGCCGGCTGGGCCGCCGATATTGGCCATGTCGGCGAAGTTCGATTTCAGTTGCTCGTTATAAGCTTCTTCGATCGGCATGCGCCAAGCAGTGTCACCGCTGGCTTTGCCCGCTGCCAGCAATTCATCGGCCAGCGCATCGTGGGCGGCATCGTGACGGGTAAATAAACCGGTGTTGTGATGGCCGAGCGAGGTCACGCAGGCACCGGTGAGGGTGGCGACGTCGATGACTACGGCCGGGTTGAAGCGTTCCGAGTAAGTCAGCGCGTCACACAGGATCAGACGGCCTTCGGCATCGGTGTTCAAGACTTCGATGGTTTGACCGGACATCGAGGTGATGATGTCACCCGGACGGGTGGCCGAACCGGAAGGCATGTTTTCGCAGCTAGGAATGACGGCGATGACATTGAGCTTCAATTTCATTTCACCGATGGCACGCATGGTACCGATCACCGATGCGGCACCACCCATGTCATATTTCATTTCATCCATGCCGGCACCGCCCTTGATGGAGATACCGCCGGAATCAAAGGTGATACCTTTGCCAACCAAAACCACCGGTGCATCTTTGGCCTTACCGCCGTTATGGCGCAGCACGATGAATTTCGGTGGTTCGATGGAGCCGGCTGTGACCGATAGAAAGCTGGCCATTTTGAGCGCTTGGATTTGTTTGCGATCGAGGATTTCAACCACCATTTTGTAATCGGTGGCGATGGTTTTGGCGGTGCTGGCTAAATAAGTCGGGGTACAGATATTCGGCGGCAGGTTGCCTAATTCTTTGGTCAGGTCTATACCGTTGGCCAGCGCGACACTCTGCATCAAGGCTGTTTTAGCAACTGCCGCATCGGCCGCATCGACGTAGATGGCGATTTTCTTCACGCCGGCGACGCTGAGGTCTTTTTTACTTTTCAGCGCGTCGGCGCGGAAAATACTTTCGCGGAAGGCGACCACGGCAGTACGGATGCTCCAAGCGATATCGCGCTCTTTTACCGCCGGCAGTGCCAGTACCGCTTCGCTCGCACCCAGGCCAGCCAGACTGCGGGCGGCGGCTTGTACCGCTTGTTGGAAGGATTTTTCAGAAATCAGTTGGTTTTCTTCACCTAAACCGACCAGTAATACGCGCTCAGCCGCGATTTCGGCTATATTGCGAAGCAACAGCGACGAACCGATTTTGCCCGAAATGTCGGCCGATTTCAGCGCCGCAGCGATCGCACCTTGCTTATCGAGGCCGGCAGCGGCGACGGAAAGCTTTTTATTTTCGAATACACCGACCACAATACAGGCTGTTTTAATCGCCTTGTGGGCTGTGGAGGCACTTTTTGCGTCGTATGTTTTTATGCTAAAGTCCACGTATTACTCCTCTTGTTAAGTCTCGTAAAAACGACATTATAATCCTTCTCATGATTTTTCAACGCGCGCTTCGACGTGAATTGCTCAGCGCAGCAGGCGCAGTCTTCACAACTCTATTTACCATCACCATTACGGTGATGCTTATAAAAATTCTCGGCCAAGCGGCCGGCGGTAAGGTGGCTTCGAGTGATGTGGTGGCGCTGATCGCCTTCACCTCGCTGATGAATATGCCAATTCTGCTGATACTGACCGGCTTCATCGCCGTGCTGTTGGTGGTGACGCGTGCTTATCAAGACTCTGAAATGGTGGTGTGGTTCGCTTCGGGCTTGAGTTTGACAGACTGGATCGCACCGGTACTGCGCTTCGGTGCGCCTTGGGTCGTCTTGACCGGTGTGCTCAGCTTGGTCGTCACGCCGTGGGCCAGTCAGCAAAGCGCCGAATTTCGCGAACGGTATGAAAAACGCTCGGATATTGCCAAGGTTGCACCGGGCAAGTTCCAGGAATCGTCGTCGTCGAACCGGGTATTCTTTGTCGAAGAGGTCGCCGGCGATCTCGGGAAGGTGCAGAATATCTTCATCAATACCATCAGTGAGGGGCGTTCCAGCGTAGTAGTGGCGAAAGAAGGCGTGATTGAAATCGATCAGCTCGGCGATAAGTTTTTGGTGATGAGTCGTGGTCGGCGCTATGACGGTTTGCCGACCGCGAAAGATTTCCAAATGATGCAATTTGAAAGATACGGCGTGCTGGTGTCGAGCCAAAACGGTGCGCTGGCTGGTGATAATTCCGCCAAATCGATGCCATTGATGGCGCTGCTGGAAAATCTCGATAACACCAAGAAAGCCGAATTGTTATGGCGTATCTCGCTGCCGTTGATGTGCGCTTTGTTGCTGGTGCTGGCGATACCACTGGGTTTCGTCAATCCGCGCGTCGGTCGCTCCGCCAATTTGATTGTCGCTTTGCTGACCGTGATTATTTATTTAAATGTCGTCAATATTTCTCAGGCTACCGTAGCCCAAGGCCGTACCTCGTTTGCGCTCAGTTGGTGGCCGGTGCACTTGCTGATTTTGCTACTCGTGTTAGCCTTGTTTTTATGGCGTTTGAAGGTCAACAGTCGTTGGCATCCATTGGTGCTTTGGTCGAACTGTAAAGCGAGTCTGCGTAAACAAGAAAGTTGTGCATGAGAATTTTGCAGAAATATTTTGGTACTGAAATTATCCGTTCAGTGTTGTTCGTCATGCTGGCTTTGTTGGCATTATTTTCCTTTTTTGATTTAATGGCTGAGCTGCCGTCCTTAAACAAGGGTGGCTACAGTTTGCCCTACGCTTTGTTGTATGTCTTGCTAGGTTTGCCTGGATATATTTATGAATTCATGCCGATTGCGGTACTGATCGGCACCATTTATGTCTTGGCCCAATTTGCCTCGAATTCTGAATTTACCATCATGCGCGCGGCCAGCATGTCGACCGCGATGGCTGCCGGGATGTTGTTCAAAATTGGTATTTTGTTTGTGTTGCTGACCTTTGCCTTCGGCGAACTGGTGGCACCGAACACCAGCAAATACGCCGAAAGCATGAAGCTGACGGCACTTGGTGCCGCGGAAGCGCAGGAATTTCGTACCGGACTGTGGACCAAAGATTTGGTGCGCGAAAATGGCCTCAGCGGTGCCGTGATCGGTTCGCGCTTCCTCAATGTGCAGGAGATTTTGCCGAATCGTCAGCTTAATTTGGTGCGTATGTATGAATTTGATAAAGATTTTCATTTGGCGCGCGAAGTGACGGCCAAACGGGCCGCGTACCAGGGCAGTAATGTGTGGCGCTTGTTCGAGGTGTCGGAAACATCCTTCCCCAAAAATTTGGCGGCCGAAGATATCACCGGTGTCAGCAGCCACAGCTATCCCAGCAGGGATGTGATCTCTGAAGTCACGCCCGATATTTTATCGGTCTTGTTCGCCGATCCGGACCGCATGTCGGCCTGGGATTTGGCCGCGTATACCCGTCATCTGGCGGAAAACAAGCAAGACGGCGAGCGTTATGAAATCGCATTTTGGAAAAAAATCACCTATCCCTTCGTCACCTTTGTGATGATGGCCTTGGCGCTGCCATTTGCTTACCTGCATGTGCGCAGCGGTGGGATCAGCTTGAAAATTTTCAGCGGCATCATGATAGGGATGGTGTTTTATCTGATCAATTCACTGTTTTCCCATCTCGGCTTACTCAATACCTGGCCAGCAATGGTGACGGCCTTGGTGCCGAGTATATTATTTATGGGCCTGGCTTTGCTCGGGCTGCGCTACGTTGAAAGAAACTGATGACTACTCCAATTACCCCGATTACCGCGACGACTGCTTCGATCTTGTTTGCCCACGGTGCGCGTGAACCGCGTTGGCTGGCACCGTTCCAGCGGCTGCAAAAAATGACACAAGAGAGTTTGCCAGAGCAGCGCGTGGAACTGGCCTTTCTCGAATTCATGCAACCGAACTTGCCCGATCTGGTGGCCAGTCTGGTCGCTTCCGGCTGCCAGCGGATTACCGTGACGCCGGTGTTCCTCGGTCAGGGCGGTCATGTGTTGCGTGATTTACCGCTGTTGGCGGAACAATTACGGGCCAGTTATCCGCAACTGCACTTGCACATCGCTATGGCGGTTGGTGAGGATGAGGCGGTGTTGTCGGCGATTCGGGATTACTGCATCAAGCAGAGCTGACGCAATTTTCATTTGGAGACAGTCGTGCGTCGTTTGATTAAATGGATTGCCCCCATGTTTTTGCTGGCCGCGCTGCCGCTGCCGGCTGCCGAGGTGCTGGCCGTTGGCAGTGAGTTTGCCGGCATTTTCGAAGCCAGCGAAGCGAATGGCTACACCGGATTAGGGGTAGAAATCGTGCGGCAATTGGCGCAAAAAAATGGTGACACGGTGCGCTTTGAACTATATCCGTGGAATCGGGCGCAGTGGATGGTGGAAAACGGCTATGCGCAGGTGCTGATCGGTCCGTATAAAACTGCCGAACGCGAAGGCAAGTTCAAATTTTCGGCGCGGCCTTTTTATCGCGATATTCTGGCTTTTTATACCCGGCAAGGATCGAATGTAGGCTGGAACGGCGATTACGCCTCTCTGCGCACGCGCAAAGTCGCGGTGATCAACGGTTGGGCTTATGGTGAAGCATTCGAAGCGGCCCGCACGCAGATCAAACCGGAGCTTGTGCATACCTTGAGCAATGGCTTGACCATGCTGGCGGCCGGCCGCATCGATTTACTGGCAACTAATTTACGCAATTCGGAAGCACAGTTGAGAAAACTCGACTTGAAGTTGGGATTCGCGATCGTCGCCCCCTTGATCGATACACAGGATGGCTATTTGGCGTATTGTCGCTCGACTTGCGAGCGAATGCGGCAAGCTTATGATGATAGCTTTGAGCAAATGCGTGTCAGTGGTGATTTGTCGGCGCTGGCACGTCGTTTCGAGGTGCGTTTGCCGACGCCGTAATCACGCTGGATGCGCGGCTACACGGGTGCGCATCGCTTCGCCCATCATCACCAATACCGGTCCATGCGAGAGCGGCAGGCCGTGCGCCAGTTCGGCCAAGCTCAAGCGCAGATAGCGTTGATCGCTGCGGCTGCAATTTTCCATCACGATAACCGGCAAGTGCGCCGGAAAACCCTTGGCCAGCATACGTTCGGCCGTCAGCATCGCTTCGCGTCCACCCATATATTGGATCAAGGTGTCACATTCGGGAATGCGGGTGTCCGCAGTTTCGCCTGGTGCAGTACTCGAAGTAAACAAGGCCACGCTGCGGGCAATGCCGCGCTTGGTCAGCGGCTGGCATACCGCCGCCGCCGCTGCCAAGGCGGTGGTGATGCCGGGTACCACGGCGTAAGCAATACCGGCCGCTTCGAGTGCGCTTAATTCTTCATCAGCACGCCCGAACAGCATGGGGTCGCCACCTTTCAAACGCACTACCAGACGATACTGATGGGCGGCAGCGACGAGTTGTCGGTTGATGCTGTCTTGCGCGGCCGAGCGTTGACCGCTGCGCTTGCCGACCGCAATCTTCACGGCTTGCGGGCACAGTTCCAACATCTCGGTCGTGACCAAGGCGTCATACAACACCACTTCGGCCTGCGCCAACAGGCGTGCGCCGCGCACCGTGATCAGGTCGGCGGCACCGGGACCGGCACCGATCAACACCACTTGGCCGAGCGGGGTCGTCATCGTGCTCAGTCTGCCAAGTGGATCATGCCGGCAGCCACGGTTTGATGGGTGACTTCATCGATGAGAATGAAGGCACCGGTCGAGCGCAAGTCGGCATAATCATCGACGGCCAGCGCTTGCCCAACACTGATCGAGACGGTGGCGATGTCGTTGAGCTTGAGGCTGTCGGCCGGGCGCGTTTGCTGAGTGTTGATATCGAGCAGGGTATCGACCGCCGTGACGCGCGCCGCGACTTGTTTGGTGGTGTGTTTGAGCCAGTATTTACGGCCGACATCGAGCGCATCTTCTGACAGCCAGCACAGATCGGCCTTTAAGGTTTTCAACTGAGTGGCAGGACGGTCGGCACCGGCCAGCATGTCGCCACGCGAGATGTCGAGGTATTCATTGAGCAGCAAAGTTACCGATTGGCCGACCACGGCCGATTCCAGTGAGCCGTCCAGAGTTTGGATATCTTTGACCGTGGCAATTTGTCCGCTCGGTTGGACGATCAGGCGATCGCCCTTGCTGACTTTGCCGGCTTCGATACGACCCATGTAACCACGGAAGTCATTGGCTTCATGACCGTTGTGACGCGCGACCAGTTGTACCGGAAAGCGAAACGGTTCATCGTGGCAGGCGTCGTAGACGCTGAGCGACTCGAGCAATTCGATCAGAGTAGGACCTTGATACCATGCCAGCTTATCGCTGGCGCTGACAACATTGTCACCGGCCAAGGCGGACAGCGGAATAGGGTGTATGGTTTTGAGTCCGAGTTGGGCGGCAAATTTACTGTACTCGGCGATGATGCGGTCATAGATCACTTGGTCATAGTTGACCAGATCCATCTTGTTGACGGCAACGATCACATGTTCAATTTTCAGCAAATGGGCGATGGTCGAGTGACGCTTAGTCTGCACCAACAAGTCGACGCTGCCGTCGTCGTTGAGCTTGACTTTCGAGACGTCGACTAAAATCACCACGGCGTCGGCCGTCGAGGCACCGGTCACCATATTACGGGTGTATTGTTCGTGGCCCGGAGTGTCGGCGATGATGAACTTACGCTTCGGTGTAGCGAAATAGCGGTAGGCTACATCGATGGTAATGCCTTGTTCGCGTTCGGCTTCGAGGCCATCGGTCAGCAAGGACAAGTCGATGGTGTCACCGACGGTGCGCTTGTGCTTGGCGCGTGACATCGCATCGAGCTGGTCGGCGAAAATGCCTTTGCTATCGAACAGCAGACGGCCGATCAAGGTGCTTTTGCCATCATCGACGGAGCCGGCAGTAATGAAGCGCAACAGACCGCGTTCGATGCCCGTGTTGAGGTTGAGAGTTTGAACGGCAGTCATCAGAAATATCCTTCTTTTTTACGTTTTTCCATCGAAGCTTCCGATGTTTGATCATCCATGCGGGTAGCGCCGCGTTCGGTAATTTGCGTGACTGCGGTTTCGGCGATGATCGCTGCTACCGTGGCGGCATCGGACGACACCGGGCAGGTGCAGGAAATATCGCCGACGGTACGGAAACGCACGATCTGGGTTTCCACGGTTTCACCTGGCAGCGCTGGTGTCAGGTGAGTCAGCGGTACCAACAGGCCATTGCGCGGGATGACTTGGCGTTCGTGGGCGAAATAAATTTGCGGCAATTCGAGTTTTTCGCGCGCGATATATTGCCAAACATCGAGTTCAGTCCAGTTCGAGATCGGGAACACACGCATGTTTTCACCGGCATGCACGCGGGTATTGTAGAGGTCCCATAGCTCAGGACGCTGAGCTTTTGGATTCCACTGGCCGAATTCATCGCGGAAGGAAAAAATCCGTTCTTTGGCGCGGGCTTTTTCTTCATCGCGACGGGCACCGCCGATGCAGGCATCAAATTTGTGCGCCGCGATGGTTTCGAGCAGGGTGACGGCTTGAGCCGCATTGCGTGAATCGGTGGCCGGATTGCGCAGGCGTACAGTACCGCGTTGTATCGAGTCTTCCACTGAGCCAACGATCAAGCGTTCACCGAGTTCGGCCACGCGTTTGTCGCGAAACGCGATGACTTCGTCGAAGTTGTGGCCAGTATCGATGTGTACCAGCGGAAACGGGAATTTACCGGGACGAAAGGCTTTTTCAGCCAAGCGCAGCAAGACGATGGAGTCTTTACCACCGGAAAACAGCAGCGCCGGGTTGCCGCATTCGGCTGCCACTTCACGCATGATGTGGATGGCTTCGGACTCCAGCCAATCGAGATGGCGATTACTCGCGGCATCCATAAAATCTTGTTCTTTGACAGTGTTCATCATGTCTCTTTTCTGTATTCAGCTGACTTGTTTAATTCGAATCAATTTACCGTCGACGACGTGCAAACCGCATTCTTTCGATTCCGGATTTTCCCACCACCAGCGGCCGGCGCGCACATCTTCACCGGCTTCGATGGCACGCGTGCAGGGTTCGCAACCGATGGACGGATAGCCTTTGTCATGCAAAGGATTGTACGGCACATTGTTAGTGCGAATATAGTGCCAGACATCGTCTTGCGACCAATCCGCCAGCGGATTGAACTTTTGCATGCCGTGCGCCGCATCGTCTTCCTGCATTGCCAGTTCGGTACGGGTGGCCGCTTGCGCGCGCCGTTGGCCGGTGACCCAGGCGGTTTGGCCAGCTAAAGCACGATTGAGTGGTTCGACCTTGCGGATGCGGCAGCATTCTTTACGCATCTCGACACTGTCGTAAAACGCATTGAGGCCGTGTTGTGCGACATAGTCTGCGACTGCGGCCGGCTCGGGACGGTACAGCGCGATGTCGGTGCCGTAGGTTTCCTTGATGCGCTCAATCATACCCAGGGTTTCGGCGTGCAGACGACCGGTTTCGAGCGAAAAAATACCGATGTTGTATTTGCCGCGCAAAATCATATCGGTCAAGACCATGTCTTCGGCCGCCAAGCTCGAGGCGAATACCGCCGGCGCGAAATCGCGCGCGATGGTTTCCAAGCAGCTCAGACTGACAGCCAGACGGGCGGCGAAATCGCTCATGCTGCGGCTCCGTCACGACGGCGGAACAGTGGATTTTTTTCATCCCATGAGGTCTGGTATTTTTCCGAAAAATCGGTCAGACCTTTGATGGCATCGTTAATGTCTTTATCGGCGCGTACGGCATATTCATTGAAGCCAACGCGCTGCATGTAAAACAATTGATCGCGTAAAACGTCGCCGATGGCGCGCAAGGCACCGGTATATGCGCAACGGGTGCGCAGATTGTGGGCGATGGAATAGCCGCGGCCATCCGAAAATTTCGGAAAATCGACTGCCAACAAGGCAAAGCGCGAGAGGTCGTCACCGAGATCTTTGGCTTGTTCAGCACTACCAAACCAGATGGCCAGATCCTTGCGCTGTTCCAGTGCGACCCGCTGCAGCAACCATACCTGCAGCGGTATGATGGTCTTACCAGCCGGAACGGCAACGGCATCGGCGGTTTCACCCTCGGCCAGTCGCAGTACGCTCCAGTCGTCGGCCACAATGGCCTTTCCTTGAATAATTTTACTCGTCATGTTCGCTCGCGATTCGGTAACGGTGTAGTAGCAACGGTTTAGTAAGAAACCAGCGAACCGGCATCTTCGCCATAGTGTTCGGTAGTTTTGATCGGCGTGGCATAGACAAATTCTTTAAACGGTGCGACACCCAGTCTTTGCGCGGTATCGATGAAGCGTTCATTCTCTTGACGTTCGCGCAGATAAACTTTGATCAAGCGTTCTATCACTTCCGGCATTTGGCCGGCTGAGAATGATGGGCCGATGATTTTTCCGATGGCGGCAGCATTACCTTGCGCACCGCCGATAGACACCTGGTACCACTCACTGCCATCTTTGTCGACCCCAAGTATGCCGATATGGCCGACGTGGTGATGACCACAGGCATTGATACAGCCCGACATATTGAGTTCGATTTCACCGATGTCATGCAAGTAGTCGAGGTCGCTGAAACGGTCGGTGATGTCTAAGGCGATGGGAATCGATTTGGCATTGGCCAGGGAGCAGAAATCGCCACCTGGGCAGCAAATCATATCGGTCAGCAAGCCGATGTTCGGCGTTGCCAAGCCATGGGCCTTGGCTTCCTGCCAAACCGCAAACAATTCGGCCAAGCGCACATCGGCCAGTACCAAATTCTGTTCATGTGTAACGCGCAGTTCGCCGAAGCTGTATCGATCGGCCAGGTCGGCGATGAAATCCATTTGTTCGGCCGTAGCGTCGCCCGGTGGAACACCCGGTTTTTTCAGCGACAAGACCACCGCCGCGTAACCAGGCTGCTTATGCGCTTTGACATTGCGCTTGACCCAATTGGCGAAGGCTTTGTTGTCCTTCAGTGCTTGTTCGTAGGCGGCATCGGTACTGGTCAACGGCAGGTAGTCGGGCGTACTGAAAAAGCTGGCGACGCGCTGCAACTCGGCTTCGGTCAGCGTGGCCGGACCACCTTTGATATCGGCCCATTCGGCTTCCACTTGGGCGCGGAAGACATCGGCACCGATGGCTTTGACCAGAATCTTAATACGTGCCTTGTATTTATTATCACGGCGGCCGTGTTGGTTATAAATCCGCAGGATCGCTTCCAGATA
The DNA here is from genome assembly GCF_034347425.1 of Undibacterium sp. CCC3.4. Taxonomy (GTDB): domain Bacteria; phylum Pseudomonadota; class Gammaproteobacteria; order Burkholderiales; family Burkholderiaceae_D; genus Undibacterium. The sequence continues at coordinate 2,891,638 of NZ_CP133779.1, forward strand.
GGTCATGACATGTTGCCATGGCAAGAATTCGCAGATCACACTGCCGAGGATAGGTGTGCGTCCCATGCCGCCGCCAACCATCACGCGAAAGCCGACTTCGCCGGCTTGGTTATGGATCACGGTCAGGCCGATATCATGCACGGCGATGGCGGCGCGATCTTCCTTGGAACCATTGATGGCGATCTTGAATTTACGCGGCAAATAAGCGAATTCCGGATGGAAGGTGGTCCATTGACGCAGAATTTCAGCATACGCGCGCGGATCGATGATCTCATCGGCGGCGACGCCGGCGAATTCATCCGAGGTGATATTGCGCATGCAATTGCCGGAAGTTTGAATCGCATGCATTTCCACCTGTGCCAATTGCTCCAGAATGTCCGGGGTATCTTCGAGGTTGATCCAGTTGTACTGAATGTTTTGGCGCGTGGTGAAATGGCCGTAGCCGCGATCGTACTTGCGCGCGATATGGGCAAAGGTGCGCATCTGTGCCGATGACAGCATGCCGTAAGGGACGGCGACGCGCAGCATATAAGCGTGCCGTTGATAATACAAACCGTTTTGCAAGCGCAAAGGCAGGAATTCTTCTTCCGTCAGTTCGTCGGCTTGGCGACGGCGTACCTGATCACGGAATTGCGCGATACGCTCTTGTATGATCTGGTGATCGTGGTGGTCGTAACGATACATCTTGGTTTGCCCTTAAAAAACGAGTTTGACGGCCACTAAGGTCAGGGTCGTCGCTAATATGCCGCGTAAAAATTTTTCCGGTACGGCGCGTGCTGCCAGCGAACCGATCGTGATACCCGGCAGCGAACCGAGCAGCAAAGCGCCGAGCAAGGCCCAATCGATCGAACCCAGCCACCAGTGGCCGAAGGCGGCAATCGCTGTCAGTGGCACCGCGTAGGCGATGTCGGTGCCGGCGATGTGCGCGGCCGACATGCGTGGATATAACATCACCAGCAAAGTCGCGCCGATGGCACCGGCACCGATCGACGAAATCGTCACCAAGGTACCGAGTAAGGCACCGGAGACGATGGTGGCGATTGCCAACTGACGGCCTTGCAATTGCTTTTCCGGATGATTGTTGAGCCAAGTCATCATTTTACTTTTGAAAAGCAAGGCAATCACGGTTAACATGACAGAAATTGCAATTGAGTAGCGAATGATCTGAGCAATTTCCTTATTCAGGCTACCGAAATGCTTCAGGCTCAGCGTTGCCAGTAAGGCCGCCGGTAGTGCGCCATAGCAGAGCAAGCGCACCACATGCCAGTCGACCGTGCCGCGCAAACGGTGGGTAAACGTGCCGGTGGCCTTGGTAATCGAGGCGAAGGCGAGGTCGGTACCGACCGCGACGGCGGGCGAGACGCCGAACAACAGTGTCAACAACGGCGTCATCAGCGAGCCGCCGCCGACACCGGTCAAGCCGACCAGCGTACCGACGGCAAATCCGGAAATAATATAGGTGAAGGTCATATTGCTCCAAACAAAGTAGCTCAATCGTAATGAGTTCGAGCATTTTTCCCAACTACTTAGTATTTATTTGCTTATATGTGGTTTTGATATAAGTAACATCAGTGAATAAATATTGATTTTATGTTAACTTTTTGCACTGCTCGGCCGTGCATCTGTTTGCCTTGATCCTTCACTTCGGGAGTTTGTCATGTTGCGTTGCTATGTATTGTGCTTGCTGTTATTGACAGCGCCGCTGCTGCCAGCCGAACCGGCACCCTGGTATCGTTGGCATAGTACGACGGCCGATGCGGTGGTTTGCTCACAAACTTCACCTGGCGCGTTTTGGCAGCGTGCTGACACGCCTTACAAAGATGCGCGTTGCACGATTTTGCTTGAGCCTTCGTCGCGGCGATTCTGATTAATTTGCCCTAAAGCATGAATTGAAGCGGATTTACAGCTGAATTCGCGCCTTTGTTTTTTTTCCTTCCCCGCATAATCATGACAAATGCCCTACCGCTTAGAACGCAGCCGCGTTCCCGGTGCGCAAAGCCAGCTACCGGCATGGAATGAGGAGATGTGATGTTGAATGAGCGCGAAGCAGAGAGTTGCTATCTCGGACAATTTATACCTTTGCAATACCATCACAATATGCTGATGGATGCCAACCGCATGGATAACTTTAAGGCAGCGATTCAGCGTCAAGTGTTCGATGGCGCGAAAGTACTGGAACTCGGCGGCGGCACCGGCGTGTTGTCGTGGTTTGCGGCGCAGAGTGCGGCCAAAGTGTATTGCGTCGAGTTTAATCCCGATATGGTCGCCGAAGCGCGCCGTTTGCTGGCGAAAAACCGCGACGGTGACAAGGTCGAGGTAATTCATGCCGATGCCTTCGAATATTTACCACCCGAACCGGTCGACGTGGTGATATGCGAGATGATACATGTGGCGATGCTGCGCGAAAAGCAAGTCGAAGTGATAGAAAATTTCAAACAGCGCTACTTGGAAAAATTCGGCGGCCCTCTGCCGATTTTTATTCCGGAAGCGGTAGTGATGGCGGTGCAGCCGGTACAACAAACCTGCGATTTTCTCGGTTATCAGGCGCCGATCATTCAGTTTTTGCAACCCGGCGTATTTTCCGCTGATACCCGCGAATTGGCACAGCCGGCACTCTACAGCGTGATCGACTTTACCCAGACGAATGGTTTGCAGATCAGTTGGGCAGGCAGCTTCACGATAGAGCAGGGCGGCAGTGTGACGGCGCTGCGTTTCATTACCAAAAATATTCTGGCCGTGTTGATGGAAACTGGCGGCACGATCGATTGGCTCAATCATTATTTATCCTTGCCCTTGGATGAGGCGGTCGAGGTCAAGGCCGGTGATATCTTGGAACTCAGTTTCAGCTATCGCGCCGGCGGCTCGTTCGCGTCCTTACAAAACTCCATCAAGGTTCAAGTTAAATCGGCTGCCTTGCGTAGTCAGCATTTGTCGTTGGTAGTCAGTTAATTTGGCTTTCAGTTGAAAAGAACGCCGTTCAATTTGATTGAACGGCGTTTTTTACTGCTTATTTATTTTGATACAACTGATCGAATTCGCCACCATCGTCGAAATGTTTCTTTTGCACTTGCTTCCAGCCGCCGAATACTTCTTCCAACGTGAACAGGGCGATGGGCTTGAAGTTGGCCGCGTATTTTTTTGCGGCGATGGCCGAGCGCGGGCGGAAATAGTGGCGCGCAGCGATATCTTGTCCCGCTTCCGAGTAAAGGAATTGCAAATAGGCGGTGGCGGCTTTGCGCGTGCCGAGTTTGTCGACCACTTTATCGACTACGGCCACGGGCGATTCGGCCAAGATAGAGCTGCGCGGGTAGACAACGTCGTAGTGATCGCCAAATTCTTGACGCACTAATTGCACTTCATTTTCAAACGTCACCAGCACATCGCCGATGTCGCGTTGGGTAAACGTGGTGGTGGCACCGCGGCCGCCGGCATCGAGCACCGGTACATTTTTAAACAGCCGGCCAACCAAGGCGCGCGCTTGCGCTTCGCTGCCGCCGGATTTGATGACCGAACCCCAAGCAGCCAAATAGGTATAGCGGCCGTTACCCGAAGTTTTAGGGTTAGGCACGATGACTTTCACGCCGGGTTTGCCGAGATCTTCCCAATCGGCGATTTTTTTAGGATTGCCTTTGCGGGTTAAAAACACCATGGTGGAATAAAACGGTGCCGAATTATTCGGTAATAATTTTTCCCAGTTAGCTGGCAATAAACCCTTTTCAGCCAGAATATCGATGTCACTGGCTTGGTTCATGGTCACGACTGAAGCATTGAGGCCGTCGATGACCGAGCGCGCTTGCTTGCTCGAGCCACCATGCGATTGCTTGATGACCACAGTTTCGCCGCTTTTCTTTTGCCATTCAGCAATGAAAGCGGGGTTGATATCTTTGAATAATTCGCGCGTCACATCATACGAAGCATTGAGCAATGGCTCGGTGGCGTGCGCGGCAGCGCTGACGATACCGAAGCTGAGCAAGAGAGCGGTAAACAGGCGGGAAGAAGTTTTCATCGTGCAATCCGGAAATAGGGTGGTGCTATCTTGCGCAGTTTTTGCAATCTTGGGAACGACAGTATTGTGCTTTGTATAGATGAAAAACGCATAAAGACCAGCTTTCATATAAAAAACAGGCAGATTGCGGTCTGCCTGTTTGCTTTACATGCCGGCCAGTTTAAAAACTGGTCGATAAGCCGAGGTAAAGCGTGCGTCGCGCGCCGTATTGTGGCGCACCGACGCCGACGCCGGAACCGTCGCGCAGCAAATAGACTTTATCGAACAGATTGAGCAGCGAGAGCCGCGCTTCGAGATCGCCGACGATGGTTTTTTTCCAATTATGCACCAGTGCCGCGTTGAACACCGTATACGAGTTCAGACTGGCTGAGTTGGGTGCGCCACCGTCCGGGGTTTTACGTAAGCCACTGCCGTAGAGGAAGTCACCACTGATCTGCGAGTCGCCGAAATGATAATGCGCACCACCGGAAACCGTGTAGGTCTGGTCATGATCGACGTAGATGTCATGCTTGGCGATATACGCCAATTCGTCCGGACCGAACAGCGATTGGCTGGAAATGATGTTGCTCGCCTGGGCTTTTTGCAGTGATACATTGAGGAAGCCACCCCAATTGCGTTGACTGTAGATGGCGGCCAATTCCAAGCCCTTGGCATAGCCTTGCTCGTAATTGAACGGCGACAGGATCAGCGCTTGACCGAACTGTCCTTCGTCGAGCATATTGCGGATTTTTTTGTAGTAAAGGTCGGCTGTCAAGCTCAGCTCTGGGCTGACTTGATGGCTGAGACCGATATCAAAATAATGCGTGCGTTCCGATTTGACATTGTCGGACAGGGCGGTCTGCGCGGCATTGCTGGTGCCGGTATACAGATTGATGCTCGCTTGTGAAGCCAATTCTTGTGGCGGCGGCGTGAAGTAGCGCGAGTAGCCGGCGTGGAAGGCGGTAGCATCGCTGAGTTTGTAAGCGAGGTTGACGCGCGGACTCCATTGCTGTTCTTCGACGAAGGCCGAGACTTTATCAAAACGTACCCCGTAATTGACGGTTAAGGGTGCGCTGACACGCCACTCATCTTGCAGGTAAAGGCTGCTTTGATGGCCGGTTTTGCTGGAATTGTCGACGATATCGAAGGCGCTGGCCGAGCTGGCCGTGCCGCTGGCATCGACCGGGAACACGCTGACGGTGTTATTGCTGGCGCTGTTTTGCCGCGTATACGCGAAACCGGTGCGCAGCGTATGGTTGGCATTGAGCGGGTAACTGAAGTCGCCTTGCAGACCGGCCGAGGAGTTGGAGCGCAGGGTATCGGAAGCGACGCCGTTATAAATCAGGTCGCCGTTGCGGTCGGGCGTGAAATGCAGTTCAGAATATTGTTTGAAGGCGGATAGCTGAAAATTCACGGCACCGAGGCTTTTTTGGTAAGACAACACCAAGAAGCGATTGATCTCGCGTTGATTTTCATTCAAATCGGCCGAAGCCAGGCTGCTGCTGCCGGCTGCGGCATCGCTGACACCGGCCAGAGAAAACGCCGGACTCTGAGCCGGATTATTCGGGATTTGAAATTTCCCTTGATAGGTACCGAACATCATGCCCAGACGGGTGCTATCGTCGAGGTAGTAAGACAGGTTGCCGAAGCTTTTGCTTTGGCGGGTTTCATCATGCAGCGCCGTGCGGCTGGCTGTCGGATTTTCTATACCGAGGCTGTTGGACAGATAACTGCCGGATAAGTAGTAATTGAAAGCCCCGACGGTGCCGAAAAATTCGGCGCTGGGATTGCTGTAATTATGTGCGCCGAGCAAGACACCGATGCGTCCACCTGGCGTGGTATGGCCTTCTTTGGTTTGGATGTCGACGACGCCTGCGGTACGCAAACCGAACTGAGCTGGCAGTGCGCCGGTCATGAAGTCGGTTTCGGCGATTTGGCGGGTATCGATCGATTGACCGAAACCGGTGATACTTTCTGGCAGTTGTACCCCATTGATACGGTACTGAACATTGCCATGTTCATCGCGCACATGCAGGCCGCCCGAGGCTTTCGAATCTTGGGCGACGCCTGGTAAGCGCAGCAAGACTTCGTTGAACGGCGTCGAATCGCCTTGGCCCAAGCTGTCGACCATGTGCTGGTCGATCGAATAGATGGTCGTGCCGATTTTCGGTGATAAGGCGGTGCGCGCATTTTTCAAATGGGTCGCGGTAATTTCGACGGTGGTGGCGGCAGTGCTGCTGGCAGCGCTGTCGCTGGCGGCCTCGTTAGTGAGCTCGTTGCCGGCGGCAGTGGCGACAGCATGCAGCAGTAAGTTGCCGAAGATGCCGGCCAATAAAGTAGGTAAGGGGCGGAGACGGAATGACATGGTAAGCCTTTGATACAGAGTTTTTATTCAGTGCCAAATAGCAGCGGCTGCCATGTAGGCGGTGCTGTTTGGCGAGCAGGGTAGACAGGCACAGCAGCGCGACAAATTGGTCGCGCTGGGCAGTCAGTTGTGGAAGTGGCTCAGTGCCGTGTGGGCGGGCCGCAGCCGGGTGGCAGCAGTCGTGGTGCGGCGAAGTCGCGCAGTACCGGCGTGGCCGGCAGCAGCAGGTAGAGCAGGATGATGAGGCACAGCGCCAAGCTGGCCGGTGGTGTCGCTAAATCGGCTTGGTTGGCTACTGCGGTACAGATCGAGCACGCCTGATCTTCGATACGATCGGCGTGGTGATGCGTGGCTGCGGTCGCGCTTAGCAAAACAAAGGCCAAGGCCGTGATGATGGCCATCACACTGCGTCGGCCGCCGACGACAAGCCGCATCAAGCAAGCCGATAGCGGCGAGGCAAGATGGTGCTGGCGGCGAGCCGTAACGGCGCGGGTGTGACGCATGAAACAATCATCCGGTAAAAAAATGTGAGCAGCAAATAGTAGCAAAAATCTGGAAGATGTCGGAAAAAAAATGGCTTTGACCGGGACAGGATGCGCCGCTGATTTTCATTCAGCCGTATTTCCTATAGACACGATTTGCATATGCAAGTGATTTTATATGATTGGAAAGTGTAAGGAGATTTGATTATCATACGAAACTTCTGCATTTCTTGAAGTGGTATTGAGTGATTCATATTGAACAAGTTGAAAAAATTTATCGTGTCGGCAATCGTGAGGTGCATGCCTTACGCAATATTGACCTGTCTGTCCGCAAGGGTGAGATTTTCGGCATCATCGGACGTTCCGGTGCCGGCAAGAGCAGTTTATTGCGGGCGCTGAATTTACTCGAACGCCCGAGTGCCGGCAAGGTATTCATCGATGGCGTCGACATCATGGGCCTCGATGCGGCCGGTTTGCATGCACTGCGCCAACGCACCGGCATGGTGTTCCAGCATTTCAATTTATTGAATGCCAAAACGGTGGAGCAGAACATCGCCTTTCCATTGAAGTTAGCCGGTGGCTTTACTTGTGAACAAAAGCGCGAGCGCGTCGCCGCTTTGCTAGCATTGGTAGGCTTGACTGAGCAGGCGCATCAGTATCCGGCGCAATTGTCGGGTGGCCAAAAGCAAAGGGTCGGCATCGCGCGCGCATTGGCGAATTATCCGCAATTATTATTGTGTGATGAGGCGACATCGGCACTCGATCCCGAAACCACGCAATCGATTTTGCGTTTGCTATTACAAATCAATCAACAACTCGGTTTGACTATCGTGCTCATTACGCATGAGATGCAGGTGATCCGGACTATCTGCGATCAAGTCGCCGTGCTGGAAGCTGGCGAAATCGTCGAAACCGGTGCCGTTAGCGATGTGTTCTTGCACCCGCAACATGCAGTGACGCAAAGTATGGTGGCGGAGCATCAGGCCCTGTCACCCGATTTATTCGAGGCGCAGCGCGCCGGCAGCTTGCTGCTGCGCTTGACCTATGTTGGTAACACCGCGCATGAACCGGTGTTAAGCCGAGTCGCGGCGCAAACCGGTGCCGAATTTGTGATTTTGCAAGGCACGATAGGGCGTATCAAAGATATTCCTTATGGCCAGTTACAAATTGCGTTGACGGCCAGTCCGCAGCAAACCGAAGCAGCCTTGGCTTTGTTGCGTGCCGCCGAGGTGCGGGTGGAATTGATTGCCAGTGAAGGAGGACAGTAAACATGGATTTTTCACACATAGATTGGGAAGATATTGCCCAAGCGACCCTTGATACCCTGACCATGACCGGCGTCTCGCTGGCCTTGACGGTTGCACTCGGCTTGCCCTTGGGTGTGTTGTTGTTCCTGACCGGGAAAAAGCAATTGCTCGAACAGCGCGGCATCTATGCCTTGCTGTCGCTGTTGGTGAATGTACTGCGCTCGGTACCGTTCATTATTTTGCTCATCGTACTCATTCCCTTGACGGTTTTTTTGGTCGGCACCTCGCTAGGCGTGGCCGGCACCATCCCACCCTTGGTCATTGGCACCACACCGTTCTTTGCGCGCTTGGTCGAGAACGTCTTGCGTGAGGTTGATCGCGGCATCATTGAAGCTTGCCAAGCTATGGGCGCGAAAACCTATCAAATCATCATTCATGCCTTGCTGCCGGAAGCCTTGCCTGGTTTGCTGGCGGCCGTAACGGTGACGGCGATTGCGCTGGTCTCGTATGCGGCAATGTCGGGTGTGATCGGCGGCGGTGGTCTCGGTGATCTGGCGCTGCGTTATGGTTATCAACGTTTTCAAACCGATGTCATGGTCGTCACCGTGGCGATTCTGATCTTGCTGGTGCAGTTGCTGCAATTTTTCGGTGACCGGCTGGTACTGCGGTTTACCCGCAAATAAATCTTTGTCTTTCAATTCTGTTTTTTTAAAAAGGAAATCATCATGACATGTTCATTGCAAACCCGATTTACCCACTTAGTCGCCGCCGGCGCGCTGGCGCTGATCGCCACTTCTGCTGCGGCAATCGATACCTTGACGATCGCCGCTACGCCGGTACCGCATGCGGAAATTTTGGAATTCATTAAACCGCAATTGGCCAAGCAAGGCGTGGATTTGAAAATCAAAGTGTTTACCGATTACATACAACCGGCCGTGCAAGTGAATGAAAAGCATCTGGATGGGAATTTTTTCTTGCACCAACCGTATCTGAATGAATTCAAGAAAAGTCATCCTGACGATCTGGAAGTCGTGATCGCAAAAGTGCATGTCGAACCGTTCGCCGCTTATTCGAGTAAATACAAAACCATCGCCGAATTGCCTGACGGTGCTACGGTAGCGATTCCGAATGATCCATCGAATTCGGGCCGCGCCTTGTTGTTATTGGCAAAAAATGGTTTACTTAAATTGAAAGATCCGAGCAATATTTCGGCGACCAAGAAAGACATCATCGACAATCCGAAACACTTGAAATTCAAAGAACTCGAAGCTGCCACGTTGCCGCGGATTCTCAATCAAGTCGATCTGGCGCTGATCAATACCAATTATGCGATCGAAGCCAAACTCAACCCGGTCAAAGATTCCTTGTTGATCGAAGATGCCAATTCGCCGTATGCGAACTTGTTGGTGGCGCGTGAAGATAACAAAAACAGCCCGGCCTTCAAGAAACTGGCAGCGGCATTGAATTCGCCGGAAGTAAAAAAATTCATCCAAGAGAAATACAAGGGCGCAGTCGTTCCAGCGTTTTAAGTTCCTCAGGGCAGGCTTGCATTTACCTGCCTGGGCAGCATATCATGTAGTGAAACACGCCACCCCGGCGTGTTTCACTCTGCCTCTTGCGGGCCAGGCCAGATGACAAATTCCTTTGATGTCAGCGATTACCAGCGTTATGCCCAAGCGGCGCGGTTGGTGGCGCGCACCCATATCAAACTGGTCGAGGCGCTCGATGCCGAATTAGCCGCCTTCGATATCTCTACCGCTCAATACGCGGTGATGGCGGCACTGGTGGCCGGTCGCGCCCATACAGCGGCGCAAATTTGCCATGAATTGTCTTACGATTCCGGTGCCATGACACGCATGCTCGACCGCTTGGCGCACAAAGACTTGCTCTTGCGAAAACGTAGCCTCGACGACCGCCGCACCGTGCTGGTGGAATTGACGGCACACGGCCAAGCTTTATATCCGGCCATGTTAGCCCGCACCAACTTGGTATTGCGCCAGTTTTTCACGCGTTACGAGGGAGATGAACTCGAAACCTTGGCCGCGCTGCTGCAAAAAACCGCCATCAGCTGATTTGCTCCCCGGTAATTTTTCCTTGCTTGCTACGTAGTTCTGCGTAGATTGCTGCCTTGACAGTAGCTGCCTAGGCAGTTAATATTCTGACTTAATATATATTTAATCAGCCCAAACATCGGAGATCGCTGCATGCAAAGACCAACTGTCAGTCTGACTTGGCTGCTGAGCGCCGCCACCAGCACTGTGCTGTGCGGCTGCACCAATGCGCCATCGCTCAATTTTCTCGGGGCATATTTCCCCGACTGGATGTTTTGCCTTTTGCTTGGCTTGGTACTGATGATGGCGTGGCATGGCTTGCTCAGTTTAGCTGGCTGGCGGGCGGCCGTGCAGACGCCGGCCAGCTTATTGATGTACGCGGTGTTCGCGGCCATCGTCGCCATGCTGACTTGGCTGTTGTATTTTTAGAATTAATTCAAGGATTTTCTCTATGTTTGCTTCTTGGTCAATTGCGCTACGCCGCAGCATGCTCTTGCTTGCGCTATGCGTCGCCGCTGCCTTGTTGATACTGGTGGTGTGGCGGCTCGATACTGCGCCGCGCACCGATGATGCCTATGTGGCGGTCGATGTGGTGCACGTCGCGGCCGAAGTCAGCGGCCGCTTAGTCGATCTGCCGATCAAAGATAATCAGGCGGTACGCGTCGGCGAGGTCTTGTTTCGTCTTGATGCGCGTCCCTATGAACTGGCGGTGAGTAGGGCAGCAGCCAACTTACAAGCGCTCGAGAGTGACATCATGCTGGCGCAGCGTGCGGTGACGGCGCAGAAATTTGCCGCCGCCGCCGCCCGGGCCGGAGTGGTGCGCGCCGATGTCACTGCGCGCCAGAGTGCGGCCACCTTGGCCAGAGTCGAGCCCTTGTTGGCGCAAGGCTATGTGGCTGCCGAGCAAGTTGATCAAGCGCAGACGACGCGCCTGACTAGCCAAGCGCAATTGCTCACGGCCGAATTGGAGGCGCAGCGCGCCAATGCCGCCGTCAGTGGCATCGAAGCGCTGGTGGCGCGGCGCGCCGTGTTACAGGCGGAATGGGAGCAAGCCAAGCTCAAGCTTGCCTACACCACCGTCAGAGCGCCGTTTGATGGCCGCGTGATCGGCTTGAAAATTTCCACTGGCGAAATGGTCGATGCCGGCCATGCCGTGTTCACCTTGCTCGATACGCGCCACTGGTATGTGATTGCCAATTTCCGTGAAACGGAACTGGCGCACATCACGCCGGGACGGGCGACGCAAGTGTATTTACTCAGTGACAGCACGAAAGCCTACCAAGGGGTAGTCGAGTCGGTCGGTTATGGCGTGTATCCGGAAGAGGGTGGGGCGGAAACCGCTGGCTTGCCGCGCGTGCCGCGAGCCATCAATTGGGTGCGCGTAGCGCAACGTTTCCCGGTACGTATTTTGGTGCAAAACCCGGATCCGCAACAATTCCGTCTCGGCTTGTCGGCCGTGGCGGTACTCAAAGCGCAGCCATAAAATGCAAGCCGGCAATCCGAGCTCCGAGTCTCCGTCTGTGCTGATGGATATATATCGTTTTTGCGTACAAGAATTCGCTCCGTTCCCCGGTCGCGGTCGCGCGCTGCTGCGCTATCTGCTCAGTTGTACCATCGTGATTCTGTGCAGCATGACGCTGCAACTACCATTTCTGGCGGTATCGCTGATTTTAGTATTTTTTACCATACAAGAAAATACCGTACTGACCCGGGTGTCGGCCTTGGTGTTGATCAGTGGCAGCACGCTGGCGGTATTGGCCTTGCTGCTCTTGCTCAAGTGGACGATTGAACTGCCCTTGCTGCGCTTGTTAGGAACGGCGTTGATCGCCCTGTCTGGCCTGGTGTTCATGCGTACCAGCAAGTTTGGCGGTGCCGGGTTCTTGCTGGCCTTGTTCACCACCAACTTACAAGGCATGGCCGATGTGACCAGTGACCCGGAATTACTCACACGCACTCTGTTGTGGGTGTGGGTGGCACAAGTCTATCCGGTGTTGGTGACGGTGACGGTGAACTTTCTTTTATTGCCGGCACAACCGTTACAATTGCTGGAACGCGAATTGCAGCGCCAATTAGATGTGGTGATGGGGCAAATCAAACAGCGTTTGCAACATCAAGCGGCGCTGCCGCTGCCACTGGGCGCGCTTGAGCACGCCATGTTGAGCGCGCATCGCCATTTGAGTTTTGTCATGATGGCCGATCGCACTGCCGTCAACCGTCAGGGTGCCTATCTGATGCAAATGCATGTGATTGACCGTTTGCATACCGCGGCGCTGCACTTGTCGCGCTTGCCCGTGGACAGTGGTGAGCACGATGCGCTGTGGCAGCAATTGCTGTCGCGTTGCGACAGCTTGCGCAAAGACCCGCTCGCCTTGCCCGACAGATCGACTGCCGCCTTGCTATTAGCTGAGCCAAACGCGGCGCAGTCTGCCACTGCGGTCTTGTCTGAAATGGTGCATGCGATCAATTCTTTGGCACGCAGCGGCAGTTTGGAATCCTTGCCAGCAGCACAGCCGCTGGCCGCAGCCAGCGATGTGTGGAGTAATCCCGTGTATTGGCAGTTTGCTTTGAAAACCCTGTTGGCAGCATTTTTTTGTTATTTTTTGTATTCGGCCGTGCAATGGCCGGGCATACAAACGGCGATGGTGACGTGTTTAGTGATGGCCTTGCCGAGTACCGGTGCGAGCACACACAAGGGCTTACAGCGCTTGATAGGCTGCGCAGCAGGCAGCGTGCTGGCGCTGCTGTCTACGGTGTTTCTGGTGCCGCATCTGGAAGGGGTGGCTGGTTTGCTCTTGCTCAGTTTGCCAGTGCTGACCGTGGCCGCCTGGATTGCGGCCGGCTCGGCGCGCAGCAGCTACATCGGCACGCAATTAGCGTTTGCCTATGCCTTGGCCTTGCTCGGGCAGTTTGCGCCATCGGTCAATTTGCCGGAAATTCGTGACCGCTTGCTCGGCATTGCAATCGGTGTTGCGGTGTCGTTGACCATCTATACCTTGCTGTGGCCGGAGTCGGAACAAGGGCGTTTGCAGCAGATGTTGGCGCGTTTGTTGCAAAGCATAGGCAGCATGGCGCGCGTCGGCATCAATGGTGGCGACGCTGGCTTACGCGAATTGGAGTTGGCACGTTTGCACAGTTACACACTGCTGGCGCAAAATCGCGACTTGCAAGCGCGGGTGGCGCTGGAAGCCGGATGGCAACTGACGCATGGCAGCCCGGATTTGCAAACTTGGTTGGCCCAAGCGCAGGAAACGCTGCTTGCCGTCAATGATATACAAACGCAATGGCATCACGCCAACATGGACGCTGAGTCCGAAGCATGGCGCGCGGTGCCGCCTTTGCTGCTGGCTGCCGCGACCACGCTGGAAGCGCTGGCGCTGCGTTTGGCGAATGCAAGCGCGACGGAAATGGCCACCGATGCGAGGCTGTGGCTGCAGCCGCTAGAGCTCGGTTTGCCCGCGTCGGCGCAAGTCTTGAACCGCTGCATCGAGCAATTAGCCTTGCATCCTTTGCACTTTCCCTCTGTGAGAACCTGATGAAGCCTGATCTTTTATGTCGACCGCAGCGTTGGCGTTGGCCACTGGCGGCAAGCGCCCTCGTACTGCTCAATGCTTGTGCCATGCTGGCCAAAGAAAGTCCGCAACTGGCCCTGATCGACCCGGCCCAGGTGCGCCTCGAGCAAGCGCCGCCGCCGGCTGCGTCGGAGTGGCCGCAGACGCAGTGGTGGCAGCAGTATGGTGATGCGCAATTGAATAGCTTGATGGAAAGAGCGCTGCAGCAAGCGCCGCTGATGGCGGTCGTCGATCAAAGGCTGGTGGCCAGTCGTGCTAATACGGCTTTGCAGCATGCCAGCGGCGGTTGGTCGCTGAACTTCGGTGCCAGTCTTGATCGCCAAGATGTCTCGGCTAATGGTTTCTTGGCACCCTATGCACACAGCGGCGAAGGCATGACCGGGCCTTGGTATACCGAAGGCTCAGTTGGTGTGAGCGCCGAGTACCGCGTTGACCTATGGGGTAAGGAGCGCGCCGCCGTTGTCGCGGCGCTCGGTGTCGAGCGCGCGCGCGCGGCCGAAGCCGCGCAAGCGCAGCTACAACTGACGCACCGCATCGCGCTTGAGTACTATGCCATGCAAACCGAATTTGCCCGACTGGCCTTGCTGCAGCAAGCGCAGAGCTGCGCGACGGCGCTGCAAGCAGCCCATCAAGCCCGCGTCGCGCGTGGTATCGAAGCGGCGGGACCCTGGCAACTGGCACAGGTGCGCGATTTGGAATTGCAAAAACAAGTAATGGAAACCACCGCTGCACTGCGCATGGCACGCGAAAGTTTGCGCGCACTGGTTGGTGCCGGCCCCGCTGATTTTCCAGTCTTGCAAGTGCAAGTGTGGCCGCAGCGGCCGGCACCGGTGCCAAGCAGCTTGGATTACCAATTGCTGACGCGTCGTGCTGATTTACAGGCGGCGCGCTGGTATGTGGAATCGGCACTGAGCCAGCTAGAAGTGCGGCGTGCGGCGTTTTACCCGAGTTTTGATATCAAGGCCATGTTGGGCCTCAATGCCTTGCATCTTGATGATTTGCTGCATAGCTCGAGTACCCAGTTTAATCTCGTGCCCGGTTTGAGCTTGCCGATCTTTGACAGCGGTCGCCTCAATGCCGCGTTGGCTGGTGCGCGCGGTCAGAGTAATGTATTGATTGCCCAATATAACCAAGCCGTCATCGATGCCGTGCGCGACGTCGTCACCGGGCAGATTGCCTTGCAAAATATCGATCAGCAATTGAGCTTGGAGCAGGCTAAGCTGACGGCTGTGTCGTATCAGTTGCACAGCGCCCAGGCGTATTATGAGCGTGGTGTTGGCGATGAATTGGCCGTGCTGGAGGCGCGTTTGCCGGTATTGGCTGAGCGCAGTCATCTGCTGGAATTGCGTCAGCGTCAGATTACTGCGGCACTGAATTTAATCCGTGCCTTAGGTGGCGGTTATCAGGCTGGCTGAACAACAAGTCACGCATAAAAAAACGCGGCCACATCAAGTGGCCGCGTTTTTTTACAGCGACGTGGTCTTAGTTACGGACGACGCGTTTGTATTCGTTAGTACGGGTATCGATTTCGATGACATCGTCTTGGCTCACGAACAGTGGCACTTGTACGATATGGCAATGCGCTTCGACAGCGTTTTCGATTTTAGCTTGTTTCAGAACGTTGCCCGAAGTGTTGCCTTTGACAGCTGGTTCCGAGTACACGATTTGACGTGCTATCGTGGTTGGCAATTCAACCGAGATCGCTTTACCATCGTAGAAAATCGCTTCGCATTCCATGCCATCTTTGAGGTAATGCAAGGCGTCGCCGAGGTTTTCTTCTTCGATTTCATATTGTTCGTAATCGGCATCCATGAAGACGAACAGCGGATCAGCGAAGTACGAATACGTAACTGGTTTTTTATCGAGCACGATCACGTCAAACTTGTCATCACCGCGGAACACGTTTTCCAACGGGCTGTTGGTCAACAAGTTCTTCATTTTCCACTTGTAGGTGAAGCCTGTGCGGCTCGAGCCGTTGACATCGGAGCGCAGCACGATCATTGGCTTGCTGTCGACCATAATAATGTTGCCAACACGAATTTCTTTTGCAGGTTTCATAGCGAATATACGTAAAAAGGTGGTTGCATAAAAATCATCTGTTGCATACTGGCAAAAAGCCCCGCAAGCTCAGGTCTGATTGAATTTAAAATTCGATAAAATTTAACCGCATATTTTACCTTAAATTTGGGCCGCCGCTGCATTAACTGCAGCCAGCCCGGTGGTAAAACGCAGCAAATTGCTACTGAAATCGCCATTTTCCAGCATTTTTTGCTCCCATACGCGCGCGCATGCCTCGATCTCGGGCAATTCCTGCATCAACGCCGGCCATACTGTCGCCCAGTCGGTGGCGCTGGTCGTGACGGCATTCCAAGCCAGACTGGCAGCGCGTAGCTGGCTGCCGGCGGCATCATGAATCTGTAAAAATGCCTGTAATTTGCGATGATGCAGTGCTTCATCTTGCGGATAGATATGCCAGATAAAGGCTTTTCTCGCCCATTGCGCGCGCACGAAAGAATCTTCGCCACGCACAAAATTGAAGTCGCAGGCCCACAGCAGGCGGTCATAGTCGTCTTGCGGCATGAAGGGCACGATACACAGCGTCAGGGCCGCGCGCGTATAGCGCTGGCCGCTGCGTACTGGTTCGCCGAGAAAGGCCGTCAGCGCCGCCTCGGCTACCCCAGCCGGGACGATGCAAGTAATCGGCCGGGCTTGCTGTTGCCAAGCCGTGAGCAAGGCTGCGACCGGCGCTTCTTGGTAAGCGAACAGCGACACCTTGAAGGCGGCGCGCTCGGCCGGCGTCAAGCCCCATTGCCCGAAAAACACCGCGACCGCCGCAGTATCGGCTAAAAAAGCCTGACGTCGCGCCGCCAGATCGGCTTCGCGCAGCAAACCGCCGGTAGCCGCATTAAAACCGGGAAAGAAAAAATGCTTGGTCAGCGGCAAGCGCGGATGCGGCGAAGGCAGGGTATGACAGCCTTCAACCCATGATTCGGCCGTCAAACCTTCGAAATTAATCCAGACTGGACGCACGGCGCACGCCGCCATGGCGCGGATGTAGTCGGGCGGTATATCGCAGGCAAAAAATTCGACCACGATGTCCGCCACCTCGGCTGCCGTGTAAGTGCCGGCTTGATCGCGCCACGCCACGATGCGCACGCCGGCAATCTCTTGCTCAGCTAAATTGGGGTCGAGCGGCGGGCAAATCCGCGCAAAACTGAGTAAATCGTCGACCCACAGGCTGACGGCAACGCCATGTTCGCGCTGCAACTGACGCGCGAAACGCCAGCAAATGCCGATGTCGCCATAGTTATCGACGACGCGACAAAACAGCGCCAGAGTCGGCGCGCAGGAAAGAGTGATAGACATGGTGAGCAAACTTTAAGCGTAATGGTTTTTCCATTCGCGCAGAGCAGCGAAATGACTGACAGCATCTTGATCGGCTGAAATTTTTTGTTCTGCCAACAAACCCGCGATCACGCCGGCTTCACGGATACGCAAGAAGGGATTGGTTTGCTTTTCCAGCCCGATCTGAGTTGGCACGGTAGGAATGCCTTGCTCGCGCCGCTGTTGCTCGCGCACGCTGCGCTCTTGCAGCGCGGTATTATTCGGTTCCACCGCGCGGGCGAAGCGCAAATTCGACAGCGTATATTCGTGTGCGCAATAGACTTCAGTGGCATCGGGCAGCGCTGCCAGCTTTTCCAGTGAATGGAGCATTTGTGCCGGCGTGCCTTCGAACAGGCGTCCGCAACCACCGGCGAACAGCGTGTCACCGCAAAACAACCAGGCTTGTGCTTGGCTGTAATAGGCAATATGACCAGCCGTGTGGCCGGGCACGGCGATGCAACGCAAGTTCAAGTCGAGTTCCGGCACATGCACACTGTCGCCATCTTCGAGCGCCACGGTCACGCAAGCGATGCCATCATGGGCTGGCCCATACACCGGTACCGGATGCTGGGCCAACAACGCCGCCACGCCGCCGATATGGTCAGCATGGTGATGAGTGAGTAAAATGGCCGATAATATCAGCCCGTGTGCGGCCAGCGCATGTAAGATAGGAACTGAATCGCCCGGGTCGACCACGGCGGCATGGCTGCCATTATGGATGATCCACAGGTAGTTATCGTTAAATGCGGGTACTGTCAACACACTGAGAGAATGGTTCATAGATCAACATGGATGGATTGGAATCACCCATTATAGACCTCGATGCCTGGTTGGCGCTGTCGGCCGGGCAATATGTCTTGGCGCAGGAGCGCGTGCTGTTCGATGCCATGACGGCCGATATTTTCGGCTACCATGCGCTGCAGATCGGCATGCCACAAATTGATGCGCTGGCCGCCAGCCGCATGCCGCGGCGTTGGCTCAGCAATACCGCGCTGTGCGCCGAGCCCGGTAAGTCGGCGCGGCCTATCGTGGTCAGTCACGATTTTACCGAATTACCGTTTGATGCCCACAGCATGGACTTGGTGGTGTTGCCGCATGTCTTGGAATTTGCCAGTGAACCACATCAAATCTTGCGTGAGGTCGAGCGCATCTTGATACCGGAAGGGCGCTTGATCATCAGCGGCTTTAATCAAGCCAGTATGTGGGGTGCACGCCAACTGGCAGCACGCTTGGGCGCACCTGCTTATTTGCCGCGCGAAGGCGAATTCATCAGCGCGAAGCGCCTCAAAGATTGGCTGAAATTACTGAACATGGAAGTCGGGCGCATCGATTTTCGTTGCTATGCGCCGCCGTGCCGTTCGGATAAGTGGCTGCAGCGTTATCATTTCATGGAAGCGGCCGGACAAAAATGGTGGCCCTATTTCGGCGCAGTGTATATGATGCAAGCCGTGAAACGCGTGCGTGGCATGCATCTGATCGGACCAGCCGTGAAACGACGGCGACCGGTGCGCGGCAATGCCGTGGCCGTGGTCAACAAGAGCGGGCCCGATTGACGCGGCCAGTAACAACAAAAAAATCAAAGATAGCCATGGATAAAATCGAAATTTACACCGACGGCGCTTGCAAGGGTAATCCTGGCACCGGCGGTTGGGGTGCCTACATGATTGCCGGCAGCAATGAAAAAGAACTGTGCGGCGGCGAAAAAGAAACCACCAATAACCGCATGGAATTGATGGCGGTAATACAGGCACTGGCCGCGCTCAAACGTCCTTGCCAGATCATTCTCCACACCGACAGCCAATATGTGCTCAAGGGAATCACGGAATGGATCAAGGGTTGGAAAGCCAAGGGCTGGAAAACTGCGGCCAAGGCCCCGGTCAAAAATGTCGACCTGTGGCAAGCGCTCGACGCCGCCCAAGCGACCCATGAAATCGAATGGCGCTGGGTGCGTGGTCATACCGGCAACCCCGGTAATGAGCGTGCCGATCAGTTGGCGAATCGTGGGGTGGAGATGGTGTTGTCGGGGCGAGTGGTATCCTGATTTTTCGGCCAGGTTTGTTTGCCAAGCCTCACTCATATGATTGACGTCCACTCCCACCTTAGCCTGACGGCTACTGCTTAGGCAGAAAGAGGCTGTCGCAAAAGGCTTTTCAGTCGACGTCCTTCCCGCATGCCGCAGCCTCGTCATTCCCGCGTGCTTTTGGCGGGAACCTGGCGTCGTTTTTAACACTGAAAACATCATCATTTCTGGCATGTTCAGTTAAGCACGAACGTCGCTGGATTCCTGCCAAAAGCGCGCAGGAACGACGTGGCCACCAGTTGGGGTAATGATACCGACTCAATACCCTTTTGCGACAGCCTCTGAAGGCCGGGATTGCAAACCCTGGTCAGATTTTTGATGAAAAAATATATTGCCATGGTTTGCGTCACAGCTCTTTTCTCGCACTCTGGCTATGCGGGCAACGACGCGCGTATTTCCGGGCCATTGAATGTCAATAATCGGGCCGTATTGGCAAAAATCAAGAAAGACAATCCGGTGCACTACCAGAAGATTATTCATATTTTAAGCAAGGTCGATACGAAGTCAGTCGAAGAAGCGCAGTGTTGGATGAAGGTAGAGTTCGGCGCAGAAAATATTGGATTTCAAGATTTGTTTATGCTCAGTTATCCGCCGAAAAAGAGGCTTGATTTTCAATTGGATGCGAGCTCTTACACGGCAGTGATTACATTGCGTTCGAACATGCCTTCCATTCGTTTTCTGAAATATCAGCCGCAGTGCGAGTAGTGCCGACATCGCCTGCCTGCCAGCAGAACCAAGGCTTCAAGCGACGTCCTGCAAGCCATTTTCCAAACGCTCAAGAAACTGATGAATATGCCAGCCATCAACCAAGCCATGATGGACGAAGGTAGCCACCGGCAGCAGCAGGCGACCGTCTTGTTCGTAGCATTTGCCAACTGAAATTTTCGGTACGCTGTCGCCATCATTGTGGCGGCGCGCATGGCTGATGCCGGAAAAGCTGATCCAAGGGATGGCGGAGAAGTGAATCGCATCGGTGCGTTCGTGGTGCTCGCCTATGCACAGGCCGCTGGCTTGTTTGACGAGCTCGGTGGCAGCGCTGGTGGCGCGGCTGAAAGCCGCAAACTCTTCTTGGTAAGCGATGCGGCAAAAGCCGAACGTGTGGTCGGGCCGGCTGATGGTGGCATGGGCGTGAATACTATGGTAATCGAGCACTTGGCCATCTTCGATACGCAGGCGCAGAGCTTGGGTGTGATTGACCGCAGCCAAAACTTGATGCAGATAAAATTGGAAGAACGACAGCTGCTCGCGGCGGCAGTGATCGCGTGCGGTGCGACAGTCAAGGTTGGCGACGATGCCGTGGAAAGGCTCGTCACACCGTGAGAAAAAGGCGAAATGTTCGCGCCGATTCCAGTTGGCCAAATCGATGAGGGTTTTCATAGCTGATTATTTGCGGTGCCGGCACCGCGCGGGTGCCGGCTACCGAGGTGGCCGTCGGGTCAGCGCAGGGCGCTGATCATGTGTTCCAGTTTGACCGTGTCGGCGCAGAAGGCGCGGATGCCTTCGGCCAGTTTTTCCGTTGCCATGGCATCGTCGTTAAGTTGGTAGCGGAATGCGGCTTCGTGCATGTCGATTTTTTCGACCGTACTGGCGGCAGCGATTTCCGGGCTCAGCTTGGCGCTGATGGGGTTGTTCGAGTCGGCTAATTTTTGCAGTAATTCCGGGCTGATGGTGAGCAGGTCGCAGCCAGCCAATTCCAGAATTTGCGAGGTATTGCGAAAACTCGCGCCCATCACTTCGGTGCGGTAGCCGAACTTGCGGTAGTACGAGTAGATTTTTTTGACGGACACGACACCAGGATCGTCGGCACCGAAAATTTCTTGACCGGTTTTGTTTTTATACCAGTCGTAGATGCGGCCGACAAACGGCGAAATCAGTTGGGCGCCGGCTTCGGCACAGGCGACGGCTTGGGCTAACGAGAACAACAGCGTCATGTTGCAGCGTATGCCGTCGCGTTCGAGGATTTCGGCGGCGCGTATGCCTTCCCAAGTCGAGGCGATTTTGATCAGGATACGTTCGCGGGCAATGCCGGCGGCTTCATACAGGGCGATCAGTTGGCGGCCTTTGGCGACGGTGGCGGCGGTATCGAAGGATAGGCGCGCGTCGGTTTCGGTCGAGACGCGGCCTGGGATTTGTTGCAAGATTTCGAGACCGAAGGCGATCAGCAGGTGATCGATGGTGTCATCGACCGGACGACCGACGGTGGCGCGCACGGCCGCTTCCAGCAGCGGGCGGTATTCCGGCTTTTGCACCGCCTTCAAGATCAAGGAAGGATTGGTAGTCGCATCGCGCGGCGTGTAGGCTTTGATGGCTTGAAAATCACCGGTGTCAGCGACCACGGTGGTGTATTGCTTCAATTGCTCTAATTGGTTCATGTCAGGTTCGCATTCAATGAGTAAAAGATCAGGCTTGCACGTTTATATGCGCCGGGCCGGCCACGATGTCGCCGATGACGGCTGCATCCATGAAGCCGCCGGCGCGGAAAATTGTTAATACTTGCTCGACTGCTTCGGCATCGCACGATACCAATAAGCCGCCCGAGGTTTGCGGGTCACTCAGCATGGCTTGTTGCGCCGCGCTGAGGCTGTCGGCCAGGCTGACGTCGTGGCCATAGGCGGCCCAGTTTCTGGCCGAGGCACCGGTGACGTAACCGGCTTGTGCCAGTTCGGCTGCGGCTGGCAGCAGCGGAATGTCAGCCATGCGCAGCGTGGCACTCAAGCCGGCACCGCGACAAATTTCCAGCAAGTGGCCGAGCAGGCCGAAACCGGTGACATCGGTCATGGCATGCACGCCGCTCAGCTGTGATAATTGTTGGCCGGGGCGATTGAGTTGGGTGGTACTGGCGATCATGGTGGCATAACCGGCGGCATCGAGCGCTTGTTTTTTCAAGGCCGCCGAGAGTATGCCTACGCCTAGAGGTTTGCCGAGTATCAGCTTGTTGCCGGCTTTGGCATCGGCATTGCGTTTCACCTTGGATGGATGGATCAAGCCCATCACCACCAAGCCGTAGATCGGTTCGACTGAGTCGATGGTGTGGCCACCGGCGATCGGTATGCCGGCTTCGGCACAGATGGTTTCTCCGCCACGAATGATGTCGCCGATCACGCTCAGCGGTAATTGATTGATCGGCATGCCGACCAAGGCCAGCGCCATGATCGGTGTGCCGCCCATGGCGTAGACATCGGAGATGGCATTGGTGGCAGCGATGCGGCCGAAGTCAAATGGATCATCGACGATGGGCATGAAAAAATCGGTGGTGGCGATCAGCGCTTGTTCATCGTTGAGACGCCAAACTGCGGCATCATCGGCCGTTTCTATGCCGACCATCAGCGCTGGCGGTACCGGGAAGCCGCTCGATTTCTTCAGAATTTCAGCCAATACGCCGGGGGCGATTTTACAGCCGCAGCCGCCGCCGTGAGAAAAGGAGGTCAGGCGTACCGGCGTTTCGGTGGGTGTGGTCATGGTCGTTTCATCAGTCAGCATCAAGGCTATGATTATACGCTGCAGCGCCTTGGAATAAAAAAAAGCGAACACCGCAGTGTTCGCTTTTTGATAATGTTGCTTATATGCTGAAGACGATCAGTTGTAGTCGCCAAACGAGCGACGTGCACTGCCTTCGGTGCTACGCGTACCTTTGTAGCCGCCGCTGCCTTCTTTACGCGGTGCGGCATTGCTGCTGCCGGCCGGTTTGCTGAACGAACGTTGCGCTGGTTTGTTGGCGCCGAAACCAGCACCGGCCGGTTTGCGGTTGTCGCCTGGTTTCCAGTTACCTGGCTTGCGTGCTGCAGAGCGCGGTGCCGAGGCAGTTTTCTTTGGTTCGAAACCTTCGATGACATCGACTGGTATCAATTGCTTGGTAAAGCGTTCGATACGTTTGACGTGCATGCCTTCGGCGTGGTTGACCAGGGAAATCGCCAAACCTTTGCGACCGGCGCGGCCAGTACGGCCGATGCGGTGGACGTAATCTTCTGGGAATTTCGGCAAATCGTAGTTGAATACGTGGGTGATGCCAGGTACGTCGATGCCGCGGGCAGCAACGTCGGTGGCTACCAAAACACGGATTTGACCGCGACGCAGGCCGTCGAGGGTACGGTTACGCGCGCCTTGGTGCATGTCGCCATGCAATGCAGCAGCGGCGAAACCGGCGATGTTGAGGCGATCAGCGATGGTATCGGCATCACGTTTGGTGGCGGTGAAGACCACGGCTTGATCGAGCGAGACATCGCGCAGCAAATGATCGAGCAGGCGATTTTTGTGCGACAAATCGTCGACGAAATGCACTTTTTGTTCGATATTTTCATGCTTGCTGGCGGAACCGGCGATCTGTACGACCATTGGGTCGTTCGTGATGCGCTTGGCCATATTGCCGACGACGCCGTCGAGTGTCGCCGAGAACAGCATGGTTTGACGGGTCGGTGGGGTAGCGGCGACGATTTTTTCGATATCGTCGATGAAACCCATGTCGAGCATGCGATCGGCTTCGTCAAGTACCAGCATTTCGAGTTCGGAGAAATCGATTTTGCCCGATTCCATGTGGTCGATCAAACGACCTGGTGTGGCAACCAGAATTTCCGGATTGCGTGCCAGCAATTGCATTTGCTTAGGATAAGGCATGCCACCCAAAATCGAGACGGCCTTGATACGGCGCGAATAGGCGCTGTATTTTTCGGTGGCAGTCGTGACTTGTAAAGCCAATTCACGGGTTGGTGTCAAGACCAACATTTTTGGTTTTGCAGCGATGAAACGTGGACGGTCGCCGCGTGAGCGGGCCGATTGACGTTCTTGGTTAGGGGTTTTGCTGTTGTCGTATTCGACAACTTCGGCGGCGATCAATTTGTGCAAGGCTGGCAGCATGAATGCGGCAGTTTTGCCCGAGCCGGTCTGGGAGGAGACCATCAGGTCACGACCTGCAATCGCGGCAGGAATCGCCTGCTCTTGCACCGATGTCGGCTTGGTATAGCCGGAGTCAGTCAGTGCACGGATGAGGTTAACGTGGAGGCCTAGTGCTTCGAAACTCATGGAATTCTTTCGTAAAGATTTAGCGCGATGCAAACGTAACGCGCGCAACAATGCAGCGCCAACCAAACGAAATGAACACAGAAAATCCAACAACGGACGACAATGAGATTTCGGCACAAAAGCTTTGCGCCGGGATGATGTCTTCGTAATACCAGACATGCAGGGCGGGAGGGCTTTTACATGCTCCATCAGAGGCTGATGAGCACAGGCTTGCGATGCTACAGGTTTTATTTGCTTTATATTGCAGTGCAAAAACGGAATGATACATGATTTCGACCAAACTTGCACAAGTTTTTGAGTTGGCCGCAATACTTACTCGGCGCTATCAGGCTTGTTGCCCGCGCTGTAGCCCAAACAGCGCAGCGATGATCAGCGCGCCACCGAGCAATACCGGCCAGCTCGGGAGCTCGCCCCACAGCGCGGCGGCCATCAGGATGGCCGTCGGCGGCACCAGATAGAGGGCGGCGGCGGCGCGGCTCAGTTGACAGTGTTGCAGCACATAGGCCCAGGCCAAGTAGGCCAGCGCACTCGGGAATAGTCCCAGTAGCAGCACGGCCATGTTGACGCGCAGCGGTGCGGCAGCGATTTGCACGGCCAGCCCCGGTAGATAAGCGCATAGCAACAAGGTGCCGCTCCAAATGGTGTAGCACACCATAGTCAAGTCGCTGTAGCGTTGACCGTAGCGTTTTTGCAGGCTGAAATAAATGCTCCATGATACGGCCGCCCCAAGTATCAGTGCGGCATAGCCGTAGTGGGGTGCGGCAGCGCTGCGGTCGCTCAGCGCCACCAACGCGGCACCGGCCATGGCCACGCCGATACAGCCCCAACGCCAGCGGCTGACCGCTTCACCCAAGAAAAAACGGGCAATCAGGGCGCTGAAGATAGGCGTCGATTGCGCCAAAATGCTGGCGGCACCGACGCTGACATGACGCTGACCGAGATTGAGGGCGAGATGATGGAAGCTGACGGCGAAGGCCCCGAGCAGCAGCAGCAGTGGGATATCGCGCCGCGCCGGCAAGGCGATGCCACGCCAGAGCGCGATGCCGAGCATGAACAGCGAAGCGATCAGGAAGCGCAGCAACGCCAGGCTGCCCGGCGCATAGGCTTGCAAGCCGCTGCGTATGCCTATCGGGGAATAGGCCCAGCACACGATGACGAAGGCGGTGGCGAGTTGGACTTTGCGTTGGGGAGTCATGGTATTTTCCCTGAGGGGCCGCTATGCTTATCCCTTGATGTAAACTATTTTAGTGTGAGCGAGATAAGTTGTCTGCTTATTTATTTGCACACGTTCGCGAGCATTCTCTGCTGCTCACGGCTTACAAGTACTGTTCAGCCGCAAGCTGCCGTTGGCATCAAACGTATAGCGCCGTTCCAGCCAGCCGCCGGCAAACAGGCTCAGCACGCGGTCATAGTAGGCTTGCGGTGGGCGTGCTTGCAGCCTTTGTTGCTGGTGATCGAAGGCTTTGTGGGCGCGGCTGGCTTGGAAAAACGGTAGTAATGCCGCCGAAAAGCCACTGCCAGCGCTGCCCGTTGTGATGCCATTATCGATGCGCACGTATTCGGGCGGGTAGCCCAGTTGTTCGGTCAGGGTCGCCATCGGAGCGAGGGCTTTGAGCAGGGCGGCGCGTTCCGGCACCGTATCGGCCAGCATGCCGGTCCACAGGTAGACGCGAATGGCGTTGTAGCCGCCGCGCCCTTGCTCGGCACCATCGCTGTCAATGCTGAAGCCGCTGGCGGCGCTGTAGCGTATCCAATCGGCCGCATAGCCTTTGGGCGCGGAGCCGACAGTAATCGCGAAGGCAGAATGGGCCAATTGGCCCCAACGCGCGTCTTTGTGGGCAGTTTCGAGGCCACGCAAGACTTGCAGCGGCAGGTAGCTGGCATTGAGTTTCCAACTGGTCGGCGAATTGGCGGCTGCATAAGCAAAGCCGCGCGGTGCCGGCAGTAAGGCCAGACCTAAGCCGGGCAGTTCGGCGCTTTCTTCTTTCAGTATGCGCGCCGCAAGCAAGCGGCCGAGCGCGCGGTAGCGCGGCGTTTGCCAATGGCGGCCGGCTTGTTCGAGCAGGTAGGCGAGCCACAGGTCGGCATCGCTGGCGCTGTTGTCATCGAGTATGCCCCAGCTTTGATCGGGGCGCTGGCCCCATTGCCAAGCCGGTAAGCGTACCGTCAGATCGCCACCGGCCAGATTATTTTCGGTCCAAGTTAGCAGGGTGTCGAAGCTGCTGCGGTCGTTGGCGACGAGGGCGAAAAACATGCCGTAGACTTGGGCTTCGGAAACGGTGGTTTGCTGCGCTTCTTTGCGATCGGTGACGCGGCCGTCGACGCTGATCATCTGATGTTTGAATTGTTCCCATTCCGGCCAAGGCGCGGCGCAATCGGCCGCGCTGGCATGGGCGTGGCCAAGGAGGAGCAAACAACTGCATGCCAAACAGGTGAAACGACGGCGGTAATGGTTGGTGCGCATGGTGTGGTTGGATCGTTTGAGTAAAGCCCATGGGGCGGCAGGTGAAAGTGTAAAGCATGCAGCAAGTAAATGTGCAAGTGGCCGCACTTGGTTTTATTTGAGTAATGTGGATGAGACTGATACGATGCAGCAATGAAGTGTGTTAACCATAGGATAAAGAATGCGCAACAAATTGTTCAGTCTGCTGTTTTGTATGACAGTGACACTACCGGCCGCTGCCGAGACGATTTCGGTGGCGGTGGCGGCGAATGTACAGTATGTCTTCGATGACTTGAAGGCGGCCTTCAAACAGGAAACCGGGCACGAGGCACAGGGGGTGTTCAATTCTTCGGGTAAGTTTGTGGCGCAGATCAGTAATGGTGCGCCCTTCGATGTATTCTTGTCGGCCGATATGGAATTTCCCGAAAAATTGTATCGAGATGGCTTTACCACGGCAGCCCCGAAGGTGTATGCCAGCGGTGCGCTGGTGTTGTGGAGCAGTAAAAGCCGCGATTGGCAGCAGTGGCAGCAATTACTGAGCAGTGCCGCGATCACGCGCATTGCGCTGGCTAACCCCAAGACTGCACCTTACGGTCGCGAAGCCATGAAAATGCTGAAAACCTTGGGTCTGGATGCTGCTGTACAGAGCAAACTGGTGTTTGGTGAAAGTATTTCGCAAACCAATCAATATATCGACTCGGGCTTGGTCGATCTCGGTTTCACCGCCAAGTCGGTGGTGCTGTCGCCGCAGATGCAGGGCCATGGCAGTTGGGTAGAGATGCCGAAGTCTGCGTATGAACCGATTGCGCAGGGGGCGGTGTTGCTTAATTATGGTCGACAACATCATGCGCAAGCGGCGCAGCAGTTTTATGACTTCATGTATTCGGCCAAAGCACGGGCGATTTTGCAGCGTTACGGTTATTTGCTGCCATGAATTGTTTGCACGGAACAATTTTGGCGGTCGAGGCGCATGGTACTGTCGCCATCGTCGATGTCGCCGTGGGTGCACTGCAATTGACGGCGACCTTGCTGGGCAGCGCGCAGCAATTGGCGACTTGGCAGGCGGCGCAGCCGGTACAGATGCTGTTCAAGGAAACCGAAGTGGCCTTGGCCAAGAATTTACAGGGGCAAATCAGCCTGCGTAATCGCTTGCCCGGCCGCATAGTCGAGATCGAATGGGGACAGCTATTGACGCGCGTGCTCGTGCTGCTGGATGATCTCGCCGGCGTGACGATCAGTTCCGTCATCACCACGCGCTCGGCCAAGAATTTGCAACTGCAAGTCGGTGATGCACTCGAGGGGCTGGTGAAGGCGAACGAGATGAGTATTATGGCTGGCTCGGCTAATGATGGAGTGGTGGCATGATAGGCGGCATCGATACGGCACCGTTGTGGCTGAGTTTTCGTCTGGCGGCCTTGACGACAGCGTTGCTGTTGCCAATCGGTATAGCGCTGGCTTATTTTTTGGCTTCGTCGCAAAGCCGCCTGAAACCCTTGTGGGAAACGCTGGTCAGCATGCCGCTGGTGCTGCCGCCTTCGGTATTGGGATTTTATTTGTTGCTGGCTTTGAGTCCGCAGCACGCTTTCGGGCACTGGCTGGAGCAGTATTTGCATCTGAAGTTGGTGTTCAGTTTTTCCGGTTTGGTGCTCGGTTCACTGATCTTCAGTTTGCCGTTTATGGTGCAACCGCTGCAAGCCGGTTTGCAAAATTTACCAGCGTCTTTACTCGAAGCCTCGCGCAGTTTGGGTAAATCCGATTTCTACACCTTGTGGCGTATTTTGTTACCCAATATCAAACCGGCTGTGTTGACCGGGGTGGTGTTGAGCTTCGCGCATACGGTCGGCGAGTTCGGTGTGGTGTTGATGATAGGCGGAAATATTCCCGGTGTGAGCAAGGTCGCTTCGCTGGCGATTTATGATGAGGTGGAGAGCCTCAATTATGCCGCTGCCCATACCTATGCGGCCGTGCTGTTGGTGCTCAGTTTCAGTATTTTATTGGGCGTGTATTTACTCAATCGCCGCAGCCTTGCTGCGCGGATGTGGCCATGATTACATTCGATTGCCAAAAGTCTTTGCAAAGCAGTCAGGGGGCGCTGCGCCTCGATGTGCAATTTGAGCTTGCGGCCGGTGCCTGTGCGGCCTTGTTCGGGGTCTCGGGAGCTGGTAAAACCACGCTCTTGCGCATGTTGGCCGGTTTAACCGCACCCGACAGCGGGTGCATCACGGTTGATGGTCAGTGTTGGTATGACAGTGCGCGTGGCATCAATTTGCCGCCGCAACAGCGTGCGCTCGGTTTGGTGTTTCAGGATTATGCCTTGTTTCCAAATTTGAACGTGGCGCAGCAGGTCGCGTATGCCTTGCCAGCGGGGCAGGAACAGGTATGCCAACGTTTGCTGGAGTTGAGCGGTTTAGCAGCCTTGCGTGAGCGCTTGCCGGCGCAATTATCGGGCGGGCAAAAGCAGCGCGTGGCCTTGGCGCGCGCGCTCGGGCGTGTGATTGGCAGTCAGGCGCGCGTGTTGCTGCTCGATGAAGCCTTGACGGCGCTCGATTCCGCCATGCGTGCGCAATTACAGGATGAATTGATACAACTGCAACGCGAATTCGGTTTGACTACCTTGTTTGTCAGTCATGATGTCGGTGAAGTGTTTAAGTTGGCGCAACAAGTTTTTCTGCTGGAAAACGGCACGGTGGCGCGCAGTGGCAGTCCGTCAGAGATGTTTTTGCAGCAGCGTATGCAGGGGCAATTATTATTGCAGGCGCAAGTGCTGGCGGTACGGCGCGAAGAGGTGGTATTTATTTTGTCGCTGCTGGTCGGTGCGGATATCGTTGAAATCATCGCCGCCGCCGATGAAGTGCAAAATTTGCAGGTCGGCGAGAGGATTGCGATTTCGGCCAAGGCTTTCAGTCCGCTGATCGTCAGAAACAAGCCAGCCGTGGCCATAAGCTGAGTCTGCTGCCACTGATGTCGGCAGCAGACGCCCATGCGATTACGCGTAGGATTCGGCGTTCAAACCCATGACATGCGAAAAACCGCCATCGACATAGGTAATTTCGCCGGTGATGCCGTTGGCCAGTGGCGAGAGCAGGAAGGCGGCGGTGTTGCCGACGTCTTCGATGGTCACATTGCGACGCAAGGGTGCATGCGCGGCAACGAAGCCAAGCAATTTACCGAAATCTTTGATGCCGCTGGCAGCCAAAGTTTTGATCGGGCCGGCCGAGATACCATTGACGCGTATGCCTTTTTTACCGAGGTTTTCCGCCAAATAGCGTACCGAGGCTTCCAACGACGCTTTCGCCAAGCCCATGGTGTTGTAATGCGGAATGGCGCGAATGGCACCGAGGTAAGACAGGGTCAGCAGGGCCGAGTTTTCATGCAGCAAAGGCAGGGCCGCTTTGGCCATAGCTGGGAAGCTGTAAGCCGAGATATCATGCGCGATGCGGAAGGCTTCGCGTGAAAAACCATCGAGGAATTCGCCGGCGATGGCTTCGCGTGGCGCAAAGCCGATCGCATGCACCAAACCATCGAGTTTGTCCCAATGCTTGGCGAGATCGGTGAAGACCGCATCGATTTGCTCGTCGCTGGCAACATCACAGTCAAACACCAGTTTGCTGTCGAATTCTGCCGCGAAATCAGTGATCCGGTCTTTGAAACGTTCGCCGACATAGGTGAAAGCCAGTTCTGCGCCTTCGCGTTTGCATGCCTGGGCAATGCCATAAGCGATGGAGCGGTTGGACAGCAAACCGGTGATCAGAATTTTTTTGCCTTGCAGAAATGCCATATTGACTCCAGATAAAATCGTCTTTCCTTGCCGTCAGCGCTGTGGTGCACGGATCGGCAGAATAGAATGTTTGGTTTCAGGAAACTCCTGAAAATTGTTGTGCGAGGCGAAATTCAGCGCGTTCATCACAACAGGTCGGAATTGTAGTGGTTAAGCGCGAATGTTACAACACGAAACGCATCGCCTTCAACAAGGCCCCCGGTAACTGCGCACCGCCGGTGCGTCGTTCGCCGTAGGATTGGTCATCCATGATGAGTTCGGTTTGGGTTGTCAGCGCCAATAATTCATCGCCCAGCAAGCGGTAGAGTGAGTCATCGAAGCGCATCACATTGAGTGGTGCGCGAATCACGCCATCTTCAACCCAGAAGCAGGCAAAGCGGGTCATGCCGGTGATGCGACAACTGGCGCGATCGGAAAAATTCAAATACCAGAGGTTGCTGATGTAGATACCGGTACCGAGTGCGGCCAGAGCTTGCTCCATGTCTAGTTCGCCGCCCTGCATGCGCAATGAGTGGCAGCTTTCTTCCGAGTCGGCGCCGTTATCGGCGATGCCGTATTCTTTAGCGCTGCGCGGCGACACCATACTGCCGCACAACTGTCCGGCACGGATGAGGGCGATCTGCGGTGGCTTGATGAAGCCCTGTTCTTGAAAGCTCGGGGCGATGCCGAGTTGCTTGTCTTCCCACAGATGCAGCGCCGGATTGAGCGCTACCGCGCCACTGTGCAGCCGTTGCAGGCAGCTTTGTTGGGTGCGCAGGGCTTTTTCCGACAGCCCGCGCCAGTTCAGCATGCCTAGCAATTCATTGAGTGCGGTTGGCGTCAGATACACCCGGTAGTCGCCCGGCGTGATGCTGATGGCCGGGCGCGCCAATAACAGCAGTTGTTGTTTTGATAGTGCGAATTTTTGCAAAAATTGCTGTTGATCCCATTGCATGCCGGCGTAATTGGACTTGATGGCCTTGTCTCCGGCATGAAACAGGCTCCAGTCGAAATTAAAATTTTTCGTTTGATACCAGTTTCGCTGTCCGGCGCAATTCGCAAAGCCGCGGCAAATGCTGCCATAGCTGAGCAAGCCGACCAGGTCGAGGCCGGCAGCAGCAGCCAGAATCTGGGCGACCAGTTCGGCGGCGCTCGGCAGTGCGCTGTCTTGCACCGTGCTGCTGTGGCTGACGCTGCTGGTGCTGAGCCAATGCGGGTCGGCTGGCAGATCGGGCAACTCGCTGCGTAATTGCAGCAGACAGTCATCGAGCAGGGGCAGGTCAGTCTCAGTATTGCCACTGAGATTGATACTGCGGCTGCTATGGCAACTGCCGCGCAGCAATTGCAGACGTAAAACAATTTGTTGCACATGACCGGGTTGGCGGATGGTGCTGTGGTTGAAGCGCACGAAGTCGCTGCTCTCGGCCGACAAATAGCAGGTGCTTTGTTCCTCGTCTTGCAGTTGGGTTTGCACGTAGTCGGCGAGTTGGTAAAAAAATTCTTGCATCAGGCATCACCTCCGAAAACTTCGACTTGTTCAAACAGGCAGGCCGGAGCGGCATGGCCGACGCGGATTACTTGTGCCGGTTCGCCCTTGCCGCAGTAGGGCGTGCCCATGACGGCGCAGGTGGTGGCGTCGCCGACCATTTTCAGCGAGCGCCAAAAGCTGTCGGAAATGCCGCGGTAATTCGGGTTCTTCAGCCAGCCTTGTAGTTCGCCGTGTTTGATCAATTGTCCGTATTCGCAGCCGAATTGAAATTTATTGCGCGAATCATCGATAGACCACGAGACATTGGTGTTCATCAGCACGCCATATTCGACGGCGGCGATCATTTCTTGCAGCGTGCTGCTGCCGGCTTCGATGTTCAGGTTCGCCATGCGGTCGATCGGTGGGCGGTTCCAGTCGCAGGCGCGGGCATTCGCCAGACCAGGCAAGCCGCTGCGTGCGGCCGACAAGGCACTGCCGAGTGGGCGCTCGAGTACGCCAGCGCGGATGAGCCAGGTTTTTTCGGCTGGGTGGCCTTCGTCATCCCAGTGATAGCTGGCGAATTGTTCGGCGCGCGAGGGGTCATGCGTGACATTGAGCAGTGCCGAGCCATATTGAAAATGTCCAAACATATCGGCCGTGACGAAGCTGGTACCGGCGAAATTGCGTTCGTCGCCGAGGATGCGGTCGAGTTCCAGCGGATGACCGATCGATTCGTGTATTTGCAACATCATCTGCTCTGGCATCAGCAGCAAATCCATCACGCCGCTCGGGCAGTTCGGTGCCGCCAGCAGGGCTAAGGCTTCGCTGGCCACGCGCGCGCCGGCCCCATACAAGCCGGCAGCAGATAAAATTTCGCTGCCACCTTGCTGGCAAAAGCCATTGTATTGGCCGCCGAGGCTGCGGGTTTGGGTGTCGCCGTCGTGATGCGCGCTGACCGACAGACTGGGAATGAGGTAGTCGAAACTTTGCTCGAGATCGGCACCGGCGCTGTTGCACAGCATTTGCCGACTGCTGGTGCGGGCGATGGCAGCCTGCCAATCGACGATGCGCGCATCGATCCGGCAAGCTTGGCTTTCTTGCTGTAACAGTGCGATCAAGTCGCGCCGACCAAGGCCGCTGGCGCTCGGGCCTTGGTACCGTCCTTGTGCCGATGATTGCGGCAGGGTGCTGAAATCGGTGACGCCACGTGCCGCGCTTTGGCTGGCCCAGTCGCAGGCGCGCCGCAGTGCCGCGCCCAAGCCGCTGCGCGACAGATCGCTGGTGGCGGCATAGCCGTAGCCACCGCGATGTATCACACTGAGCATGGCACCACGACTACGCTTGCTATGGAGTGGTTGCAGGACGTTTTGGCGTACCAGCAATTCTTCGTGATTTTCATCGACTAAGCGCAGCGAGCAGAATTCCACTGCCGGCATGAGTTCGCGAAACAGTTTTTTGATGGCATCCATATTCATCTCCCTGATCAAGCAGCTGCGGCGATACGGTGCGCGCCATACCCGCGCGGAATCGCATTGAGTAAATTGCGCGTGTAGGCTTGCTGCGGTTGTTGATACAAGGTGTCGGAATTCGCCAATTCGACGACTTTCCCTTGTTGCATCACCATGACTTGATCGGCGATGTATTTGACCACGGCCAGATCGTGCGAAATGAAGATATACGACAGGCCGAATTCTTCCTGCAAATCTTGCAGCAGATTGAGTACTTGGGCTTGTACCGAGACATCGAGTGCCGATACTGATTCGTCGCAAATCAAGACTTCCGGTTGCATGCTCAGGCAGCGTGCAATCGCGATGCGCTGGCGCTGGCCGCCGGAAAATTCATGCGGATAGCGGCCGATGGCGGCGACCGGCAAGCCGACTTTATCGAGTAATTGCGCCGCGAGGTACTCGCGGGCCTGGCGATCGGCACCGATTTGATGGATCTGCATCGGTTCGGTCAGTATCTGCCCTACTGTGTAGCGCGGGTTGAGCGAGGCATAGGGATTTTGAAAAATGATTTGGATGCGCCGTTTGTAAGGCAAAAATTCTGCTTTCGACATGGCCAGAATATCTCTCCCGTCGAATAAGGCTTGGCCCTGGCTGGCCGCATGCAAACGCATCAGGCACAGGCCGACCGTGGTTTTGCCCGAACCCGATTCACCGACCACGCCCAAAGTTTTACCACGTGCCAGTTTGAATGAGACATCATCGACCGCCTTGAATTCGGTTTTGCCGAACCAGCCGCTGGGAGTGTAAAAACTTTTACTCAAATGCTTTACCTCGAGCACGATGGCTTCGCTGCCGTCGAGGCCGCGCTGACGCTGTTGTGCGAGCGTAGTCGCGCCGCCTTGCGTGAGGAAATCGGCAATCACCGGCAAGCGCCATGGGCGCTGGTCCAAGCTTGGTCGGCAATGCAGCAGTGCTTGGGTGTAGCTATCTTGCGGCCGCAAGAAAATCTGGTCGACGCTGCCGGCTTCGCGAATTTCACCATGACGCATGACGATCACCTGGTCGGCAATTTCGCCGACCAAGGCCAGATCGTGGGTAATGAACAGCACGGACATGCGCAGTTTGATGCGCAGGGCATTGATGAGTTCGATGATTTGTTTTTGTATCGTCACATCGAGCGCCGTGGTTGGCTCATCGGCGATCAACAGTTTCGGTTCGCAAGCGATGGCCATGGCAATCATCACGCGTTGCTGTTGGCCGCCCGAAAGTTGGCTCGGATAGGCATCGACCTTGGCGGCGGGCTCGGGAATGCCGACTTCTTCCAGCAGCGCGATGGCGCGCGCGCGCGCCTGGCGCGCTGTCATGCCCATGTGCAGGCGTAATACTTCGCCAATCTGGTAGCCGACCGTGAAGACTGGATTGAGCGAACTCATAGGCTCTTGGAAAATCATGGCAATATCTTTGCCACACAGTTGACGCCGTTGATCGAGACTCAATTCCAACAGGCTGCGTCCTTCAAAGCGGATCGCACTGGCGCTGCCGATACGGGCACTGTCGGGCGGCAGCAAACCCATGATGGCCAGCGAGCTGACCGATTTGCCGCTGCCTGATTCTCCGACCAAGGCCACCGTGCTGTTATACGGAATCTGAAACGAAATGCCTTTGACGGTGTCGGCATAGTCGTGTTTGTTGATGCGAAAAGCGATTTGCAGATTCTCGACTTCCAGCAATGCCGGCGATGTAGCGATGGATGACATCGTGATTTCCTTACTTTAACTTGGGGTCGAGCGCATCGCGCAAGGCATCGGTAAACAAGGAGAAGGCAGTTACCAACACCGCCATGGCGACGGTGGCGGCAGTCAGTTGCCACCACTTTCCAAGTATCAATTCATTCTGGGCTTCATTGAGCATGCTGCCCCAGGAAACCGTTCCGACCGGCACGCCGAAGCCGAGAAAGCTCAGTATCACTTCCGATTTGATGAAGCCGACTACCAGTATCGAAACTTGTACCAGGGCGACGTGGCTGACATTCGGAAAAATCTGCCAGGCCATTTTGCGCCAATGGCTGGCACCGATGGCATCGGCCGCCCAGATGTATTCGCGGTTCTTGTGTTTCATGTATTCGGCGCGCATCAAGCGAAATGGCCCGGTCCAGCCAGTCAGGGCGAGGATGAGGACGATGGTGCCGACGCCTTTTTGCTGCAGCACCGCGGCCACAGAGAGGATCAGTAACAGATAGGGGATGGCAGTGAAAATGCTGTAAAACCAGTTGAAAAAATCATCGATGCGGCCGCCGAAATAGCCGGCCAAGGCACCGAAGACGGTGCCGAGCAGAGTGGCCAGAAAGGCGGCGACGAGGCCGACGACGATGGAAGTTTCTGCTCCTTTGATGGTTTTCTTGAGGATGTCGTGGCCCCAGCGGTCGGCCCCGAAGGGCAGGGTGGCTGCCCGTTCAAGAACGGTCGCTTTACCGGCCTGTGCCAACTTGGCGCGGATCTCGCGCAGCTCGACTGCCAGCGGGTCGATGATGTCATTGTCTTCGATACTGCTGGCCGCCGCCGGCGCGATGGTAGGCGCGCTGGCGCCGGTTTCTTCGGCATCGGCACCGATGAAGCCGGGTGGCGCGTAGCTGAGGCCGACTTCTTGTTCCCAGTCGGCGGCCAGCCAGCCGCAGGCCGAGCAACTGATGAGCAGTAAGAAGGCGAGCACGACGGTCAGCGCCGCCATGGCTACTTTGTCGGCGCGCAGACGGCGCGCGGCCAGCGCCCACAGGCCCGGCGAAGTATGCGTTGGAGCAGAAATCATGAGCGATCCTTATTTTAATTGTATGCGCGGATCGAGTGCTTGGTAGAGCAGATCGGTAAGCAGATTGAAAAACATGGTGGCAGCGGCGACGTAGACGGTGATCGCTTTGA
The DNA here is from genome assembly GCF_034347425.1 of Undibacterium sp. CCC3.4. Lineage (GTDB taxonomy): Bacteria > Pseudomonadota > Gammaproteobacteria > Burkholderiales > Burkholderiaceae_D > Undibacterium. The sequence goes on from NZ_CP133779.1 coordinate 2,927,848, forward strand.
TCACCGGGAAATCACTGCGCTCAACTGCCAGAATGACTTCACGGCCGATGCCGGGAATCGAAAAGAAGCGTTCGATCAGAAACGCGCCGATCAACAGCGCCGGCAGATTCGACATGATGTGCGTGACGATGGGTATGGCGGCATTGCGCAGCACATGCAGCCACTTTACGCGCCATTCCGGCACCCCTTTGGCGCGCGCGGTGCGCACATAGTCCTGATTGACTTCATCGAGAATAAAACTGCGGAATAAACGCAGATTCGGTGCCACACTGACCATCAGCGCGATCAGTATCGGCAGGGCCGCGTACTTGAACAAGTTGGTGACAAAATGATTGCTCCAGCCCTGTACTGGAAACCAGCCCAGTTGAAAGGCGAACACATATTGGCCGACGATGATGTAGACCAGGATGCTGACCGACATGCCGATGGTGCAGGCGATCATCACGGCACGGTCGGAAAATGAGCCACGCCGAAACGCGATACTCAAAGCCAAGGCGATGGCAAGCACACTTTCAAGTAGGGTCAGCGGCACCAGCACCGTCAACGAAGGGCCGAGCCGACTCTTGAGGATGGCGGAGACGGCTTCGCCGGTGCTCCAACTGTTGCCGAAGTCGAAAGTCACAATTTGCTTGATGAAAATCCATAATTGCACGTAATACGGCTGGTCAATGCCGAGTTGTGTGCGGATATTGGCGATTTGTTCGGGGTTGGACATTTTTCCAGCCAACAGGTAGGCCGGATCGCCGCCTACCCAGTTGAATAAGAAAAATACCAGCAGGATCACGCCGAGCAGGGTCGGTGCCATCTGCCACAGGCGACGCAGGATATAAGTGCTCATAGAGGTGCTGAGTCCGGGTTATTGTTTGGGATCGATGTCAAGGTAGCGCCATTCGGTATGCATGATAGGGTGTTTCTTGTAACCGATCACGCGCGCTTGCAGCAGGTAATTGGTATACGGAACGGCCGTGATGCGCTGGGCCGAATACACTTCCATGATGCGTGCCATTTTATGATAAAGCCGGTCGCGTGCGGCACCGGCCGGCAGCTTTTGACTTTGTTCATATAAGCGATCGTAAGCTGGAATCGCGACGCAGCCGTTGTTATTCATATAGATATTTTTACTGTAAAACAATTGCATGAAATTATCGGCGTCCGGATAGTCGGCTAACCATGGGGCGTTGCGCTGAGTAAGCTGGCAATTTTTTTCGGCTTTCAAAATTTCGGCAAAGGGCCGGAAATCCGATTTCATGCGGATTTTCAGTTTGTCATAGGTTTTTTTCCAGAATTCAGCTTGCACATAACCGCTGGAGTCGGGCGTGGACGTGTAGGTGATGGTCAGCGGCGCACCGTTGGGCAGACGACGAAAGCCATCGGCACCGAGCCGATAGCCGAAGCGATCGAGCAGGGCATTGGCCGCCGGTAAATCATATTGAATACTGCTGACGTAATCGGGATCGTGACCGACCACGCCCGGTGGTATCGGATATTGCAAAGCGACGGCTTGGTCATGGGCGATCACATGAATTTCTTCCTCGACGTCATAGGCCATGGCAATCGCGCGGCGCAGCGCGATTTTTTCTTTGGCTAAGCCACCCACCACCGGGTCGCGCATATTCCAATATTGCGTCACCAATTCCGGCTGAATGACGTGCGAGAGTTGCACGCCCTTGGCAGCCAATTCTGGTTTGAGGCGGTTGTTGCGGATCACTTGAGGCGAGAGCCCGGAGCTTAATTCGAACAAGTCGATTTGATCTTGTTGAAAGGCCAGCAAGCGCGATTGCGCTTCGACGATGATATTGATCACGATACGGTCAATTTGCGGGATGCGCTTGTTTTCCATGGCGGCGATGATCTTTTGGTCGACCGCCGTGCCGTTGCCGGTGAAATGCCAGTATTCCTCGCGATAAGTTTTACTTGCTGCGAGCACGATTTTCGCGCCGCGTACCCATTCGTCCAATTGATACGGGCCGGTGCCAACTGGGTTAGCCATCGCTTGGCCTTGCAAATCCCGATATTGCTCGATCACTTCGCGCGCTACCGCCGAGGCCGCGGTATACGCCAGTATCATGGGCAAATTGTAATCGGGCCGGGTTAGGTGTAGCCGCAGCGTGTAGCGATCGAGTACTTCGAAGCCGGGCACCTTGGCATCGTAATCAAATTTGCCGCTTTTTTTAGCTTGTTCGGCCAGCGCATCGAGGCCGACGATTTTCCCTTCCAGCAGCCATTGGTGCGGCGAGGCGATACGTGGATCCATCAGGCGCTTGAATGAATACACAAAGTCATTCACCGTCAGTTCGCGGGTCTTACCCTGAAACGCCGGGTCGTCGGCAAACACGATATGCTGTTTCAAGCGTATGGTATAGCTCATGCCGTCGGCCGATACCTCGGGCAAACTGGCGGCCGCCTCGGGAATGATTTTGGCTGGGCTGGCCAGGTAATCATAGCCATACAGCCGGTCAAACACGGCTTCGATGATGGCGTTGGAATAGATGTCGCGGGTGACGGCGGGATCAAAGCCGGTTTCGGTGGCGATGAAGACCGTGCGCAATTCCTTGCTCGTAGCGGGCGTTGCTGGCGCGCTGGCGGCACTCGCCGCTCCGTTTGCCAGGGCAGCCAACAACAGGGCCGCGCTCGCCATGAGGCGACGGCAATGGTGGCGGGCAGAAGATGCCGCCGTGAAGCTAAAAATCATCAGATGTTCCTCTTACTACGGTGATCGGTGTCGTCCGGATGGCGCACCGTACCGGCTTTGCCTTGGTGCGCGATGGAAACGCCGTAACCTTAGCGTAAGATCGATAGATTTGCCTATGCCTGTAAAAATTATTTATCATTTTCTCTTGCACCGAATCTGTGCGCTTTGCGATAAACTGAACAGGGAATTCCCGTTGGAATGGCGTGCAAGGTTTTTTTATTTGTTGTGACGCATTAAAAGCGTGAGAAAAACTGGCACAATTTTTGCAAGTTTTATGCTGGCTTGATGCTGGTATTTCGCGTTGAAGTGAATTTTATTCGTCACATCGCGCTTGTAGGCAAATAATTAAATAAATAGTTTGTCATAGAGAGAAAGTGCACCAATTAATTGCTGCAAAGCACAAAACACAGCATTTCCTTTCGCGTAAAATATTTGGCAGAATACAGCTTGTTGTTTTTCAGGGAAATGGTGCTTTGAAGCTATTGACAGGTAATATAGAGAAATGGTTTTATGCGCGGTCTGAAATTTTTTGGCGTAGAAATTTACATTTTTTGAAAAAAAGATGGAATTTATTTGCAAAAAATTACAAGACTTTGTCTTTGTGGTAATTTTTCATTCAAATTGTTCGCATGCTTGGCGCGAGGAATCGGGTGAATAAGTGAGTGGATGGGCAAATTTTTCAGGTGTTTGTCAAAGCACTGCCAAGTGCCTGTTTTGCTGATTGTCAGCCGGATTTGTCGAGTAGGGAAGCACGGTTGCGCAAATTATATGCTGGCATTTTTCATAAAATACAGGCTTATATTTTGACCTTGCCCCTGCTGGTTAATTTATAAGTGGTTTTGAGTGTCACCGGCTGTTTGGTACCCCACAACCTTTATAATCAATTTTTATTTGAAATTTTTTGACTTGCGTCAAATAGTTGACCTTGTGGTTTTGAAGGAGTTTTAATGGATTTTTCAGATCGCCAGCAAGAGCCGGGTAAGAAGTTTCTCGGTTTGGGGCTGGTTATAGTTTTTCACGTCGTATTGGTGTATGCGCTCATCAATGGCTTGGGCACCAAGCTCGTCGAGATCATCCAAAAGCCATTGGAAGCCAAGTTGGTGGAAGAAATTAAACCACCACCGCCGCCGCCTGATGTGCCGCCACCACCACCGCCGAAACTGTTGGCACCGCCACCACCGTTCATTCCGCCACCGGAAGTGCAGGTGCAGCCGCAAGTTCAGCCGCAAAATACGATTGCTGCAGTATCGAATGTCAAACCGGAACCGCAAGTGTTTGCCAAAACACCGGCAGTTGCAGTGGAAGCGCCGAAAGCCGCGGCGGGTCCAAGCACGATTGCGGCCGTTATCGACTTCAATGTGGCCGGTTGCAAGCCTGAGTATCCGCGTGCTTCTTTGCGCAATGAAGAAACCGGGACCGTGCTGTTATCGGTCTTGATTGGTGCCGATGGTGCGGTGACTGAAGTCAAGGTCGATAAGTCCAGCGGTTTCCGTGGTTTGGATAATGCCGTGCGCTTGCAGTTGATGTCGGGCGCTTGCAAAAACAAACCGGGTACCGTCGATGGCAAACCGCAAGCGACCTGGACCAAGGTGCAGTATGTGTGGCGCCTCGATTAATTGAAATTCAAGCGGCAGCGTAGGGTGTTACCTCGTCGTCGTCTTTTTTACTGTTGTTTTTTTAGTACTATTGAGAATTAAAGGAAGCATTACCATGAAAATTCGTTTCTCCGCACTCCTCGCGACTGCTTTGCTGGCTATCTCGGCCGGTTTCTCTGTAGCACCAGCCTACGCCGCTGATGAAGCTGCTGCATCCGCTGCGCCAGTCGCTTCTGCTGCAGCCCCTGCTGCTGAAGCTGCACCAGTTGCGGCACCAATGGATGCTGCTGCACCGGTCAAAGAAGTCATTGAAAATCCATATGGCCTCGACGCGCTCTGGAAAACCGGCGATTTCGTCGCCAAAGGCACGCTGATCATCATGTTCATCATGTCTATGGGTAGCTGGTACATCCTCATCACGAAAATCGTCGACCAGTTCAAACTGGCCGGTCAAGCTTCGGAAGCCCGCACTAAATTTTGGAAAGCCGCTTCGGTTGAAGCTGGTGCTGCCGCCCTGAAAGAAGGCAGCCCATTCCGTTTCATCGCCGAGTCCGGTATCAAAGCTACTGAGCACCATGAAGGTTTGTTGCTTGAGCAAATAGATTTCAATACTTGGGTGTCGATGTCGATTCAACGCGCCGTCGAAAAAGTTCAAAGCCGTTTGCAAGATGGTTTGGCGTTTTTGGCTACCGTTGGTTCGACTGCACCGTTCGTCGGTTTGTTCGGTACCGTCTGGGGTATTTACCATGCTTTGACAGCCATCGGTATGTCCGGTCAAGCATCGATCGATAAAGTCGCCGGCCCAGTCGGTGAAGCGCTGATCATGACCGCCATCGGTTTGGCCGTCGCGGTTCCGGCTGTACTCGGTTATAACTTCCTGGTACGTCGCAACAAGAGCTCGATGGAAGAAGTACGCGCCTTCTCGGCCGATCTGCACTCGGTGGTCTTGTCGGGTAACATGCATAAAGTCGCTAAAAAAGCTGCTTAACAGCGGACTGACAGGTCGACTTTGACTACTGGTACGACTGCCCGCCGCTGTCAAGCGCGGGCAGTGCAATGTGAAAGAGTATAATTATGGCAATGGCAATGGGCAACGATGGTGATGGCGAAGACGAAGTCAACAGCACCATCAACACCACACCGCTGGTCGATATCATGCTGGTCTTGCTGATCATTTTCCTTATCACCACGCCGGTGATCACGGATACGGTCAAACTCAAGCTGCCGGCAGAGCGTAACCAGATTTACAAAACCAAGCCGGAAAATATCACCATCTCGATCAGCAAAGAGGGCGATATTTACTGGAATGGCGGCATGAAACCACTGCCCGGTGGCACCGAAGATTTATTCGACAGATTGAAAGTCGAAGCCGTCAAGGTACCGCAACCGGAAGTGCATATTCGCGGCGATCAAAACGTGCGCTACGAATTTGTCGGCAAGACTATCCTCAACGCCCAGCGCGCCGGGATTACCAAGGTTGGGTTCGTGATCGAACCACCGCCTAAAAACTGAGGAACAGACTATGGCAATGCAAATGGGTTCCGGCGGCTCAGGCGAACCGGAAGTAATGATAGAAATGAACATGACGCCCCTGATCGACGTCATGCTGGTGTTGATCATTATGCTGATCATCACGATTCCTATCCAGAATCATTCGGTCAATCTGAATATGCCGACCAATCAACCGTCGAAACCGACGGAGCCACCGGTGGTGGTCAATCTCGATGTCGACTTTGACGGCACGGTCTTGTGGAATGGCGTGGCAGTAGCAAACCGCGCTGAACTCGAAACCAAGCTCAGCGAAGTGGCGAGCAACCCGAATCAGCCGGAAGTACATCTGCGACCGAACGCGGTCGTACCGTATAAATCGGTGGCGGCAGTGATGGCTTCGGCTCAGCGACTTGGCGTGACCAAGATCGGTATGGTTGGTAACGAGCAGTTCTTGAAGTAAGTAGTGCGATGACATGAAATTATGTTTCACTGTCAACTTCATGTATGATTTGAAACTGGCAGGGTGATCCCTGCCATTTTCTTATTGACAGGAGATGGGCTGGCGCCGCCTGACTCGCGCCGCTTTTTTCCTGAGACTTGTTTATTAAAATTTTCTTGATTGAGAGCTCAACAGCTATGAAGCACCTACGCTTGTCTCGTGTCGCTGTCTTGTTTGCAGCCATCGGTTTTGCCGCCGTACCGGAATTAACCAATATCGCTGGTAATACTGCTTATGCCCAGGAAGCAATGCGTCCTGAAATCGGTCGCATTGTGCAAGCGGCGGGTGAATTGTTCAAAGCGAAAAAATACAAAGATGCCTTGAGTAAGATTCATGAGGCCGATGGAGTAAGTGGCAAAACGCTTAATGAAAGTTTCACCATCGAACGTATGCGTCTGTCCATCGCTTCGGCGGCCGGCGATAATGATGCCGTGATTCGCTCGGCCGAGACGATCGTGGCGGCGGCCAAGTTGCCGTCCAAAGAACAGTTGCAGATGATTCAGGTATTGGCCAATGCGCACTACAAAGCCGGCAATTATGCCAAGGCGGCGCAATGGTATGGCCGTTACTACGCCGATGGCGGTAGCGATCAATCTTTGCGTCCTTACATGATTGCGGCCATGAACCAGGGCGGCGACAGTGCCAAGGCGATGAAAGAAGTCCAGGCTGATTTGGCTGCCGATGAGAAAGCCGGTCGTACACCAAGCTTGGCGAATCTCGAATTCTATGCCAATGCAGCATTGAAGCAAAAAGACATGGCCGGGTATTCGAGCGCGCTCGAAAAAATGGTCGCTTACCACGGTAAGAAAGAATACTGGGTCAATCTGCTCAATAATATAGAGCGCAAGCCCGGCTATTCTGAACGCTTGAAACTCGATCTGTTCCGTCTCAAATTAGCGGTCGGTCAAGTCACTAAAACTGCCGATTTCATGGATTATTCTTTGCTGGCAATTCAAGCCGATTTCCCTGCCGAAGCCGCCAAGGTGATTGACGCCGGCTACAAGGCTGGTGCGCTCGGTGCCGGTACCGATGCAGAACGCCATAAGCGTTTGCGCGATATGGCAACGAAGGCGCAGGCTGAATCGGTCAAAGGCTTGGCCGCAGCGGAAGCCGAAGCCAAGGCCAGCAAAGATGGCAGCGGCTTACTCAATCTTGGTTTTGCCTCTGTCAGCGCGGGCAAGTTTGATCAAGGTTTGGCGATGATGGAAGACGGGATCAAGAAAGCTGGTGCCAAACATCCGGAAGATGGCAAATTGCATTTGGCTGTTGCGCAATTGCAGGCTGGTAAAAAAGCCCAGGCCTTGAAAACCTTCAAAACCGTTGGTGGTGCCGATGGTACGGCTGATTTGGCGCGCTATTGGGTGATCTACGTCAATCAGTCGGGCAAGTAAGTGATCTGGTATTGTTGAATAGTTTAAAAAAATGCCCGGTTCAAACCGGGCATTTTTTATTTAAAAGTAATCGGGAACAATGCCGCCAAGTTTAACTGTGAGGCTTCGTTTTGGCATGCGCAACCAAGGTATGCGTAGTGTGATTCGACTTACTATGACCGGAGGCACGCGCGATTGCCTGGCCGCGCTTGGCGACGATGGCTACTTGCAGTTGCAAGCTTTGTCCCGGCGTCAGTTTGTCGTGTTTCAAATTATTCCAGCTGCGGATATCGGCCAGGCTGAGCTTGTAACGCTTAGCGATGGCATTGATGTCGTCGCGTTTCCCGACTTTGTAGCTGATGCGACGCGTGACCACGCTTTTTTCCATCATCAACTGGGCATTGTCGGCCAGTTCAGGGGAAATATCGCGATCCGGCATTTTTTCCGAGCGTGGCACCAAGATTGTCGAACCAGCTTTTACCAGCATGCTGGCGGGAATCATGTTGACGTTGCGCAGTACGTCGGGTTTCAGTCCCAAGCGCGTGGCCAGATTTTCAACTTTTTCAGTTTTATTGACGGTCAAGGTAGCCCAGCTCGACAAAGGCCCTTGCCATTTGCTGAGATTCTCTCGGAATAAAGCGGCATTGTCAGTCGGCAGCAGGATTTTCGTGCCGCTGTTGCCGGTGATTACAGGACGGTTGAATTGCGGATTAAGAGCCGTGAATTCGGCCATCGACAATTCGGCCAACTGTGCTGCCACACGTACATCGATATCGCGCGTTTTGTCTACGCTGACAAAATATGGTTGATTTTCCAGTCGCGGCAGGGCCAGATTGAATTGTTCCGGGTGGGCAATGATATTTTTAACGGCTTGTAACTTCGGCACATAATTTCGGGTTTCCACTGGCATCAGCGCCGACATACTGTCAAAATCAACCGGTAAGCCCAGCGCTTGTTGCTTTTTAATGGCGCGCTGTACCGAGCCTTCGCCCCAGTTATAGGCGGCCAGCGCTAGTTGCCAGTCGCCAAACATGCCATGCAGACGCTCAAGGTAGTTGAGCGCGGCATCGGTGGAATCGACCACGCCACGGCGCTCGTCGGTAAACATGTTTTGTTTGAGTTTGAAATCTTTGCCCGTTGCCGCCATAAATTGCCACATGCCACTGGCTTTGGCAGTCGAAATCGCTTGCGGGTTGAAGGCCGATTCGATGAAGGGCAGCAATGCCAATTCGGTCGGCATACCGCGTTTTTCTAATTCTTCGACCACATGATACAGGTAGCGCGAGCCGCGTTGCACCGTGCGCAGTATGTAATCGGTACGGGTGCTGTACCAAGTGAGTTGATTGCTGACCAAGCTGTTGTTGAGGTCGGGAATGGCATAGCCAACCCGCACACGCTCCCATAAATCTTGGTCTTTGTTGCTTAAACTCAGGTCATCCGGCGCAGCTGATGCCGTCGGTAATGAATTAAATGTTGGATTGAATGCGGAATTGAATTCGTGATTGAGTTCGTGATTCCGTTCATGATTGAGTTCGGTCGCATTGCTGCTCGGCGCGGCATTGGTGTTCAGGGCCGTCAGGGAGGCAGCATCGGCACGGCTGATTTGTGGCACAGACCACATCAAGAGGGCCGCAGCGAGTGTAGCGTACAGCGGGGAACGAGATCGTTTCATAGGCGGGACAGGATGATCGACCGTCGTCGACTTGAATTACAGGATCATGAGAGTGTACGCAGTTGCTTGAGTTGGCGTCAAGGAGAATGTCGCTTGCGAGCAGCACTGGTGGAAAGTTAACACCAGTGCTACCGACTCATTCTTGGCTTGGTGGCAGGTTAAATTGCAGTGCTGCAAGTTTGGCATAGGTGCCACCCAATTCGACCAGCGCTTGATGGCTGCCGGTCTCGACGATGCGGCCGTGTTCCATCACCAAGATACGGTCGGCCCGTTGTACGGTTGCCAAACGGTGGGCAATGATGATGGTGCTGCGGTCTTGCATGGCGACATCGAGTGCACCCTGTACCAGGCGTTCGGATTCGGCATCGAGGGCGCTGGTGGCTTCATCGAGCAATAGCAAGGGCGGATTCTTGAGCAGGGCGCGGGCAATGGCGATACGTTGACGTTGTCCGCCCGATAAGCGCACGCCGCGTTCGCCCAGGAAGGAGTGGTAGCCTTGCGGTAATTTTTCTATGAATTCATGGGCGGCCGCCATTTTTGCGGCCGCAATCACTGCTTCATCATTGGCGTCGGCTTTGCCGTAACGAATATTTTCCATGGCGTTGGCCGAAAAAATAATCGTTTCTTGTGGCACGATGCCGATGGCATTGCGCAGCGTGTGCAAGCTGAGTGCGCGGATATCTATACCGTCAAGCAATATCGTGCCGCGTTGTGGATCGTAAAAGCGCAGCAGTAATTGAAACAGCGTGGTTTTACCGGCACCAGAGGTGCCGACCACGGCCACCGTTTCACCGGCCGCAATCTGCAGCGTCAAACCGGCCAGCGCGGCGGTGTCGGGGCGCGATGGATAGTGGAATTCCAGATCCTTGAGGCTTAAAGTCGAACCGGTTTTTTGTCCGCTTGGGCGCGCGGGTAAGGCGAGCGGCTGCGCCGGATCTTGTATCGGCGAGCAGACCTCGATCAATTCCAGCAAGCGTTCGGTGGCACCGGCGGCGCGCTGGGCATCCCCCATGACTTCCGACAGCGCACCGAGGGCACCGGCCACCACAGCGGCGTAGAGGATGAATTGTCCGAGTTCGCCGCCGCTCATGCGACCTTGCATCACGGCATGAGCACCGAGCCATAACACGAAGACGATGGCACCGAAAACTAATAAGATGGCGATCAGGGTCAACAGTGAGCGCGCGCGTATGCGGCGCATGGCGGTGCCGAAGGCGGCTTCTACCGAGGTGCCGAAGCGCTGGGCTTCGAGCTGTTCATGGGTGAAGGCTTGCACGGTAGGCATGGCATTGAGAATTTCACCGGCCAGCGCCGAGGCATCGGCGATTTTATCTTGCGAATCCCGCGAGAGTGTGCGCACGCGGCGACCGAAGATGACGATAGGCAAGACTACCAGAGCAAGCATGACGAGGATGATGGCCGACAACTTGACGCTGGTCACGAATAACATCACCAAGCCACCAAGAAACAGTAAGACGTTGCGCAAGGCCATGGAAATACTGGTGCCGACTACCGTTTGTATCAGGCTGGTGTCGGTCGTGAGGCGCGAGAGTACTTCGCCGGTCTGGGTGGTTTCAAAAAATTGTGGGCTTTGCGTGAGCACATGCGCATACACGGCGCTGCGGATATCGGCAGTGACGCGTTCACCTAGCCAAGAAACCAAGTAAAAACGCGCGGCGGTAGCGAGCCCAAGCACACCGGCCAGGCCGAACAAGGCCAGGAAAGTCAGGTCGACATGGGTAATATTGTGGGCGCCGTTGTTACCGAAACCGAGATCGATCATTTGCCGGAATGCTGCCGGGATGGCCAGCGTCGCCGCCGCCGCGACCAGCAAGGCCAGGCCGGCCAGGATGAACTGCCGGCGGTAGGGACGTAAAAAAGGCAGCAAACCTTTCAGGGTGTGAAGGCTGCTGCGCTGGCTGGCCGCGCTACTCGGATTAGTTGTGCTCATGCGATTCCATAGTAAGGAGGTCTAGGGTCGTTGCTAAATGGCACTGGAAACATCAAATTCAAGTTCTCTGCGTGCTGCGGCCGCTATTATCGCCCATTTGCCATGCTGCTGCCGGTCGGCGTAGCTTGGCTATATCGCCGCCGGAATAAATGGTTTAAATTAACGCTACCTGATAATTTTGCTGAAAGCTTCATAATGAAGGCGATCTTGAAAAAAACCGCGCTCGTGGTGTTCTTGTTGTTGCTGTGCGTGGCGATGGCGGCAACTTGGTATGTGCGTGGCAAACGGGTGCAGCGCGACGGCTTGGTTCATCTCAGTGGTATGACGGCGGCGGTGGAGGTGCGTTATGATGAGCGTGGGGTACCGCATATTCGCGCCAGCAACGAAACCGATTTGTATCGGGCGCTCGGCTATGTGCACGCGCAAGACCGCTTGTTTCAAATGGAAATGCTGCGTCGCCTGGCGCGTGGTGAGTTGGCCGAGATCCTCGGCCCGAAATTGCTCGAGGTCGATCGTTTGTTTCGTACCTTGGGCTTGGCAGAACATGCGCAGAAGTATGCGGCCAAGCTCGATTTGAATCGGCCGGCAAGTCGTGCCTTGCTGGCCTATCTCGATGGGGTCAATCAGTATCAAGCCAGCCATGCCGCCCCGGTAGAATTCGATTTGCTGCAGATCCCTAAGCGAGCATTCACGGTGGCCGACACCATCGCCGCTTCCGGATACACCGCTTACAGTTTTGCTGCCGCGTTTCGCACCGAACCGGCCTTGAGTAAAATTCGTGATCAACTTGGCCCTCAGTATTTACACGTGTTCGATCTCGATTGGCATCCACAGGGGGTGTTCGTGGGCGCGCCAGCGGCACCGAAATTGGCGGCAGCCGACTGGCACAGCTTGAGCCGCATTGCCCAAGTCAGCCAAACCGCGATTGCTGATCTCGGTTTGCCACAGTTTGAGGGCAGTAATGCCTGGGTGGTCAGCGGTGCACGTACCGCCAGTGGCAAGCCTTTGTTAGCCGGTGATCCGCACATCGCTTATTCGGCCCCGGCGGTCTGGTATGAGGCGCAGCTGCAAGCGCCGGGCTTTGAACTGTACGGCCATTTCCAAGCCCTCAATCCGCTCGCTTTGCTCGGTCATAACCAGCAATTTGGCTGGAGTTTAACCATGTTTCAGAACGACGATGTCGATCTGATCGCCGAAAAAGTCAATCCGGCGCAGCCGAATCAAGTTTGGTACCACGGCCAGTGGGTAGAAATGAGTAGCCGCGAGGAAGAGATTAAAGTGAAAGGACAAGCGTCGGTCAAGCTGCACTTGCGCCGCACGCCGCACGGGCCGGTGATCACCGATGCCTTCCCTGAGAGTTATGGCACGACGCCGGTGGCGATGTGGTGGGCCTTTCTTGAAACCGAGAACCCGGTGCTTGATGCGTTTTATGATTTGAATCGGGCCGATACCTTGGACAAGGCGCGCGCGGCGGCGCGTTTGATTCATGCCCCCGGCCTCAATGTGGTCTGGGCCAATGCGCGCGGTGATATAGGCTGGTGGGCGGCAGCCAAGTTGGTACGCCGACCGCCTGAGGTTAATCCTGCCTTCATTCTCGATGGCAGTACCGGCGCGGCTGATAAAAACGGCTTTTATGATTTTGCCGCTAACCCGCAGGAAGAAAATCCGGCGCGCGGCTACATTGTGTCGGCTAACAGTCAGCCGGTTTCTGCGCATGGCATTGTTATTCCAGGCTATTACAATTTAGCCGATCGGGCGCGCCGTCTCGACCATTTACTCAATCAAACCGGTGTCAAATGGGACACCACGAATAGCCAAGCGATTGCGCTCGATGTCGAGACCGACTATGCCCAGCGGGTGTTGCAGCCCTTGCTGCCGATATTACGCGCCGGCTTGCAGGCCCCGGCTGATCTGCGTTTGCTCGACATCCTCAGTAAGTGGGATCATCGCTTCACACGCGAATCGATCGCACCGAGCTTGTTTGCGCAAATGCTCTACCAGATTGCCAACAATGCGTTTGCCGATGAATTGGGTCCGGTGGAATTCAAAAACCTGCTGCGCACGCGCGTTCTCGATGAGGCAATCGTCAGGCTGTTAGCCGATGAGCAGTCGCCGTGGTGGGATGATACGCGCACGCCGGCGCGCGAAAGCCGCGCCGACATTCTCCTCGCTGCTTGGCATGACAGTATCGCTCATCTGCAGCAGGTGGCGGGCAAGGATAGTGATGATTGGGCTTGGGGTAAATTACATACACTCACGCATAATCACCCGCTGGGCCAGCAAAAGCCGCTCGACCGCTTGTTTAATATTGGCAGCTTCGCCGTTCCTGGTGGGCGCGAAGTGCCGAATAATTTGTCAGGCCCGATTGCGCCGGCACCGTGGCCGGTGGTGTATGGCCCGTCGACTCGGCGCTTGATCGATTTTGCCGCGCCTGGCAGTGCGCTGGGTATCAATCCGGTCGGCCAGAGCGGCGTCTTGTTTGATGAACATTACAATGATCAGGCCGCGGCGTTTGCCGCCGGTCGCTATGTCAATGAACATCTGCTGGAGGCCGATGTGAGGGCGCATACGCGGCAAACACTGATCTTGCAGGCACCGTGAGCTGCCCGCTGCCGCGTAAATATTTTGATCGGATGATATCCAAGTTCATGCAAGCCTTATATAATCTGAACAATTGATCGGGAGAGCGCATCCGCATGCGGATGCCGCCGAAGGGGCTAACACCCGAAAACTCTCAGGCATAAAGGACCGGTCAATGAAGCGCAGCGAGCCATCGAGCACTGCGCTTCACACTCTGGAGAGCGGCAGCGGCGCGATGCGTCGAACTGCCCACCGAAGGTGCGCACGAGCGGCTGGCCGCTCGTAATCTCTCAGGTATCAGGACAGAGGGGGATGCGATTTGTCGCATGCAGACGAAGTTTTCGTCGGCGTGTGGCTGTTCGTCCCTTTCATTTTGGTAACGACGAGGTTTTTCTCATGACGCAAGCAGCGACGACCGCAGCGGCCACACCGCTCAACACGACTCCATTAAACGGCGCACACCGCGCAGCCGGTGCCAAGATGGTCGATTTCGGCGGTTGGGATATGCCGGTCAATTACGGTTCACAAATCGAAGAACACCATGCCGTGCGCGGCGACTGTGGCATGTTTGACGTCTCGCACATGTGCGTGGTCGATCTGCGCGGCCCGCAGGTACGTGCGTTTCTGCGTGGTTTAGTGGCCAATAATGTCGATAAGCTGCAAGTGCCGGGCAAAGCCCTGTATTCATGCATGCTGACACCGGCCGGTACCGTGGTCGATGATCTGATCATTTATTTTTTCGATGAAACTTGGTTTCGTTTGGTCGTCAATGCCGGCACGGCCGCCAAAGATGTCGCCTGGATGCAGGCACACAATGACGCCACCGCCGCCGGTATCAGCATCACGGCACGACGCGATGGCGCGGATGCGTTTGCGCTGATCGCTGTGCAGGGGCCGAATGCGCGCGCCAAAGTTTGGCAGATTTTGCCGCAAACGCAGGCCGCCAGCGTCGACCTCAAGCCTTTTAATGCCGTCATCGTGGCCGCTACCGCCTACGGTGAAGTCATGGTGGCGCGCACCGGTTATACCGGCGAAGATGGTTTCGAAATCGCCGTGGCAGCCAGCCGTGTGACCGAACTCTGGAATGCCTTGGCCGCCATCGGTGTGGCACCGGCCGGGCTCGGTGCGCGCGATACCTTGCGCCTCGAAGCAGGCATGAATTTGTACGGCCAAGATATGGATGAAAGTGTCAATCCGCTTAATGCCGGTCTGGCTTGGACGATTGATTTGCTCAGCGAGCGCGATTTCGTCGGCAAACAAGCTTTGCTCGAGCAAGGCCAAAGCGCACAGTTCCTCGGCTTGCTGTTGCGTGAAAAAGGCGGCATTCTGCGCGCCCATCAAAAAGTCTTGTGTGCGCAAGGTGAGGGTGAAATCACCAGCGGCACCTTCAGCCCGAGCATGCAGCAAGCGATCGCCTTGGCGCGCTTGCCGCTGGGTGTAGCCATCGGCGACACCGTGCACGTCGTGATCCGCGATAAGCAGCTCGCCGCCACGGTCGTTAAATTACCATTTGTACGGAACGGCAAAGTGCTGGTAGCCTGAGCGACGGGCGCCGTCGTGACTCTCATTATCTTATGTGAACACTATTAATTACTTATTTGGAAAGCTACTCATGAATATCCCAGCAGAATTGAAATACACCACTTCCCACGAATGGGTACGTCTCGAAGCCGATGGCTCGCTCACGATCGGCATCACCGAATTTGCCCAAGACGCCTTGGGTGACATCGTCTTCGTCGATTTGCCGAAAGTTGGCAGCGTATTAGCGGCCGGTAAAGACTGCGCCGTGGTGGAATCGGTCAAAGCAGCCGGCGATATTTATGCGCCAGTCAGCGGCGAAGTCATCGCTGTCAATGAAGCGGTCGCCGATGCACCGGAAAGTATCAATACCGATGCTTTCAGCGCCTGGCTGTTCAAATTGAAACCGACCAATGTCGCCGACATCGACGGCTTGCTCGATGCTGCCGCTTACGCCGGCAATATCGGCTGATACCGCTGCTACTGTGCCGGCGGCAATGCCGCCGGCCTGTGACGCGCCACTGAAGTGGCGCATCGCTTCGATTCTTCTCTGCCTCATCTGACTACTGCGCCCCTATCATGACCCGACCTTCACTGACTCAATTGGAAGCCCACGACGCTTTCATCGCCCGCCATATCGCGCCATCGCCGGCTGAACAGGCGCATATGCTGGCCACGCTCGGCTATGCTGATCGCACCGCCTTGATCGATGCCATCGTACCGGCCAATATACGCCGCCACGATACGCTGCCGCTGGCTGAGTTTACCGCCGCCAAATCAGAACAAGCCGCCTTGGCCCAGCTCAAGCAATTGGCTGGCAAAAACCAGGTATTGAAATCGCTGATCGGTCAGGGTTACTACAACACCTATACACCGGGTGTGATCTTACGCAATGTGTTTGAAAATCCGGCTTGGTACACCGCCTACACGCCGTATCAACCGGAAATTTCGCAAGGTCGTCTCGAAGCGATTCTTAATTTCCAGACCATGATCACCGACATGACCGGTCTCGATATCGCCAATGCCTCGATGCTCGATGAAGGCACGGCCGCGGCCGAAGCGATGACGCTGATACTGCGCGTCGGTAAATCGGACTCGAAAGTGTTTTATGTTGGTGCCGATGTCTTGCCGCAAACACGAGAAATCATCGCGACCCGCGCAAAACCGCTGGGCATAGAAGTCCGCACTTGTCATGGTAGCGATGCGCTCGAACATGCCTGTTTCGGCGTGCTCTTGCAATACCCGGGCGTCAATGGCGATATCCGCGATTACCGCGAATATGCCGCCGCCTTGCATGCCAAAGGCGCACTCGTCATCGCCGCTGCCGACTTATTAGCCTTGACACTGATTACGCCACCAGGCGAATGGGGTGCTGATGTGGTGGTGGGGAATAGTCAGCGTTTCGGTGTGCCGCTCGGTTTCGGCGGCCCGCACGCCGGTTACATGGCCACGCGCGACGCCTACAAACGCAGTATGCCGGGCCGTTTGGTCGGCGTTACGGTCGATGCCCAAGGTCAGCAAGCGTATCGCCTCGCTTTGCAAACGCGCGAACAACATATCCGTCGCGAAAAAGCCACCTCGAATATTTGTACGGCCCAAGTGTTACTCGCGGTGATCGCTTCGATGTATGCGATTTACCACGGCCCGGCCGGTTTGCGCCAGATCGCCCAACGCGTGCAACGCCTGACCGGCGTGCTGGCCGGTGGTTTGCAGCAGCTTGGCTTCACGCTGCAAAACAGCAGTTATTTTGACACGCTCACAGTCACGGTGTCTAACGCCGCTGCGGTTCATGCTGCTGCCGTTGCAGCCGGTTATAATTTGCGTCAAATCAGTGCCGAAGCGGTCGGTGTTTCAATCGATGAAACGGTCGAGCGCAGCGATATTCTCAAGCTCTGGTCTATCTTTGCCGATGGCCGCACACTGCCGGATTTTGCTGCCATCGAAGCAGCTGTGGTGGACGCGATTCCGGCCGGCTTGCTGCGTACCAGCGCCTTCCTCAGCCATCCTACCTTCCAGCGCTACCATGCCGAACATGAAATGCTGCGTTATCTGCGTGGTTTGGCCGATAAAGATTTGGCGCTCGATCGCAGCATGATACCGCTCGGTTCCTGCACTATGAAATTGAACGCCACCAGCGAAATGGTACCGGTTACTTGGCCAGAGTTTTCCAATATCCATCCGTTTGCCCCTGATACACAAACCATCGGCTACCGCGAAATGATCGCGCAACTCGAAGCCATGTTGTGTGCGGCTACCGGCTATGCCGCAGTATCCTTACAACCGAATGCAGGCTCACAAGGTGAATACGCCGGTTTGCTGGTGATTCAGGCTTACCATGCCGCCCGCGGTCAAGGGCATCGCAATATCTGTCTTATTCCTTCGTCGGCACATGGTACCAATCCGGCTTCGGCTTCGATGGTCGGGCTGGAAGTGGTGGTCGTGGCTTGCGATGAACGAGGCAACGTCGATCTGCATGATTTACAAGCCAAGGCCGAACAGCACAGTGCCAATCTGGCCGCTGTGATGGTGACCTACCCGTCTACCCATGGCGTATTCGAAGAAGGCATACAGCAGTTGTGCGAAATCGTGCACAGCCATGGCGGTCAAGTGTATGTCGATGGTGCCAATATGAATGCGCTCGTCGGTGTCGCGGCACCGGGCCAGTTCGGTGGCGACGTCAGTCACTTGAATTTGCATAAAACTTTCTGCATTCCGCATGGCGGTGGTGGACCGGGCGTTGGTCCGGTGGCGGTGGCGGCGCATTTGGCGCAGTTTTTACCGAACCATACCTCGACCGGTTATATGCGCGGCGAAAACGGCATTTCTGCCGTCAGTGCGGCAGCCTTCGGTTCGGCCAGTATTTTGCCGATTTCCTGGATGTACATCGCCATGATGGGTGCCGAAGGTTTGAAAGCGGCAACCGAAACGGCGATTTTGGCAGCCAACTACATCGCCAAGCGTCTGGCACCACATTATCCGGTGCTCTACGCTGGTCACGACGGCTTGGTCGCGCATGAATGCATACTCGATCTGCGTCCGCTCACCGATGCCACCGGCATCAGCAATGAAGATGTCGCCAAGCGTTTGATCGACTTCGGTTTCCATGCCCCGACCATGAGCTTCCCGGTACCCGGCACGCTGATGATAGAACCGACCGAAAGCGAATCATTGCGCGAACTCGATCGCTTCATCGATGCCATGATCGCGATTCGTGAAGAAATCGCCAAAGTCGCCAGCGCTGAATTCGATGCCAAAGATAATCCGCTCAAGCATGCACCGCATACGATACAGAGTTTGCTTGCAGCCGAATGGTCGCATCCGTACAGCCGCGAAACGGCCGCGTATCCGCTGCCGTCATTGCGTCACCAAAAATACTGGGCACCGGTAGGTCGTGCCGACAATGTGTATGGTGATCGCAATCTGTTTTGCTCTTGCGTACCGCTATCGGATTATCAATAAATCTGCTGGGTATGAGTAGTTAAGCTAACCGGATGCAGCGCACGCTGCATCCGGTTTCCACGTCGCCGTTGTTAAGTACAGCAAGCACTGCCAGTAGCGACAGCGTAAAAGTATAGATTCATCAAAAATCTGACTAGGGTTTGAAACCCCGGCCTTCAGAGGCTGTCGCAAAAGGGTATTGAGTCGGTATCATTACCCTAACTGGTGGCCACGTCATTCCTGCGCGCTTTTGGCAGGAACCCAGCGGCGTTCGTGGTTAACTGAAAATGCCAGAAATTGTGGCATTTTCAGTGTAAAAAACGACGCTGGGTTCCCGCCAAAAGCATGCGGGAATGACGAGGCTGTGGCATGCAGGAAAGACGCGGTATGCGGTGTTTCAGGTGTAAAAAACGTCCATCAGGCTTTTGCGACAGCCTCTTCAGGCCGGTGAGCGACGAAGGAGCGACCCGATGGGAGGGGATGCAAACCCCTTCCAGAGGCTTTTCCATCGTCGCTTGCGACGATCCATTTAGTTGTTTGCGCAAAAGAAGCGCTGTTACTTGCCCTTGTAAATACCGGCTTCGAGTATCACATCGCCGGCCAGGAAAATATAAGTCGACTTATTTTCGAGCTGCTTGCTAACCGGATTGTTGTAGCGGTAATCGACCCAACCCTTGCCCTTGGCTTTGGCCAAGGCAAGAATTTCTTTGCGATACAGCTTGCCATCGGCGTCTGGCAAATCCAGCATGTTTTTACCGACCAATTTAGGATTGACCGGATGGGCTAAGATAGGGCCATCGATGGCGCGCACATACAGATAAATATCGCCGTTGATAAATTCGGGATTTTTTTCTGAAATGGTTTTGATCAAGGCATCTTTACCATTTTTTTGCAAATAGCTGTTTCCCTTTTCAACCATCGCGACCGCATCAGCCTTGTTATCGGCAGCATGGACGAATGGCAAAGCAGTGAGTGACAGCGCGAATAGCAGGCAATGTGGGAATTTCATGCGTTGGACTCCGGAAAGTGAATGGAGGACTAATCATCCCATACTGCCATGTTGAACACTATAAGCATTAACCACAGTGTGCACATTTTGCAAAAAACATACCGGCTCAGCGGCGCGCATGCGGCAATGCAGAAAATTATTTCTCGCTTTGCTGTACCGCAATTTGATGCACTGCCGGCACCGGCCAGCCGGCTTCGGCGTAGGCGGCGACGATGGCTTTATTGGTATCGAAATACACTTGCCAGTAATCTTTGTTGCTGCAATACGGACGCAAAGTGATCAGCGTACCGGCCGGATTGAATTCCAGAATTTCCACCGTCGGTGCCGGACTGACGGCAATATTATTGACGGTGGCGAGGTGACGTTTCAAGGTGTCGATGGCTTGCTGCGGCACGACACCATTGGCGATCTGGCATTTCAAATCGACTCGGCGCAGCGGATTGGCGGAGTAATTGATGATGTTGTCGGCAAAAATTTTGTTATTCCCTACATACACGCGCAAATTATCACCGGTATTGATGGTGGTAGCGAACAAGCCGATTTCCGTGACTTCACCGGTTTGACCACCGGCGCTGATGGCGTCGCCGACTTTGAATGGGCGCAGGATGACAAGGAAAATGCCGGCCGCAAAATTGGCTAACAAACCCGACCACGCCACGCCGATGGCAACACCGCCGGCTGCGATCAAGGCCGCGAACGAGGTAGTTTGTATGCCGCAGACATCGAGTATCGCCATGACCAAGGCGATCCGCAAGGCCACGTTAAGGGTAGACTTGCCGTAGTTGACCAAGGTTGGATCAACCTTGCGCGCCGCCATCGCACGACCGAGCAAATTGACCAGCAAGTTGATCAGCATGCCGCCTATGATCCAAATGGCCAGGGCGGCGAGAATTTTGATTCCGAATGGAATCAGATAAGTATTGAACAATTGTTCTAAATTAATATTGGGCATGGCTATCCTCGGCTGAACTGAAAAGTGATCGTTAATCATTCATCAATATCGGGTTTCGTGGATAAATTGTCAATGATGAAAATGTAAGAATTTGACAAATAGTGGCGCTGCGGCGGTTCCGAGTTGTGGTTTTAGTCGGCATCATCAAAAATCTGACCAGGGTTTGAAACCCCGGCCTTCAGAGGCTGTCGCAAAAGGGTATTGAGTCGGTATCATTACCTCAACTGGTGGCGACCTCATTCCTGCGCGCTTTTGGCAGGAATCCAGCGGCGTTCGTGCTTAACTGAAAATGCCAGATATGATCGTGTTTTCAGTGCTGAAAACGACACTGGGTTCCCGCCAAAAGCATGCGGGAATGACGAGGCTGCGGCATGCGGGAATGACGAGGCTGCGGCATGCGGGAATGATAAAGCTGTGCCGGGGGCCACGGCTCACTGCGTCAAATGCTTACGAATCGCAAAACTCAGTGCATCGACGACTGCCACTAACAGCAGCATGGCGAGAATGACACTGGCCGCAGTTGGCATTTGAAATAAAGATAAATGGTACTTCAGCATCTGCCCCAAACCGCCAGCGCCGACCACGCCCAGAATCGCGGCGGCGCGGATATTATTTTCCCAACGGTACAGGGTGTAAGACAGCATTTGTGGCAAAGCTTGCGGCAGGCTGGCATACAAGAAGGCTTGCGTTGCCGAGGCACCGTTGAGGCGCAGACTGGTGGCACAGGCCGGTGGCAGATTTTCTAAAGTTTCGGCAAACAAGCGGCCGAGTACGCCGCTGGTATGCGCCGCCAAAGCGATGGTGCCGGCAAACGGGCCAAGCCCGGCGGCGATGAGCATGATGGAAGCCCATACCAATTCTGGGACGGCGCGCAAAATATTGAGCAGCAAGCGCGTCGATGCTCTGGCCAGTGGGCCGAAGCGGCCACTGGCTGGCAGCGCTAGTAACAGCCCGAACACGGTGGCCAGCGCCGTCCCGAGCGCCGACATGGCCAGGGTTTCCAGCGTAGCGAAGCCGATTTTTCTTAGCAGCGCAGGGGTCAGATCGGGTGGCATGAAACCATGCAAAAATTCGCTGGCGCTGCGTACTGCCTCAGCGCTCAGCAGCGTGCGCCATTCGAGTTGCAAGCTGATGAAGCTGGCAGCGACCAGCAATATCGCGGCCACCCATAACAGCATGCCGCGCAGGCTCAGCAGCGGCGGGGCCGTTGGCATGGAGTTGCTCGCGCTCATGCCAAACCCTTGCGCAAAGCTTGGCTCAGTGCATCGGCAGCGGCCACCAGCAGCACGAAGACGATTAACATGGTCGACACTTCGGCACCGGCCAGCATTTTCATCGATTCATCCATGCGCTGGCCGAGTCCGCCGGCACCGACAAAGCCCATCACGACTGAGCCGCGGATCGCGCATTCCCAGCGGTACAAGGTATACGACACCAGTTCCGAGGCGGCATCGGGCAAGCTGCCGAAACAAAATGCCGCCAGCCGCGAGCTGCCGTTTTCCAGTAAAGTACGGCAGGTCGTCGGATCGCTGGCTTCGATGATTTCGGCATACACTTTACCCAGCATGCCGCAGTAAGTCAGTGCAATCGCTAACACTCCGGCGGTCGGACCGAGGCCGATGATGCGTACCAACAGCAGAGCCCAGACTAATTCCGGCACACTGCGCAAGAATACCAATAGCCAGCGCACCGCTTGACGCACGGCCAGCGAAGAATGGCGCATGCGGCCGCCGCCCAAGCGCGAGATCGATAATTGTTGATTGACGATGAGCGTCATCGGCAGCGCGCCCAGTATCGCCAGCGTCATGCCGGCAGTGGCCATGGCGATGGTTTGCCAAGTCGCGCTGGCGACGATGGCGAGAAACTCGGCCGAATGTTCGGGTGGGAAAAAATGACTGAGAAAACCAGCCGTGGCACGCAGGCTTTGGGCATCGAGCAGTATCCACGGTTGAAATTCGCTCAGCTGGGCCAGTGGCCACAGCAATAGCAATGCTAACAAACTGTACATGACCCGGCCGCGCCACGCCGGATCACGTGCCAAGCTGGCCGGAAACCCTGGTGTGTTGCTGCTCATAGCTGTGCTGCTACGGTCGACTGGGCATTGCGATACAGTTCGGCGATCATGTGGTCGCTGACTTCGCGGCTATCGAATAAAATTTTCCCGTCACGCAAACCGATGAGACGGTCAAAGCAACTGCGTGCCAGATCCACATTGTGCAAACTGCAGATCAGGGTGGCCTGACGTTGCCGGGCTTCTTGCTGCAAAGTGGCGAGCGTTTGCTGTGCCAAGGTCGGGTCGAGTGCCGACAGCGGCTCATCGACCAGTAGCAAGCTCGCGTCCGACAGTAACAGCCGCGCCAAACCACAGCGTTGCCGCTCGCCGCCCGAGAGTTGATCTACGCGCGCATAGAGCTTATGTTCGAGATGAAAGCGTGCCAGCGCTTGCCAAGCCGCGCGCGGATCTTGTGGGCGGATCAGATTACGCAGCGCCTGCAGCAGCGACCAGTGCGGCAAACGGCCAGCCAAGACGGTAGTGATGACGCGCTGACGCGCCGGTAAGGGCGCTGTTTGCGGGGCCAGGAACAAGTGCCGACGCCAGCGATGGCGTGCGCTTTCAGATAATTGCCAAGGGTCTTGCTGGCCGACGAACAAATGTCCGCTGCTCGGTCGCAGCGCGCCGGCAAGGGTATGCAAGAGCGTGGTTTTGCCGGCCCCGGACGGGCCAATCAGAGCGATCTGCTCACCCGCCGGGATCTCGATATTAAGATCGCGTAAGGCATACTGCGGCACGCCGGTACCGGGATGGCGCACCGCTAGCTGCTGTAGAGACAGCGCTGCCGGCATTACTTGAGTAAGCCAGCGTTGTGGGCGGCGGCTTCGATGGCAGCATAATTTTCTGCCTTGGTCGGGATGAAACGCGCGGTTCTTTGCAAATCGAGAATTTCTTTATCCTGCGGATTGGCGGCGTTGAGCGACAAGAAAGCATCGCTGAGTTTTTTACGCAAATCGGCTGGCATATCGGCGCGTACCGACCAGTTGTAGTCAAAGTAGCCAGGCGTGGTGTAAAACACGCGCACCAGAGTGGTATCGACTTTGTTTTGCGCGAGTAATTTTTCCCATACTGAAATATTCAAAGCACCGGCATCCACCTTGCCACCGGCAACCGCTGCCACGGTGGCATCGTGCGCACCGGAAAACGCGACGCGTTTGAGATCGGTATCAGGATTGATCTTGGCCGCTAACAAGTAAGAGCGCGGCATCAAATGACCGGAAGTGGAGGATTCAGAACCGAAGGTAAAGGTTTTACCTTTCAGATCTTCGAGTTTTTGTATGTCTTTTTTTGTCGTGATGAAAACCGATTTGAATTTTTCGTCTTCTTCACGCTGCACCAGCGGAATGACTTGATCTTTGCTGCGCACTTTGGCTTGAATGAAGGTGAAGCCGCCGAACCACGCCAAGTCTATCTTTTTATTGATCAGTCCTTCTACACAAGCAGCGTAGTCAGTCACGGGAATGAATTCAATCTTCATGCCCAGCTTTTTCTCCAGATACGCGCCCAGCGGTTTGAACTTACGTTGCAATTCAGTCGGTGCTTCGTCGGGGATCGCCGACACGCGCAATACGGTCGGTGCAGCGGCGGCCTGTTGGGCCATACTCAGTTGCGGCAGCGTGGAAAGTCCCAGTGCGGCGGCGGTCAACAGCAGTTGCAGGCGGCGGCGTGCGGAAAAGTGATAGGACATGGCGTGGAATCTCGATCAATAGAGGTGGAAAGGACGGTGCTGTGGTCAGGCTGGTGTCGTCGGCTTGTCAAGCTTGTGCTCCGGCAGAGGCAGATAGTAACAGCGGTTGCGGCCGTTGCGCTTTGCTTCGTACAGCGCGGCATCGGCGGTACGTAGCAAGGAGTGTGGGTCTTTGGCTTCGGCTTTGGTGTAGGTGGAAAAACCGACACTGATGGAAAGTCGTTGTACGATGCGCGACATAGCATGCGGGATACTCAAATCCCAAATCGCCAAGCGTAGTTTTTCGGCGAATTGCTCGGCCATCAACTGGCTCATATTCGGTAGCAATAGAATGAATTCTTCGCCACCGAAACGTGCCGCTACATCACTGGCACGCTGTAATTGCGCCTTGAGTGCGCTGGCCACAGCGACCAGCGCCTTATCGCCTTCGACGTGGCCGTAGTGATCATTGTATTCTTTGAAAAAATCGATATCGACCATGAAGATCGACAGGGGCGTATTGCTGCGTATGCCGGTGGCGAGTGCCATTTTGAAATGTTCATCGAAGAAGCGGCGATTGTAAATGCCGGTCAAACTGTCTGTGGTGGCTTCTTTTTTGAGTACTTCTGAATGCGAACGCAGAATTTTTTCACGTTTGATTGAGGTACTGGCATCGGTGATCTGTATCAGGCAACAACGCCGGCCATCGAGCGTGAGGGGCGTCAGTGTGATCGACTGGTGCAGGCGCTTCTTGTCGTGCAATTCCTCATCGCGCGGGTAAAACGGCAGCGGCGAGCGATGTAAGGCATTCGACAGCATCACTGGTAAGCCGTATTTGAGCGTGCTGGCGACAGCATTGGCGAAGGCCGGGCTCGGCGCTTCTGCGAAGGCTGCGCTCAGTAATTTTCCCAAGGCCTGCACCGTGCTGATATCGCTGTGTTTTTCAACCCAAGTATTCCAAAGTATCACGCGTTGCGATTCATCGACCACGATCAAGCCCAAGTTGATCGTATTGAAAATTTCTGCCATCAGGGCAGGCGATGAGGGCAACGCGACCGGCATCAGATTTCTCCTAAAAAGCGATCGATCTGGGTAACCAAGTCTTGCAGCGAGGTAGAACTGAGCAAGAACACCAGATGTCCTTCGGAACGCCGTTTTTCTATCGCCAAATCGATGTGCAACAACAGCAGATACGCTTCATCGTCGGCATGGCCGACGCGGCGGAAAATTTCTTCCATGGTCGCCAGACCGTAGTCGGGCAGCGAGCAATTGAGCGGAATATTGAGCATATCGGCCATCGCCGAGAGGCAGGCATTGAGAATGATATTACCGAGCTCGCACATGGCTTCCTGTTCGAATTCAGCCAAGTCTTCGATGCTGATTTGCGAACCCATCATGTCGCGCACGATTTCCAGCGCATGGTCTTCGGTAAACAGCAAAATAGCCTCGGCTTCGAACGCGCCGCTGAAGGTTTGATGAACCGCGCCGTAGCGCTCACTCTTCATACCCATGACGTCGTTGTCTACTTCGGAAAACTTGCGCACTTCCACCGAGGGCACCGACAGCTTTACTTCGTCGCCGACGATTTCCGACAAACTGGCGGCGGCACGGCCGGCCCCGACATTGAATACTTCGCTCAAGGCATCAAGATGCAGTTCGCTGAGTGCGATCATGGTTCTCTCTTAAAATAATTCAAGACGATGGCAATCGATTTTTCGGTGACCGGTTTGGCGACAAAAATAGCACCGAGCGTGGTGGCGCGAGTTTGCATGGTATCTTGCACATTAGCAGAAAAAATCGCAATCCGGATATGTGGATGGGCCAGCAGAATTTGTTCGGCCGCATCGGTGCCCAGCATACCCGGCATATTAATATCCATGGTACAAAAATCGGGGTGGGCTTCGTCAACCATCTTGATCGCATCTTCGCCGCAACCGGCTTCGATGTATTCCCATTCGGGATGGACGGCTTTGAGATGGGCGCGTATGACCATGCGCGAAACTTTACTGTCGTCAACAATCAATATTTTTTTTGTCATTATCAGGATTCAGCACTGCTTAAATGTAGGGCGGTAGGTGTTTGTGTGATGCCAGCGTGATGCCGACCGGAAAACATTTTACCTTACTCTGTATTCTTATTTCTAGTGAGGATGTTCAATTAATGTTTCTTCAGCTTACGCCATAAGGTGGTACGGCTGATCCCCAGAAAGGCCGCGGCGGCTTCGCGGTTGTGATTGAAGTTGTGCATTACTTGCTCTACGGAAATCTCCTCCTGTTTAATGACGGCCGCTGGAGCTGGTGCGATCGCCAAATTGCCCGTGGTGGTGATTTCTGGTAACACTTTTTGCAAAAAAGCCGGGCTCAGCGCTTGCAGTGGTTCATCCGCCAGAAACAAGCTCAGGCGTTCCATCATATTGCGCAATTCGCGCACGTTGCCGGGCCAATCGTAGCGACATAACAGACCGTAGCAACTGCTGATTTCGGCGTGCAGGCTGGCATGCGGGCGCAGCGCCAGCGCCGCCAAACCATGCTTGAGATACCATTCGGCCAGGGGCATGATATCGTCGCGGCGCTGGCGCAAGGCCGGCAAGTTCAAACGCAGCACGGCCAAGCGGTAAAACAAGTCGGCCCGGAATTGCCCGCTCTCGCGGCGCGCATCGAGATCGCAATGGGTGGCGCTGATGATGCGCACATCGACTGGAATCGGCCGAATTCCGCCTACCCGCACCACTTCTTTTTCTTCCAGCACGCGCAACAAGCGGGTTTGCAGCGGCAGTGGCATTTCGCCTATCTCGTCAAGAAACAGCGTGCCGCGGTGGGCCGCTTCAAACAGACCGGCATGGCCACCGCGGCGCGAACCGGTGAAGGCACCATCTTCATAGCCGAATAATTCCGATTCCAGCAGCGATTCGGCGATGGCACCGCAATTAATTGCGACAAATGGCTGGCGTGCCCGTGCGCTTTCACGGTGAATCGCTTGCGCCGCCAATTCCTTGCCGCTACCGGTTTCTCCTTGCAACAGCACGGCGGCCGGTGAACGCGCAAACAGACTCAGCGTGCGGCGTACTGTTTGCATGGCCTCGGAATCGCCACGCAAATCGTGCAAGCCATGCTTGGCGCGTAACGAGGCCGCCGCCGGATGTTGACGGCCGCGGGTCGATTCCAAGCGCGTTAAATGGGCGATTTCTATCGCATCATCGAAGGCCAGCCGTATCGAGCTGGCCGAATACAGAAAAATTCCGGTCAGACCGGCTTCTTCTGCCAGATCGGTGATCAGACCGGCACCAACGATGGCGCGCACGCCGGCAGCCTTGAGTTCGCTGATCTGGGCGCGTGCATCTTCCTCGGTTACATAGGTGCGTTGCGCCAGCTTGAAGCCGAAGGTGGTTTTGAATTCAGCCAGCTCCGGCAGGGTTTCCTGATAGGTGATCAAGCCGATTTCCGGCGTGACTTTGCGCGCTCGTGCCAAGGCTTGCATGACGTCGAAGCCGCTGGCTTTGGCGATGACCACCGGTACCGGCAAGCGGCACTTCAGGTAGGCACCGTTGGAGCCGGCTGCAATCACGGCATCGCAGCGTTCATGCGCCAGTCGGGTGCGAATATGCTCGACCGCTTGTTCAAAGCCCATTTGCAGCGGAATGATTTCGGCCTGACCATCATATTCGAGCATGATGTCGCGAAACATGTCGAACAGACGGGAAATTGATACCGTCCAGATGACTGGACGATCAGGCGTGTCACGGGTGTGAACGGGAGGTGTCATGTTGTTTCACAGTGAGGCGGAAATGTTTCATCATCAATCAGATGCACTGATTATGAAACATTTCCGCTCACTTGTGCAGGGCATTCCTATACTGCGGCCGGCCGGCACTTGTCTCCTTAAGCCATCAGCGCTGCCGTCAGCGAGCGCAATTCCTCATCCGATTCTTCGAGTATGCTGTTCAAGGTGCCGTCACCAACGACAAAGTCGATTTCGGAGCTGAAGCGTTCCGATTCCGAATACGAATTGAAATCGAGTGGTGACTGGGTACGCGCCAGCTCATTGGCCAGCAGAATCGTATCGCCCAGCGTTTCCGGCGGCATCGCGCGCAAACCGAACCACAGCGCTTCCAGTGCTACCACCACCGCCTGTGGTAATTGCAGATTCTTGATCACGGCGCGGCCGATGATGGATTCCGTGCTTTCGATATCGACTATGGTGTCGGCGAATTCCGGCAAATCTTCGCTGATCTCCGCCGGCTGCTCCGGTTCCAGTAAAGCGGGGAATTCTTCGGCGCGCGAGAGCAGATAAAAATTGCCGACTTCATGCACAATGCCGGAAAACATCGCCGTATCGGGGTCGAGTCGCGTGATACGACGCGCGATCACTTGCGAGAGCGCCGCCACCTGGGCCGTATGCTCCCACAATTTTTGGGTCATGGCGACGATGGCCGGTTCTTTGCTGGTGCCGGCCAGTTGGCGCACGATGATGGTGGCGACGATAGTGCGCAAGCTGCGAAAGCCGAGCCGATTGATGGCCGCTTTGACGTTGGTGACATCGCTGCCGCGGCTGTATGCCGCCGAATTGGCAATCGCCACCACGCGCGCGGCCAGCAGCGGTTCGTTCATGATCAACTTGGTGGCACTATCGACGACGCAATCGGGATCATCGAGCGCTTGCTGAATTTTCAGCGTCGCGGCGACATTGGTCGGAAACACCAAGTCACCTTGGTTGGCTTGTTCGATGATGCTTTTGAGAGCTTTAGATCGGGTCATCGCAATGGTCTACATAGGAGGAATCAAACATCACTGAGGCCGAAACCGCGCTTGAGTTGGCGTAGTGCAGCATGACGCACTGTATTGCTTTATGCACTGCATTTTGCTCGCCTTGACCGGGAAGGTCAACCGAGCATCACGAAAACTTACAATTAACGCAGGATTACGCCATGTTGCTGCCACTCATTGAGCGCGGGCAGACGCTTTTTGTGCGGCTATCCATGCCAGAATTTTGCTCTCCAGCATAGATAACGGCAGCGCACCGTCGCTCAGGATGGCGCTGTGGAAGGCGCGGATATCGAAGTTTTTACCCAATTCTTGCTCTGCTTTATGGCGCAGCTCAAGAATCTTCAAAGCGCCGATTTTATACCCGAGCGCCTGACCCGGCCATGCCATATAACGCTCGATGCACTGGCGTGCCACCGCTTCGCTGTAACCCAGGGTTTTTTGTAAATACGCGATACTTTCTTCGCGTGTCCAGCCCTTGGCATGGATGCCGGTGTCGACCACCAGACGCGTGGCGCGCAGCATCTCATCATTGAGGTGACCGAAATAAGCGGCCGGATCATCTTGATACAAGCCCATTTCATGGCCCAGTGTTTCGGCATACAAGGCCCAGCCCTCAGTATAGGCATTATTGCCGCCGAGTTTGCGGAACTGCGGCATATCCAATTCTTGCTGCAAGGCCAGGTGGAAATGGTGACCCGGTTGGCCTTCATGTAAAAAAAGTGTCGTCATGCCCACCGTGGAGTACTCGTTGGCATTGGTGATGACGGCCCAAAAAATGCCGGGGCGCGAACCATCGGGAGCCGGTGGGCTGTAATGGTCAGAGGCGGCTGCGCGGCTGATTTCCGGTTCGGCGCGAATATCGAGCGCGGCTTTCGGCATGCTGGCAAACAGCGCCGGCAACTTGGCGCGTACCTTGGCATCAATGGCGCGATAGGCGTCGAGTACCTCGGCTTCGCTTTTGTATGGGCGAAAGCCTGCTTGTTGCTCTACCCATGATGGTAAATCTTCCGGCTGGCCGTGATAACCGAGGCGTGGTCCAAGTGTTACATATTCGCTTTGTATGCGTGCTACTTCACGCAATCCGATGGCATGGATTTGTTCCGGGTTGAGCGTAGTAGTGGTTTGACTGGCGACCCAAGCGCTATACCAAGCTGTACCGCCGGGCAAGGCGCTCCAAGCGCTGCTGCTACGACTGGCGGGCAGATAGTCATGTTGCAGAAAAGCGGTGAAGTCACGCAGCGCCGGCAAGATTTGCTGCGCAATGGCATGTTCATACGCCAGGCTGAGGCGGGCTTGATCGGCCGCCGAGAAGCTGGCCGGAAAATGCAGCACCGGCGCATAGTAAGCGTGTTCACGGACATTTTCGTTCAGCAATTGCTGGAATTGCGGCAACATGGCAGTGACCAAGCTACGCGGCAAGACGATGCCGCTGCGCATCCCTTGGCGCATATTGAGCGTGGCTTGCTTCAACCATTGCGGCAATTGTTCCAGTCGGCGCAAGAAAATCTCATAGTCGGCCACCGTATTGAGCGCCTGGGCGCTCTGGCCGCTGGCAAACTGGGCCAGCGTAACTGGCACACTGTCCATTTGGTTGAGCGGCATGAGCTCGTCACGGAATGGCGCCAGCCTCAAAGTGTTACGCAATTCGTAGGCCAGCAAATCATCGCTGATTTGCTCGCTTGCATTCAGGCGCGCGCGGTTTACCGTGCGCAATTCACGCTGCAGTCGACGCAGACCGGCGACTTGTTCGGCCTTGACACCTGGATTGAGGGTTTCAGGCAAGCGATCATCGTAGCGCCGTTCTCCAGCATAGGTGGCAAACAGCGGATCGTAGCGTATTTGTTGCGCGAAATAGCGCTCGGCCAGACTTTGCAATTGACGCGCGCTACTGTTCGTCACGCTATGCTGGGCAGCATCGGCCGCCAGCGCAGTGGCGTGGCAGAGCAGGGGGGGGGCAGCGCACAGGGCGATGCCGAGCACGCCCCCTTGGCTGAATTGGCGAAAAAATTGCTGCAATGTGCGTGACTGAGCCATAGTGCCCTTGAAAAAGGAGGGGGTGCCGAAATAGCACTTACCCCGAGGACAATATATTACGCTCAAACTTGCCGACGATGTTTCTGGTCAGGCATCTTTTTTTGCTTAAAATTCTTCCCAGTCGCCGGTAGTGCTGGCTGCCGGCTTGGCACTGATTTTTTTAGGCGCAGCACGAACCGCACGCACGGCCGGCACGGCCGGTGCAGCCGCTTTGGCTGGTGCGCGTACTGCCGGTGTCTGCACTGGACGCGGCGCGTGGCGAGTATGTTCGGCACCAAGCTGGAAAATACTGACTACTTGCTCCAGCGCAGCCGTCTGTTCTTGCATGCTTTCCGCCGCTGCCGCAGCCTGTTCCACCAAGGCCGCATTTTGTTGGGTAATTTCATCCATCTGCGTGATGGCCAGATTGACTTGTTCAATACCGGCACTTTGCTCTTGGCTGGCGGCCGTGATTTCACTCATGATGTCGGCTACCTGTTTCACCGAAATCACAATGGCATCCATGGTGGTGCCGGCCTGACCGACGAGCTGACTGCCGTGCTGAACTTTTTCTACCGAATCGTCAATCAACAGTTTGATTTCTTTGGCCGCACCGGCGCTGCGCTGGGCCAGATTTCTTACTTCGGCGGCAACCACCGCGAAACCACGGCCTTGCTCGCCGGCACGAGCCGCTTCAACCGCCGCATTCAAAGCCAAAATATTGGTTTGAAAGGCGATGCTATCGATGACACCGATGATGTCGACGATCTTGCTCGAACTATCTTTGATCGAGCCCATGGTATTGACCACTTGGCTGACGATACTGCCGCCCTTGAGCGCCACATCGGAGGCGGAAATCGCCAGTTGATTGGCAGTTTTGGCATTGTCGGCATTTTGTTTGACGGTAGAAGTCAATTCTTCCATCGACGATGCCGTTTCTTCCAGCGAGCTTGCTTGCGATTCTGTACGTGACGATAAGTCTGCATTGCCGGCAGCAATTTCAGCCGAGGCGGTGGAAATCATTGCTGTACTACTGTGAACCTGAGTGATGGTCTGCGCCAAATTATGATTCATATCGACCAAGGCACTGAGCAACTGACCGGTTTCATCGCTGGTGCGCACGTCTATCTTGCTACTCAAATCGCCGGCAGCAACCTTTTTAGCCGCCGCCACGGCAATCGCCAGTGGCTTGGTGATAGAGCGGGCGATCCACGTTGCCAGTAAGGCACTGGCCAGCAGTGCCAGCAAGCCCAGCGCAAACATCAGCGTGCGCGATAAAGCGATGATGTCTTTGATATCTTTGCCATGTTGCTGCATGCTGGCTTTTTGCAGATCGCACAGGCTGTGAATGTCGGCCAGCGCTTGTTGGAGTTTCGGGAAGGTACTGCCAGCCATCATCGCTGCCGCTTCGTCTTTTTGATCGAGTTCAATGAGGTCGGCGGTTTTCGCGAAAGCGCTGACAAACGCTGTGCGCGAGACAGTAAGTCGCTCGATCGCTTGTTTTTCTTGTTCGGTTTGTGCCTGTTGCTTGATTGTTTCCAACAAGTCGGTAATTTTTTTTCTATTTGCATCAATCGCCGCATACAATTTGCTGCGATTGCTTTGTTCCGGCGTAATGAACATTTCCAGTGTGCGGCTGCCATTTTCTTGTACCAGCGAAGCGACTTCCAAACCGCTGATTACACTGACGGCATTCTTATCCAAAATAGCGCTGGTTTTATCGGCAATCTCATTGAGTTGCACTATCGAAAGGATGATCATGAGGACGATGATCAATAAAGAGAGGCCGAAGGCCAAACCGAGTCGGACGCTGATTTTCAGATTAGCGAAGTTCATGCAGACTTCCTTTTGAGTGGTGAGCAAGGGGGGGGGATTTGAATGCCGGCAAGACACAAAATTAGATTAAAAGCAATTTAGTGGACTAACTGGAACTTTACAATAATTTTCAATTTTTCGTTAGGATAAAATTGATTACAGTCATAAATAATTGGAAAATATATGAAGCTTGCAACGCTTAAAGATGGTTCCAGAGACGGTCAACTGATCGTTGTGGCGCGTGATTTGAAAACGGCCTGCATTGCCAACGGCATCGCCCCAAGCTTGCAAGCGGCGCTCGATGACTGGGGTTTCATCGCGCCGCAACTGGAAGCCTTGAGCTTGCGCTTGAATGCAGGACGGGCACCGAACAGTTTTGATTTTGTTGCAAAAAACTGCATGGCACCGCTGCCGCGGGCCTTTCAACGTGTGCATGCCTATGCCTACCCCAACCATCTTGCTCTGTTGCACCAAGCCGAGCAGACCGAGTTGCCCGCTGGTTTTTTGCATGAGCCACTGATGTATCAAGGCGGCAGCGATGCCTTGCTCGGCCCCTGCGATGACATCGTGCTCGCCTCGACCGATGGCGGGGTCGACTTCGAGAGTGGTATTGCGATCATCACCGGTGATGTGGCTATGGGCGTGAAAAGTCAGCATGCCGGCGAGCATATACGTTTGATTCTGTTATCCAACGAGGTGTCGCTGCGCGACTTGATGCCAGCCGAATCGGCCAAAGCCGCCGGCTTTATCCATGCCAAACCAGCTACGGCGTTTGCCCCGGTCGCACTGACACCCGATGAGCTCGGTGAGGCCTGGAAGGATGGCAAGCTGCATCTGCCCTTGCGTTCCAGCTTGAATCAGCGCTTGGTTGGGCAGCCTTTGGCTGGGGTCGACCTGGCATTTTCTTTTCCGCAACTCATTACTCATTTAGCCAAAACCCGCGCGGTCACGGCCGGCAGCCTGATCGGCTCTGGTCCAGTCTCGAACAAAGACGCTGGCAAGGGTTACAGTTGCATCGCCGAAAAACGGGCCTTGGAACAGCTTGCCACCGGCAGCGCCGTGACGCCGTACATGCAGTTCGGCGACAGCATCAAGATCGAGTTGTTTGATAAAAACGGCAAATCCGTGTTTGGTGCAATTGAGCAAAGCGTGGTTGAGGCGTTTTCCCGCTGAGGTGGGGCCGCGTGCTTATTGCCGGCCAAGTTGGAAAAAGACGTTTTTGGAGCCATTCTGCCCAACTGCAAAACCGAGATAAATCGGCCCCATAAAGCTATTAAAACCGGCAAAAACACTCAGACTTTTACGTAGCGAAGCGGCGGTGATTTCTTTGCCGGTGTCCCAGGTATTACCGAGTTCTAAAGAGGTGCCGAGGAATAAACTTTGTCCAGCCATTTCGAAATTGACTGCTCGCAATAAATATGTGGCACTGCCGTAAAGCATGTAATTGCCACGGAATTGATCTTGCTGATAGGCTGATAAACGTTGAAATCCACCCAAAGTCGGGCCCATGGTTTGGTTGGCACCGCTATCTTTGACGAACAAGCCGGCACCGCTGAATTTCAGATTGACGCTGTGGTTGCTCCAACTGTGCGCCCAGACACTGTCGAGCGCGAGCTCTTGGAAATTGGTTTTTGATTTATCCAAGCCGGCGAACAAGCTGCCGCCAAGTTTATAGCCATCGCGCGGAAAACTGCTGTCGCTGAGCTGATCAATCACGACGCTGGTTTTGAACCCGAATTGTTGCAGGGTAGTGTGCGCTAGCGGATAGCTGCTGCTATTACCCTGTGCATCGGTCAACTGAACCATACCAAGCTTGGGAGTAATATTGTACTGACTGAATAAGAAACCGATACGCGCTTCACCGAGTACGCTTTGCTCGCCTATGCGGAAGGCCAAGTCATTGCCGGCCTTGATAGTCCGCATACTGAATTCCGCCACACGGGTGTTGTCGATATAGGTGTTGAAGCTGTCTTGGCTGAACTCGGCGTAGGGTGCCAAGTACATGCCTTCGCGTTCGAACAGCGGTTGGCGCAATTCACTGTGCAGTTTGACGGTATTGCCGAGCTCAATGTCGTTGCGCCACTCCAAGCCGCCCGGTGTCAACCAAGGACGGCGATGCCCGACTTGCAAGCGATAGCCACCGACCCCATCGAAGCCGCTCGACAAACTCAAGCCGAAGCGTACAAAATGTGGTCCCCAATTGCGGCCGTTGGCTTTGATGCGCAAGCCATATTGTTGATCGCGTTGTATCAATTCATGGCCGATGCTATCGAATTCGCGCGCATTATTCAAGATAGCCAGCTTGCGATTGATGGTTTCGGCATTGTAGACGCTGCCGATTTCGATGGACAACTGACGACGGATATCTTGTTCGGGAACCGCGCCGTTGGTCTCGATATCAACAAAACCGATGCGTATGGTTGGTAGTTGCGGATTCAGGCGCATTTGTTGAGATGCTACAAATAAGTGTCCCGATAAGTGTAGCTCAGATAATTTTTCGACCAGCGCGAGGGTCGCTTGTTCACCGATGACGCTGGCTTCTTTGGCGCGGTCGAAGTCGAGAAAGCCGATGTCACGCAGGTCTGGTTCGATCAAGATATCTTGTGGGCGCAGCAGGGCTTTTTGCGCATGGACATTTTGTTCCGTCAAAATGTTGACCATTTGTTGGCTGATATTGAACAGCGTCTGTAATTTATCGCGTGGCAGCAGCGGTGTGCCGATATTGACGGCAATCACGATGTCAGCACCCATGCTGCGCGCGATGTCGACTGGTAAATTGCGTACCAGCCCGCCATCCGACAGTAAACGTCCATCGATTTCCGTCGGTGCAAACACGCCCGGTGCCGCCATACTGGCGCGTATCGCTTTGTGCAGCGCACCTTTGTCGAACACTACCATCTGCCCAGTTTCGAGATCGGTGGCGATGGCGCGGAAGGGAATCGGCAGTTGATCGAAATTGATTGCCGGAGGCAAATGCGCAGTCCAATTTTGTATTAACTCCTGAAACTGGCTGGCCTGGGCTACCCCAGCCGGCAGTCTTACCCCCTCGCTGCTGACGCCAAGCGTGGCACCGAGCGGGTAAAGATCGTCTTCCTCGCGCACCGGTTGCGGCAGGTTGCGGCGGGCCACGCGGTCGAGCGCGATATCATTGAGTTTCAGATTTTCCAGCTTTTTTTCGATTTCCGTAGCAGACAAGCCGGCGGCATACAAGCCGCCCACCACCGCACCCATACTGGTGCCGGCGATGCAATCGATAGGAATATGCATGGCTTCGAGTTGCTTGAGTACACCGATATGGGCAAAGCCGCGGGCACCACCGCCAGACAAGGCCAGGCAAATTTTCGGAGCTTTCTGTGGTGTTACTTGTGTGGCAATATTTTCAGCCTGGACCGTAAAAACGCTCAAAAGCAGAGGTAAAATAGCGAAAAAGTAAAAAAACAGTGGTTTGGGCGGCGAGTAAAGGCGAATGGGCATGGAATTTTTATCGTGGTCTCTATATACTTCAGGGAGTATAACAATTTAGCTTTACCAAAGCTTGCAAGTATAAGCAAACTCCAATTTCTCTATGAATCTACATCAATTGCGCTTTGTGCGCGAAGCAGTCAGGCAGAATTTTAATCTGACTGAAGCCGCCAAGGCACTGTTTACTTCGCAGCCTGGCGTTTCCAAGGCCATTATCGAGC
The DNA here is from genome assembly GCF_034347425.1 of Undibacterium sp. CCC3.4. Classification (GTDB taxonomy): domain Bacteria; phylum Pseudomonadota; class Gammaproteobacteria; order Burkholderiales; family Burkholderiaceae_D; genus Undibacterium. The sequence goes on from NZ_CP133779.1 coordinate 2,964,608, forward strand.
TCGAAGAAGAGCTCGGCGTCGATATTTTCACTCGCCACGGCAAGCGTATTCGCGGTTTGACCGAGCCTGGGCGGGCGGTATTGAAGTCGGTCGAAGTGATCATGCAGGAAATTGACGGCTTGAAACGCATCGGCAAAGAATATGCCGCGCAAGACAGTGGCAGCTTCACCATCGCCACGACGCATACACAGGCGCGCTATGCCTTGCCCAAGGTTGTGCAAGCTTTCATGCAAAAATATCCTAAGGTGCGTTTGTCACTATTGCAGGGTAATCCCAAGCAAATCGCCGAAATGGTCATGCGTGACCAAGCCGATATCGTCATTGCAACCGAAGCCATTGCTGGTTTTGATGGCTTGATTTCCTTGCCTTGTTATCAGTGGGAGCATTTGGTAGTCGTGCCGCTTGAGCATCCGCTGCTGAAACTGAAACACGTCACGCTGGAAGATATTGTCCAGTATCCGCTGGTCACGTATGATGCGGCGTTTGCCGGTCGCAGCAAGATCGACCATGCATTTACGATACGCAATCTCAAGCCCGATATTTTGCTCGAAGCCATCGATGCCGATGTCATCAAGACCTATGTCGAACTCGGCATGGGTATCGGCATCATCGCTGGCATGGCTTTTGATGCTGAACGGGATAAGAATTTGCGTGCCATTCCGGTCGGACATCTGTTCGGCATGAATGTTTCGCGCGTGGCAATCAAGCAGGGTGCGTATTTGCGCAGCTATATTTATACCTTCATCGAATTGCTCAATCCTGCCTTGACGCGCAAGATGGTCGAGAGTGCCATGCAGGGCCACGGCGACAATTACGAACTGTAATGGCCCGCCAGCGGGCTGTTCCGGGCAGCGAGCTCCATCGCTGTCGACTAAAATTTTGAATGAGTGAACCAAGAATGACCCCACAGACGATGCGTGATTATTATGCTCAGCGCGCGCAAAGCTTAGAGCAAGTTTATCAAAAACCGGAACGCCAGACCGACTTGCGTGAAATGCATGAGCGCGTTCGCGAAGTGCTCAAAGGCCAGCGCGTGCTGGAATTAGCCTGCGGAACCGGTTATTGGACCGAAAAATATGCACCACTGGCCAGCAGCGTGCATGCGACCGATATCAACCAAAGCATGCTCGATATCGCCGGCACGAAAACCTATCCGGCCGGTAAAGTGACACTGGCCTTGGCCGATATATTCGATCTGCCTGATGCGCCGGCCGATGCGTACAGCGCCTGTTTTGCCGGCTGTTTCTGGTCGCACGTGAAACGCGAAGAGCAAGTCGCGGTATTGAGTAAGCTCAGTAAAGGTGCGGGCAAGGGTACGATGCTCGTGCTGTTAGATAATAACTATGTCGAAGGCAGCAGTACTACCATTGCACGCACCGATTTGGAAGGTAATACCTTTCAGTTCCGCATGCAAGAAGACGGCACCCGCGTCGCCATCGTTAAAAACTTCCCGACCGACAGCGCCTTGCGCAAAAAGTTTGGTGCCTTGGTGCGCGATATCCGCATCGTGCGCAATGAGCACTACTGGCTCTTGACTTGCATCTTGAAATAATAAGTCTAGTATTGTTCCTCAATATTGAGCCATGCTACATTGTGGCCATTCTCAAGCCAAAGGAACAGATATGGATTTATCAGCATGCACAACAGCAATTCGCACTAAAGTCGGTGACGACAGTGGATTAAATGCGACATTGAAATTTGATTGCGGCAGCGATGGCGTGGTCTTCGTCGATGCACTCACCACCCCTAACACGGTGTCGAATGACAATGCCGAAGCCGCTTGCACGATTTCGATTTCGCTCGAAAACTTGGCAGCCTTGCTCACCGGTCAATTGAACCCGATGAATGGTTTCATGATGGGTAAGCTGAAAGTCGCCGGCGACATGGGCATCGCGATGCGCTTGCAAACCGTCGTCTGAAGTATATTAGCAGGCCGCCCAACAGCTTATGGATCTCAGTATTCAAGAAAACCATGACGCGCACTTGCTGACGCTCTTGCCTCAGCAATGGCAATGTGTTGTGCCGGCTGCTTACACACTCTTGCAAGCCGCCGCCGCGGCGGGCATTGTCTTACCCAGTTCTTGCCGCAACGGAACGTGCCGAACCTGTTTGTGTCGCTTGGAAGCGGGGCAAATACATTACGGCATCGATTGGCCCGGCTTGAGCGCAGAAGAAAAACAAGAAGGTTGGATCTTACCCTGCGTGGCACTGGCCGACAGCGCGCTGACTTTGCGTGTGCCGGCCGCGCGCCGTATCAGTGCTGTGGCTGAAAAGCCGTAAGGCGATTGCTGCACTGTTGCACACTACCATCACCATGCGCGCACGGTGTCACGGCCTGCGCTGACGGTGCCGGAATACCCTCGTCATCGAGATCGGCGGCACGCGTATCCCAAGCCGTCACGCCCTTGGCGCTGATGTTTAAGCGCAACACCCAACCATGGGTCTGGGCATCATTGTCGAGCGAATCCATCAAAAAATTACCCAAGCTGTAAATAATCGGCTTACCGTCAACATATTCAATATCCTGCGTCACATGCGGGTGGCCACCGATCACGGCGTCGGCACCAGCTTGTATCATGCTGCGCGCTAAAGCGCGCTGACGCGGACTGGCTGTGGGCTCGTTTTCCCAGCCCCAGTGCATGAAGGGAATGACGATGTCGGCGTGGTAATGCGTGCGCGCACGTCGTATATCGGCCACGACTTGCTCTTCCTCGCTCCAGGCAATGCCGGCTGCGCCCGTATTTGCTTCAAAACTGCGCGGCATGAATTCATCGTAGCCGAGCAAAGCAATGCGGATACCTTTGCGCTCGAAGATCAAGGGAGTATGAGCGGCCAGCAAATCGCGTCCGCCACCAAAATACGGTAATTGTTCTTGCTCAAGATGGCCGAGCATCTCTACGAAAGCGGCTTTGCCAAAATCACCGGAATGATTATTGGCAATCGATACTGCATCAAAGTAATGATGCAGCAGCGGTAAAGTGCTCGGTTTGGCGCGGAAAGTAAAGTTTTTATCGGCCGGCTTGCCGCTGGTGGCCACCACACATTCGAGGTTCGCGATGCGGATATCGGTACTGGCAAGAATGGCCGCATAGCGTGCCAGCGGATCTTTGCCATCGGCAATCCACTTACCTGGCGCACCATCGAGCACGATATCGCCGGCAAATAACAGGCTCACCGTCGGCGGCACGGTGGCGGCCTGTCCGGCAGGGGTGGCGCACAAGCACAGTGCGCCAGTGAGGGCGGCAGCGCCGCGCAACAGGGTAGGGATCATGGTAAAGGGTTTTCTAAAGTACAGTCATATTGCAATTCGCGTTCCAGTTCGCCGGCATACAACATAGTATGTGGCCCCAAGGGCAAGCGACCCGCGGCGTGCGGAAACGGTGGCGCATAACTGGCTTGTTGTATCGGCACATCACCATGCCAAGTCTGAAAATACGCATACAGTTTGATATAGTCGATACGCGCATCCTGGCCAATCATGGCAGCCTTGAACTTAAAGCGCCCGCCGACATCGGTGAGTGGGATATGATAGGGGTCGCTACTGAGCTGCGCCTCGATGGTTTGCGTTTCACCGCCGTAGGTCAATTGGCAGCGTAATATGGGGGTGGCCTGAACGGTAGCGCTGGTGCAGGCCCACACCCACACTATCAGTAACGGATTGCGGCAAAGTAAAGGAAGGCGCATCTTGCTTTCAATCAAAATATCAGAACCGCCATGATAGTCGTAAATATGGTGACCAGGTAAGTGTGAAGAGCAACAGGCACCGTGGTTTAAAAATGCAAATAAATAGATTAATTTAGTTTATCTGCAAATTTATTTACCACGGATGAAAATTATGAGTATAATCAGATAGTCGTTGAGATTCAAAGTGGTGGTGCAGTATCAGTCTGTCATTTCTTACTTGGTTGAAACGATCTATCGGGCAAGTGCCCACATTAACTGAAATAGGAAATTGTAATGGCAACAGGTATTGTTAAATGGTTCAATGATTCTAAAGGTTTTGGTTTCATTACTCCTGATGAAGGTGGTGAAGATTTGTTCGCTCACTTCTCCGCTATCGTATCTTCCGGCTTCAAATCTTTGAAAGAAAACCAACGCGTTTCTTTCGAAGTAACGACAGGCCCTAAAGGTAAGCAAGCTTCGAACATCGCTCCTCTGTAATAAGACATGCGATAGGCTCCTGAAAAAGCCATGTTGTAAAAAATCCCCGACATGTCGGGGATTTTTTTTATTAATCGCAAAAGTGTTTCAATAAAGCTGCAAATCAACTTTATACTATGTCCAGAGTAATTGCGGAAACATTGCTCTTTATCAACATCGATAAATATATATCCGGTACGCTGGCGCTTGAGCTGTCAGACCGACGGGGGAGAGAGAAAAATAATGTTTACTTTGACGATCAGACTGCGCTTAATCGGCACCATGGCCTTTATGGCGATCATGCTAACCATCGGTGGCTTGATGGGTATTTACGGCGTACGTAACAGCAATGCCGCGATTCAGGAATTATTTACCAATCAGTTGCCGGCTGTTGATAATCTTGGGCGTTCCGGTTATGAATTGATGCGCTCACGTGTGACACTTGACCGCGTGATTATGCATCCGGAAGACGCGAATGCCGCGCTGACCATCAAAAAAGCCGAAGACTATATGGTCAAATCGGATAAGGCCTTTGAAAACTACATGAATTTACCGCAAGACGGCGAAGAGAAAAAACTTGCCGCTGAAGTGCTGGTGGTGCGCGATAAATTTGTCAAAGAAGCCGAGTTGCCCATATTAGCGGCGCTCAAGGCAGGCAATAAAGACGAAGCTGATCGCATTAATATGACGCTGGTACCCGCTTTGTTTTCCGCCTATTCCGATAAAATTACAGAACTTAATGCCTATCAATTCACCAGTGCCACGGCTGATTTGAAGAAGAATCAGAGTGAGTTCACCACCTTCATCTGGGTCGATATTCTCGGCGTATTGGCCGGCTTGACTGCTGTATTCATCTCCGCCTACTTTTTACTACGTGCCATTGCTCACCCTTTGCAGCAAGCTTTATTGCAATTCACTGCCATCGGTAACGGCGATCTGACCAATCAGATCAAGCCGGAATCGAACGATGAAATGGGGCAACTTGTCTCCGGTTTGGAAAATATGCGCCAAAGCTTGGTACAAACCGTGACCATGGTCAGACAGAGCAGCGGCTCCATCGCCGTCTCGGCTACCGAGATTGCCAGCGGGAATATGGATTTATCTTCACGTACCGAACAACAAGCCGCCAGCCTGGAAGAAACCGCTTCCTCGATGGAAGAATTGACATCGACAGTGCAACAAAATGCCGACAATGCACGTCAAGCCAATACCCTGGCGCTGACCGCTTCGGAAGTGGCCAGCAAGGGCGGGCGCGTGGTGAGTAATGTGGTGCATACCATGTCATCGATCAAAGAGAGTTCGAAGAAAATTGTCGATATCATCGGTGTCATCGATGGCATTGCGTTTCAAACCAATATTTTGGCCTTGAATGCGGCGGTCGAAGCAGCACGTGCCGGTGAGCAAGGCCGCGGTTTCGCCGTGGTAGCCAGCGAAGTACGTAACCTGGCTCAGCGCTCGGCCGGTGCAGCGAAGGAAATCAAGGAATTGATCAGCAATTCGGTCGACAAAGTCGAAGAAGGTTCGCGACTGGTCGATGATGCCGGCAAAACCATGGAAGAAATTGTCGTCTCGATCAAGAGTGTTGCCGATATCATGGCTGAAATCACCGCCGCCAGTAATGAGCAAAGTGATGGCATTTCGCAGGTGAACCAAGCTATTGCGAAAATGGATGAGGCGACTCAGCAAAATGCCGCACTCGTCGAACAAGCCGCGGCTGCAGCCGGCAGTATGCGTGACCAAGCGAATAACCTCAATCACGCGGTCGGTATTTTCAAAGTGCAGGCCAATGAAGCGGTCGCGCAGCCAACAGTTGTCGCGCCACCGCGCGCTGTACCACGTGCGGCGGCACACAAACCGAAAGTTGCTTTGAAGGCCATTTCCTCAGCCTCAGTGGCAAGGAAATCGTCCGCGGCCGCCAAGGCAGACGAATGGGAAGAGTTTTAAAGCATCGTTTCTGATACAGTTAAAACGGGCCTCAGGCCCGTTTTTTTAACTCGGCTTATCTTTCCAGTAATACGGATCGCTATAAGCCTGACGCAGAAAATCAACAAAGGCGCGTATCCGCAATGGTAAATGGCGTCGTTGCGTAAAAATTGCATAGATATCGTTGCCGGCAGCACTGTACTCATCAAGTACCGTCACCAGTTTACCACTCTCGATTTCAGCACCAACTTCCCAAATCGAGCGCCAAGCCAAACCTTTGCCGGCCAAGGCCCAGTCATGCAAGACCTCGCCATCATTGCACACCATATTACCGTCGACTTTAACGGCGAGATTTTTTCCATTTTGGCGAAAGGTCCAACCGCGCTGACTGCCATCATTGTTAAAGGCCAAGCAATTATGCGCACTGAGATCATCGATAGAACGCGGCGTACCGTATTGTTCCAAATAAGCCGGTGCCGCCACCACCACGCGCTGGTTATCGGCCAATTTAACACCGATCAAATTGGAATCACTTAAAGAAGCGATGCGAATTGCCACATCCACCCCTTCACCGATCAAATCAACCACGCGGTCATTGAGGCTGAGGGTGATTTTTAAATCCGTGTGCGCCGCCAGAAATGCCGGCAGCAGCGGTGCTACATGCAGACGGCCGAAGCCGGCTGGTGCCGAAACCGTCAACACACCACTGGCATGCACGCTGCGCGCCGATACCAGCGCTTCGGCCGCTTCGAGGTCGGCCAACACCCGTTGGCAATCTTCGAGAAAGGTCGCGCCCTCATTGGTGAGGGCAATTTTTCGTGTGGTTCTTTGTAATAATTTTACGCCCAAACGCTCTTCGAGCGCATCGAGGCGGCGACTGATCATCGCCGGTGCCACTCCTTCGGCCCGCGCCGCGGCCGACAAACTGCCGCGTGCCGCGACTTCGGTAAACGTACTGATCTGTTTGAATTGGTCCATGGCATGTAGTTTAGCGGGTTCGAAAAATTTTATCTTTAACTGAAAGTAAAAGATAAAGTGATAAAACTAAGTATTACTATTGTTTTTGATCGAATATACTCTAGTTCATGTAGCGAGCGCTGTTTTCAGGCGCGGTTTCAGGCAAAATAGGGTAGTGCCTGTTGGAAAGTACTCAATCAGCTTTTTTTAATTTTGTGGAGATCAGAATGACGCAATCGAACAATTTGTTGAGCCTGCCAGAAGGTATGGAAATTCTTGGCGAGATCAAGCCAGGCTTCGAACAAATCTTGACCCCAGATGCGCTGGCGCTGGTTGCCAAGCTCAGCCGTGCATTTGAACCGCGCCGCCAAGCGTTGCTGGCCGCCCGTGTAGAGCGCGCCAAACGTCTCGATGCCGGCGAATTGCCCGACTTCTTGCCGGAAACACAGTCGATTCGCGAAGGCGATTGGAAAATTGCCCCATTGCCTGATGCACTCGCTTGCCGCCGCGTAGAAATTACCGGCCCGGTCGAACGTAAGATGGTCATCAATGCCTTCAATTCCGGTGCCGACAGTTACATGACCGATTTTGAAGATTCGAATACCCCGAATTGGGATAATCAAATCACCGGCCAGATCAATATGCGTGATGCCGTGCGCCGCACCATCAGCTTGGAGCAAAACGGTAAATCATACAAGCTCAACGATAAAATTGCCACCTTAGTAGTGCGTCCACGCGGCTGGCATCTCGGTGAAAAACACGTGCTCGTCGATGGTCAGCGCGTGTCCGGTGGTATCTTTGATTTTGCCTTGTTCCTGTTTCACAACGCCAAAGAACAATTGGCGCGCGGTGCAGGCCCGTATTTCTACTTGCCGAAAATGGAATCGCACCTCGAAGCGCGTTTGTGGAATGATATTTTTGTCATGGCGCAGAATGAAATCGGTGTTGCACAAGGCACGATCAAGGCCACCGTACTGATAGAAACTATCGTCGCTGCCTTCGAAATGGATGAAATCCTGTACGAGTTGCGTGAGCATAGCGCTGGTTTGAATGCCGGTCGTTGGGATTACATTTTCTCTTGCATCAAAAAATTCAAAAACGACCAAAACTTTTGTCTGGCCGACCGCGCCAAAGTCACCATGACGGCACCGTTCATGCGCTCGTATGCACTGTTGTTATTGAAAACTTGCCACAAGCGCAATGCGCCGGCAATCGGCGGTATGGCTGCCTTGATTCCAATTAAAAACGATCCGGAAAAAAATGACATCGCCATGGGTGGTGTACGTACCGACAAGGCACGCGATGCCGCTGATGGCTACGATGGCGGTTGGGTTGCGCATCCGGGCTTGGTAGAACTGGCCATGACTGAATTCAAGAAAGTGCTTGGCGACGCCCCGAATCAAATCTCCAAGCAACGCCCCGACATCGAAGTCAGCGCCAAGGATTTGCTCAACTTTCAACCGGAAGCACCGATCACCGAAGCCGGTTTGCGTTACAACATCAACGTCGGCATCCATTACCTCGGCGCTTGGTTGGCCGGCAATGGTTGCGTGCCGATTCATAACTTGATGGAAGATGCCGCCACCGCCGAAATCAGCCGCTCGCAAGTATGGCAGTGGATACGCACACCAAAAGGCAAGCTCGAAGATGGCCGCAAAGTCACGGCCGACATGGTGCGTGCGATGATCCCGGAAGAGTTGCTTAAAGTTAAGGAAATCGCCGGCAGCGGCCCGACCTATGACCGTGCTGCGCAAATCTTTGAAACCATGTCGACCTCAGATGAATTTGCCGAATTCCTGACATTACCTCTGTATGAAGAAATTTAAATACTTTCCATCGTATTGAGTAGACCGCGGCCCGAAAATTTTTCGGGCCGTTTTTCGCTCTGGTGGCATACTGCTACTTTTTACTCTGTCGTGCCGTCGGCTGCCCGAGGCTGCACGACTTCAATGAGGTCGATTGATCATGCCAAAAATGATTTCCGTCACGCCTGAAACCGTGATTGCCCACACCGAAGAATGGCTGGAAAAAGCCGTCATCGGTTTGAATTTATGCCCGTTTGCCAAGGCGGTGCACGTCAAAAAGCAAATTCGTTACGTCGTCAGCCAAGCCGATACCCCGCAAGCCTTGCTCGAAGAATTGCAAACAGAGTTGGAATTGCTGGCCGAAACCAGTGCGGAAAAAATCGACACGACTCTGCTGATTCATCCGCGCATGCTCAACGACTTTCTCGATTTCAATGACTTCATGGAAGTCGCCGAAGGTTTGCTGGAAGAATTGGAACTCGATGGCACTTTGCAAATCGCTAATTTTCATCCGCAGTTTCAATTTGAGGGTAGCGCTGCCGATGACATCGAAAATTTCAGTAATCGCTCGCCGTACCCGATTTTGCACTTACTGCGTGAAGAAAGCATAGACCGGGCGGTCGAAGCCTTTCCTGATGCCGGCATGATTTACGAAAAAAACATCGAAGAGCTGCAAATTCTCGGCCATGCCGGCTGGAATGAACTGAACTTATCCTACGAAAAACCGCCCAAAGCCTGAATTCACCGTGCTGCCGCATGCGACCGATTATTCATATTCATATATGAAAAAGTTATGTAGCGTAGGCTCAGTATTGACGCTCAGCTCATCCCGCGCCAGGCCCGCCATAATGGCCCGCGGGCCTCTCTTACCCTGCCGCGCCCAGCGCTGGCGCGGCATAGCAGTTACCGTGCTGGGCAGTTTTAATTCGGTAATCAGAAAATTTTTCCTGTTTTATCGATAGAAAATTTGCCTGATCTTTGCTTAGCACCAAGGTTTCTTCAGCAAACATGGCCGAAAGCGCCTTGTTATTTTGCGGAGCAGCATGTAGAGTAAGGCTTCGTTTTTTTTTCTCGCATTTTTCACACCTCTAGCTTTCTATATCTATGGCTTTAATCGTCCACAAATACGGCGGGACTTCGATGGGTTCCACCGAACGCATCAAGAACGTCGCCAAGCGCGTCGCCAAATGGCATGATGCCGGTCACCAGATAGTGGTTGTTCCGTCTGCCATGTCTGGCGAAACCAATCGACTCATCGGTCTGGCCAAAGAACTCATGGCGCAACCCGATCCACGCGAACTAGACATGATTACCTCAACCGGTGAACAAGTCTCGGTCGGCTTACTCGCCATGGCCTTGCTGGCAATCGGCAAACAAGCCGTATCGTATGCTGGCTGGCAAGTTGCGATCAATACCGATTCATCTCATACCAAGGCGCGTATCGCCGGCATTGATGACAGTAAAGTCAAGGCCGACCTCGCGGCCGGCAAGATCGTCATCATCACCGGCTTTCAGGGCGTCAATGACAAGGGCGATATTACTACGCTCGGTCGTGGTGGTTCCGACACCTCGGCCGTTGCCGTTGCAGCGGCCTTGCAAGCGCAGGAATGCCTGATTTTCACCGACGTCGATGGTGTTTACACCACCGACCCACGTGTGGTGTCCGATGCCCGTAAGCTCAATACTGTGACCTTCGAAGAGATGCTGGAAATGGCCTCACTCGGTTCGAAAGTATTGCAGATACGCTCGGTTGAATTTGCCGGTAATTACCGCATGCCAACGCGCGTCTTGTCATCGCTGACCGACCCCCTAATGCCGCTGGAACAAGAAGCGATCTCCGGCACCCTGATTTCGTTCGAGGAAGATACAAATATGGAACAAGCCACCATCACCGGCATCGCGTTTAACCGTGATGAAGCAAAAATAACCGTACTCGGCGTACCAGACCGTCCCGGCATTGCTTATCAAATCTTGGGCCCGGTGGCCGATGCCAATATCGAAGTCGATATGATCATCCAAAATCAATCGGTGGAAGGAAAAACCGATTTCACTTTCACGGTTCCACGCGGCGAGTACAGCAAAGCCATGGACGTCCTCGAAGGCAGTGTCAAGGCACACATCGGTGCCGCCAGCATACTTGGTGACGCCAAAGTCTCGAAAGTCTCCGTGGTCGGCGTAGGTATGCGCAGCCATGTTGGCATCGCTTCGCAAATGTTTCGTACTTTGTCGGAAGAGGGCATCAATATCCAGATGATTTCTACTTCTGAAATCAAGATTTCGGTCTTGATCGATGAAAAGTATATGGAATTGGCCGTACGTTCTCTGCATAAAGCTTTCGGCTTGGAAAGTGCCTGAGCCTGAAAAGAGAAAAAAATCGCTTTTGTTGAGTCCCAACGGTTGACCAAAGCGATTTGAACCGCTATTATCTTGATCTCGATTACTGCCAATTCTTCGGGCTTGGCGTGTAATAGTGTGGAGGCGTGGCCGAGTGGCCGAAGGCACTTCCCTGCTAAGGAAGCATACGGGCTTAAACCTGTATCGTGAGTTCGAATCTCACCGCCTCCGCCAGTAATTTTGAATGGGCCCTTGAGAAATCAAGGGCTTTTTCTTTTTCTGCAGTTCTTCCTCACATCATTCCCGCATGCCGCAGCCTCGTCATTCCCGCATGCCACCGCCTCGTCATTCCCGCATGCTTTTGGCGGGAACCCAGTGTCGTTTTCAGCGCTGAAAACACGATCATCTCTGGTATTTTCAGTTAAGCACGAACGCCGCCAGGTGCCCGCCACAAGCGCGCTGATCATTACCCACAAGTCAGGTCGATTGCGCACCCACCCAGCCGCCCAATTCGTCATTGCCGCGCAGGCCGCAATCCAGTGGCGCGTACGCGCCTTTTATATCTGTGCTACTCAGGCGCAGCAGGATGTGTTCATTTCACAGAAAAAAAGTGCCCTTGATCGACCCTCCCACCCTGAAGGCACTGACGTGCCACTCGATTCCCGCCTACGCAGGAATGACGAGGCGAGAGCAGGCGAGGTCGATTACGCGTCCACCCAGCCGTCCAATTCGTCATTGCCGCGCAGGCGGCAATCCAGTGGCGCGTACGCGCCTTTTATATCTGTGCTACTCAGGCGCAGCAGGACGTGTTCATTTCACAGAAAAAAGTGCCCTTGATCGACGTTCTCACCCTGAAGGCACTGACGTGCCACTGGATTCCTGCCTACGCACACTGCTGTCCGGAATAATTTTCTTGACTAAGCTGCAGGGGGTTGCAGGCATTGGTTTACGAGTGTTAACCTCGGTTTACCAACTTAAAAACCAAACCTGCAACATGTACAGAATAAACACTTTTCAAGAGTTAATGAAGGGGCTACCGCGTGGAGTCTTTGATCAACTCGTCAAAAAACATCAAGCTGACAAATACAGCAAGCATTTTGGTCACTGGGATCAGCTCGTGGTGATGACCTACGCTCAATTAAGCGGAACAACTGGCCTGCGTCCTCTGGAGGCCAGCTTTAACAGTCATGTCGCCCATCATTACCATCTCGGCACTGGTCGTATTAAGCGCTCCACTCTGGCTGATGCCAACAGTCGTCGCGGCGATACCGTATTTGCCGATGCGGTGACATGGCTCATGCAAAAAGTGGCACGGCCATTGCGTCAACAAAGCAAGGAGCTGCTCTACCTTCTGGACTCCACTTCCATTACCCTCAAAGGGCGCGAGTTTGATCGCTGGACGCTCTCCAATAAAACGCGAAATACACAGGGTGTCAAACTCCACATCCTGTACGCAGAACAAGCGCAGATACCCATTTGGCAAAGTATCAGCGCAGCCAATGTCAATGACGTGGAGAAAACCAAAGAGCTCCCGCTGCAGCAAGAGGTGATCTACGTCTTTGACAAGGGCTATTGCGATTACAACTGGTGGCATCGGATCGATATGGCGGGAGCACAATTCGTGACCCGTTTCAAGCGTAATGCAGGCTTGCGCATTGAGGAAGAACGCAGTATTCCCGCAGAGGCCACAGACATCGTCCTGCAAGATCAAATTGTGCGTTTTAAAAACAGACATCCTGGTGGCAAACGCATCAATCAGTACGAGAAGCCCTTGCGCTGCATTACGGTAGCCAGAGCCGACAAACCTACGCCATTAGTACTGGCAACCTAAAGTGGCCCCCTAAGTCCAGACAATTATTCAAAGAGTTTAAGATAGTGCCTGTTTCTGCCACAGCTGCGCGGCGCTGCCCCGTTATTCGCACTACATCACTACCGTGCTTTTCTTTTCTAGCTTTTTTGAATCAGGCAGTTCAGTACCAAATTTGTTTACGATCTTGGCACCGCCGCCCACGCCTGAGCCATACACGGTTTCCGGCGTTTGATAACCCAATGATTGATGTTTACGTTCAGCGTTGTAGAACATAAAATAGTTCGCCAAGCCGATCACCAACTCCGGCATACTTTCATGCTTTTTCAAATACACTTCTTCATATTTCACACTGCGCCATAGACGCTCAACAAAAATATTATCCAACGCCCGACCGCGACCGTCCATACTGATTTTGATGCCGTTTCTAAGCAGCAGCCCAGTAAAGGCCTGGCTGGTAAACTGCGCACCCTGATCGGTATTAAAAATCTCCGGCGTTCCATACCATTTTATGGCTTCTTCCAAGCAGTCCACGCAAAACCCCGCATCCATCGTGTTCGACAACCGCCAAGACAGCACCTTCCGGCTATACCAGTCAACGATCGCCACCAGATACACAAAACCCCGCGGCAGCCTGATGAATGTGATGTCTGTACTCCAGACCATATTTGGTCGAGTGACATCGATACCTCTCAGTAAGTACGGGTAAATCTTGTTCTGCGGATGCGCTTTACTGGTGTTGGGGCCTGGGGCCATACCTGCCAATCCCAGTTGCTGCATCAGCCTCTGTACGCGCTTGCGGTTCACTGCATGGCCACAGTCTCGCAAGTAATGCGTCATGCGTCGCGTGCCGTAAAATGGATGTCTGGTGTATTCCTCGTCAAGCAATTGCAACAGCAAACTATCAAACGGATTGATCTCTTCTTGCAAGCGCTTTTTCTTGTCGTACACGACCGAGCGCGTGACTGAAACGAGACGGCATTGTGTGGCGATTGAAAGGGCAGAGAGCGGCTCTACCCACTGCAATCGTTCCGTTACAGGCTGATCCCTGACTTTTTTTTAAGCCAATCGAGTTCCATATTCAGTTGCCCAATTTTGGCATAGAGACGGTCTGGGTCGTTCTGTGTGCTGGCCGGTTTCGGACCGCGCTTACCTTCAAACAGACTGCCTGCATTTTCCAGTAATTCTTTCTTCCACTGGCTAACCTGCGTCGGATGCACCCCGAACTCTTGGGCGATCTGATTGATCGTCTTTTCGCCTTTGATTGCCTCAACTGCTACCTTGGCTTTTTGTGCGCCGCTAAATATTTTTCTCTTATTTTCACTCATGGTCTGCCTCGTCTCTTTTCGACAGACACTAGTTTAAACTGTTGTCCGGATATGTGGATCCACTATAACCAATGATTTGAACAGCGATGCGCTGACCATTGCCCGGCGCTATAAAGAACGCTGGGATATCGAACTGTTCTTCAAATGGATCAAGCAACACCTGAAGATCAAGCAATTTTTTGGACGCACCGAAAACGCGGTGCGTATCCAGATATTGACAGCACTTATCAGTTATTTACTCGTGGCGCTCTACAAACAGACACATGGCTTAAAACAAAGCCTTTGGGAGTGTCTATGCGTGATTCGCGCCACTCTATTTCAACGACAAGACTTGGAAATCTCTCAATACCGAAAGCGACGAAGAGAAGTAGAAGAAATGGCGCGTTTGCAATTGGGATTATTCTAATGAAATGTCAATTAATTTATTCCGGACAGCAGTGTGCCTACGCAGGAATGACGAAGCGAGAGTGCGGGGGAACGACACGGCCGGCGATGGTTCAGGTGTAAAAATCGTATATCAGGCTTTTGCGATAGCCTCTTCAGGTCGCGCTGACTAAATCTGCACCGAAAACTCTCAACGACGACAGCGCATTACTATTTATTAACTGCTCACAGATCTTCCTGTGGTTAACCTTTGTTTGCAAAATTTCCGAGCTATTTCTCGAATCTGAAAAGTGCGCGTGGAACTAAATTTATTCGTCTCTCTCCAAAACGAGCAGAAATAAAAAGCACTAAAAAGTGGAGTGATATCGACTGATATGTCGCTGTGCGAAAAATCTGAATGAGAAACTGACATCACGAATTTCACACGCTGAGGCGAACGTTTACATCGCCATAGTCTATCGTTAACAGTGCGAACAATACGCTGACAAGGTTCACTTGGCAGGGGCTTCGCACGCGCTCATGAAGGAATTCTTTCGCGGAAAAAATTTGGTATGAAAAAATTTATTGTCGGGTTTTGTCTGTCGCACTCTTTATTTATCGTCTCCAGTGTTGCGGCCGATGTGGCGGCACCAGTTCCGAATCAAGATGCACAAGAACAAATTCGCCAGCAACAGCGTTTGCAACAGTTGCGTCAACAACAAGAAATTCAAACCGATGCGCGCGAAGAAGGCACCTCGTTGAAACAAGCGGTGCCGCTGGCAAGTGACCGTATTCCCGACAATGAAACACCTTGTTTTCAGATTGATAAAATTGATTTGAACGGTGATGGCGCTGATCAATTTCAATTCGCCTTAGATAAATTGAATGCCGAAGTATTCAGCATCGCAGCAGCGCAGTCGTCGGCAAACAGCAAAGACGGACTATGCCTGGGCGTGAATGGCATTAATGCGCTCATGGCGCGCATGCAGAATACCATCATTGCCAAAGGCTATATCACCACCCGTGTGCTCGCCGCTCCGCAAGATCTGAAATCTGGTCATTTATTACTCACGGTGGTAAACGGTCGTGTCAACCGCGTTCGCTTTACCGCTGATTCCGATCCGCGCGCCAGCAGTTGGAATGCGCTACCGCTACACCCTGGCGTTACACTCAATCTGCGCGATATTGAGCAAGCCTTGGAAAATTTAAAACGGCTTCCTTCTGCAGACGCCGATATACAAATCGAACCGGCAGCGCCCGATCAGGTAGCGGCGGCACCGACGCAGCCAGGCTTGAGTGATCTGCTCATCAGCTATCACCGCGTGTCTTCACCGGTACGTTTTTCTTGGAGCTTGGACGACAGCGGCTCCAGCGCAACCGGCAAGTACCAAGCCAGTGCGACCTTATCGGGCGATAACTTGTTCAAGCTTAACGATTTGTTCTATGTCAGTTTCAATCACGATGTCGGAGGCGAGGATACCGGTGCGCACGGCACCTCGGCGCATACCTGGCATTACTCCTTAGCTTATGGCTACTGGTTGTTGAGCACGACGACATCGAGTAATGACTACTATCAAACCGTCGCCGGTGCCAGCCAAAACTACACTTACAGCGGCAAAAGTCAAAACACTGAAATCATGCTCTCGCGTCTGTTATTTCGCAACAACGTGAATAAAACTGTGTTGTCGGCGCGTGCGATGTTTCGTAGCTCCAGTAATTTTATCGATGATACCGAAGTGGAAGTGCAGCGACGACGCGTAGCGGCGTGGGAACTCGGTTTCAAGCAAACTTGGTATCACGCCAATACGGTGTTGGATTATCAGTTGAACTATCGGCACGGTACCGGCGCGCGCGGTGCTTTATCAGCGCCGGAAGAAAATTTCGGTAATGGTACTTCACGCATGCAAATGCTGACAGCTGATCTGCAACTGAGTATGCCGTTCATGCTCAAAGCGCCTTGGGGTCAGCAAGCGCTGCAATATCTGGTCAATTTCCGGGGCCAAAATAATTACACCCCACTGACGCCACAAGATCGATTCAGTATCGGTAGTCGCTATTCGGTACGCGGGTTCGATGGTGCGCAAAGCTTGCTCTCTGATAGTGGCTGGTTCATACAAAACAATCTCATCGTTCCACTTGGCCAGAGCGGGCAATCGGCATACCTGGGCCTCGACTATGGTGCCGTCAGCGGGCAATCGGCCGCGCTGTTAATTGGAAAAAAATTAGCCGGCATGGTGCTTGGCGTGCGCGGTGAAGTTGGCACTGCGGTCGGCCGGTTTAACTATGACGTCTTTGTCGGGCAAGCCATCTATAAACCTGAGGGCTATATCACCAGTCCGGTCACTGCTGGTTTTAATCTTAACTGGTCCTATTAAGGAACGTACGACATGAATCAAGCAGCATTTCAGATTATCGCCCCTGGCATTCCACAGCAGGGTTGTATCGATGGCATGGCCGTCAGTAGTTTTCCTCATGCCGAGCCAGTGGAAGATTGGAATAGTGGCGAGCGCATGTGGATCATCGATTGGGTTGCACCGTTTGCTCACACCAAGCAAATGACACGTTTTCTGAAGCGACATTTGCTGGCCAATTATTGGTTCAAGACGCTTTACCACCGCCGTAATGAAAAAAAATTAATCATCAAAACCTTCCGCGGGGTCGACGTGATGAAACAGGAAGCCGAACAGTGGTTCGCCACACACCCAGTCATCGAAGCTCAGGCCAGCGCGGCTTGATCTTAAGTTTCCTTAGTTATCTTGGCGTCGTCAGTCAACTCGATTTGGATTTTTAAAAAATGAATAAGCGTCAATTCCGTCTGGTATTTAATAAACATCGTGGCATTCTCATGGCTGTCGCAGAATTTGTCAGCGGTGCCGGTAAATCTGCGCAAGCGAAGCCAGCCTCGTCCGCCTTGGCTGCTGCCTCATTTGCCGTCGATGGGGTTGATGACGCTGCGGAAGTTCCAACACGACGCAATGTCAGCATGCTGCTGGCATTGCTACAAGCTGGCCTGGTTCATGTGATCAAGGCCGCCTCCGTGCTGACGGCAAGCGCCGTGCTGACGCTGGCGCACGCCGATATCGTGGCGGATAAAGCTGCACCAAAAAATCAACAAGCAATCATACTGACGACGCCTAACGGTTTGCCATCAGTGAATATACAAACCCCGAGCGCAGCCGGGGTCTCGCGCAATACGTATAGTCAATTCGATGTCGGCAATAAGGGTGCGGTACTCAATAACAGTCACACTGCAGTGACAACGCAGCAGGGCGGTTGGGTGCAGGCGAACCCGTATCTGGCCAAGGGCAGCGCGCGCATTATCTTAAATGAAGTCAACAGCACCAACCCCAGCTTACTCAATGGCTATGTCGAGGTGGCCGGGAGTAAGGCGCAAGTCATCATCGCCAACCCCATGGGTATCAGTTGCAACGGCTGTGGCTTCATCAATGCCAATCGCGTGACCCTGACTTCCGGGACGCCGCTGCTGCAAGGCGGTGATTTGCTCGGCTATCAAGTCAATGGTGGGGTGTTGGATTTTTCCGGTAAAGGGTTAGATTCCAGTCAAAGCAATTATACCGATCTGATCGCGCGCGCCGTCAATACCAACGGCATCATCTGGGCGAAAAACCTCAACGTCATCAGCGGCAGCAATCAAGTTAAGGTCGATAACGCACAGCTCGATGGTGATGGCTATATCGCACAAGTCGTCAACAATGGCGGCAGCGCCGCTGCCGGCAATCTTACGCCGAATTTTGCGGTCGATGTCGCGGCATTGGGCGGCATGTATGCCGGAAAAATTCATCTGCTTGGAACCGAAGCCGGTGTCGGCGTCAGAAACGCCGGCGAAATCGGTGCCAGCGCCGGCGCCGTACACATCGATGTCAACGGCATGATCAGCAACAGCGGCACGCTCGTTGCCAGCGGTGCCGGGAATACCCTGACATTAAAGTCCAAAGGTTTGAGTAATGCCGGCACCATTTCGGCGCAAGACAATCTGACTGTGCTCACTCAGGGTGAGATGCATAACAGCGGCCTCGTCAGTGCTGCGCGCGAATTGAACATCAGTAGCAGCGGCCAATTGAGTAACCAAGGTAGTCTGAGCGGCCAGCGTTTGGCGATCAATGCAAGCGGGCTCAGCAATATCAAAGGGCTGATACAACAGAGCGGCAGCCAAGGCTTGAACGTGAGCGCGCAAGCGCTGGACAATAGCGCCGCTGGCTTGATCGGTAATCTGCCGCTTAGTGCCATTAATGGCAGCACCGCTGGCAGCGGCGCTGGCAATGCCAGCGCTGCACAGAATACTATGGCCGCACCAAGCAGTGCCGCCGCTGCCGGAGCACTGACCATCACACCGGCGCTGCCAGAGGCGTTGGCACATGGGCTGATTGCGATTTCCGGTAAGCTCGTCAATCAGGCCGGCACCATCAGCGGCAATGGAACGGTAGACCTCAGTGCCAGCGATAGCTTACACAACAGTGCAGTGTTGAATCTTGGTACGCTCAATTTCAGCGGCACGCAATGGAGTAATATCGACGGTAAGATCAATGTAGACCAAGCCAGCATCAAGACCCATAGTTTCGATAATTCGCATGGCCAATTTGTGGCGGCGCAAGCATTGCAGCTTGATGCCCATGATCTAATGAACCAACAAGGTAGCTTGCAACAAATCGGCAGCGCTGATTTAAGCATCGCCTTGCAAGGTAATTTGGATAATACCTCCGGTCATATTCAAACGAATGCCTCGAATCTCAATTTAACGGCGCAATCCATAAATAACAGCAATGGCCAGATACAGCATGCCGGCAGCGGCACGCTGGCGCTCACCGCGCATACGCTCAGTGGTGCCGGCGGTGCGCTGGCCAGCGCCGGCTTGCTCGATATCGCAGCACAGAGCGTCACGCTCGATGGTGGCACGAGCGTCGCCAAACAAGTCAACATCAACAGTGCAACGCTCAGTAACCGCGGCGGCAGCGTGCAACAAACCGGTACTGATAGTGCTCACATTACAGCCAGCACCGTATTGGATAATAGCGGCGGCAGCATCGCCACGAACGGCCATACAGAAATTAAGGTTGGCGATATCAACAACCAGGGCGGCAGCATACGCGCCGCCGGTAACTCGGACATCACACTCACCGCCAGCGGCGCGCTGGATAACAGCGCGCTCGCTAGTGTTGCGAGCGCCGTGCAAGCAGGCGGGGCGCTGACGATTAACGCGGCCAGCCTGAACAATCACGCAGCACACATCACCGCCGGGCAGGGCTTGACGCTGAACACGCACAGCACGAAAGCCGGCATCGACAATAGCAGTGGGCGATTAGCCGGCGATACGGGCGTTCAGATCAATTCAGCCGCCGATATCAACAATAGCCAAGCACGCATAGAATCGGCCGCAGATGCCACGCAGGTGGTGGCTGCCGCTGCGCTCAATAATACTGAGGGCGTGCTGCTGGCACAGAACGATATCAGCCTGCAAGCAGCGACGCTCAATAACCGCAGCGGACAAATCAGTGGTGCCAATACCGGCATCCACACGCAAGCGAATCTCGACAATCGCGGCACTGGCCTGATTAACGCACAACACGATTTGCATATCGATGGCGGCGCATTAGATAACCAAGGCACACTGCAAGCAGGTAAAGACCTCGCGCTCAATACCACTGGCAGTATCAATAACAGTGGCACTATTTATGCCCAACACAGCAGCATCAGCACACAGGCCGACCTGAACAACAGCGGCATGCTGGCAGCCGCGGCAAACAATTCCGTCGCCGCTACCGGTGCGAACAGCCGGATCAATAATACGGCCAGCGGTACCTTGGCAGCTGGTTTACTGGCCGACGGCAGCCTCGGTACGGCCGGTGACTTATCTGTATCTACGACGCTTGGCATGAATGGGGCCGGCCAACACGTATCAGCCGGTGATCAGCATATCAGCGCGAAAACGCTGGATTTAAGCGGCAGTCGCAACAGCGGAAAAAATCTCAGCTACACCGCCAGCCAAGGCGATCTTAACTTGGCCCATGCCACGGTGAATGCCAGTTCGAGCTTGAGCGCTCAATCTACCCAGGTACTGAACTTCGATGCCGCCCAGATCACAGCAGGGCAATTAGCACTGGCCGCGCACGATCTATCGAATGTTGCTGGATCGCTGATGCAAACCGGCAGTGGTGACACCCGCATAGACCTGGCCGGTAGCCTTAATAATACGCAGGGTACAATCGCCGTCAACAGTAATAACTTCAGTGTGACGGCCGCAACACTGATCAATACCGCAGCGAATGGTCAACAAGGAAAAATACAACATACCGGCACCGGTACGCTGGCTCTGCATGCAAACCAAGTGCTTGGTAGCGGCGGACTGATACAAACGAATAATGTCCTGGACATGCAGGCAGACAGTGCCACGCTCGATGGTGGCACGAGCGTCGCCAAACAAGTCAACATCAACAGTGCAACGCTCAGTAACCGCGGCGGCAGCGTGCAACAAACCGGTACTGATAGTGCTCACATTACAGCCAGCACCGTATTGGATAATAGCGGCGGCAGCATCGCCACGAACGGCCATACAGAAATTAAGGTTGGCGATATCAACAACCAGGGCGGCAGCATACGCGCCGCCGGTAACTCGGATATCACACTCACCGCCAGCGGCGCGCTGGATAACAGCGCGCTCGCTAGTGTTGCGAGCGCCGTGCAAGCAGGTGGGGCGCTGACGATTAACGCGGCCAGCCTGAACAATCACGCAGCACACATCACCGCCGGGCAGGGCTTGACGCTGAACACGCACAGCACGAAAGCCGGCATCGACAATAGCAGTGGGCGATTAGCCGGCGATACGGGCGTTCAGATCAATTCAGCCGCCGATATCAACAATAGCCAAGCACGCATAGAATCGGCCGCAGGTGCCACGCAGGTGGTGGCTGCCGCTGCGCTCAATAATACTGAGGGCGTGCTGCTGGCACAGAACGATATCAGCCTGCAAGCAGCGACGCTCAATAACCGCAGCGGACAAATCAGTGGTGCCAATACCGGCATCCACACGCAAGCGAATCTCGACAATCGCGGCACTGGCCTGATTAACGCACAACACGATTTGCATATCGATGGCGGCGCATTAGATAACCAAGGCACACTGCAAGCAGGTAAAGACCTCGCGCTCAATACCACTGGCAGTATCAATAACAGTGGCACTATTTATGCCCAACAAAGCAGCAGCATCAGCACACAGGCCGACCTGAACAACAGCGGCATGCTGGCAGCCGCGGCAAACAATTCCGTCGCCGCTACCGGTGCGAACAGCCGGATCAATAATACGGCCAGCGGTACCTTGGAAGCTGGTTTATTGGCCGACGGCAGCCTCGGTACGGCCGGTGACTTATCTGTATCTGCGACGCTTGGCATGAATGGGGCCGGCCAACACGTATCAGCCGGTGATCAGCATATCAGCGCGAAAACGCTGGATTTAAGCGGCAGTCGCAACAGCGGAAAAAATCTCAGCTACACCGCCAGCCAAGGCGATCTTAACTTGGCCCATGCCACGGTGAATGCCAGTTCGAGCTTGAGCGCTCAATCTACCCAGGTACTGAACTTCGATGCCGCCCAGATCACAGCAGGGCAATTAGCACTGGCCGCGCACGATCTATCGAATGTTGCTGGATCGCTGATGCAAACCGGCAGTGGTGACACCCGCATAGACCTGGCCGGTAGCCTTAATAATACGCAGGGTACAATCGCCGTCAACAGTAATAACTTCAGTGTGACGGCCGCAACACTGATCAATACCGCAGCGAATGGTCAACAAGGAAAAATACAACATACCGGCACCGGTACGCTGGCTCTGCATGCAAACCAAGTGCTTGGTAGCGGCGGACTGATACAAACGAATAATGTCCTGGACATGCAGGCAGACAGTGCCACGCTCGATGGCGGCACGAGCGTCGCCAAACAAGTCAACATCAACAGTGCAACGCTCAGTAACCGCGGCGGCAGCGTGCAACAAACCGGTACTGATAGTGCTCACATTACAGCCAGCACCGTATTGGATAATAGCGGCGGCAGCATCGCCACGAACGGCCATACAGAAATTAAGGTTGGCGATATCAACAACCAGGGCGGCAGCATACGCGCCGCCGGTAACTCGGATATCACACTCACCGCCAGCGGCGCGCTGGATAACAGCGCGCTCGCTAGTGTTGCGAGCGCCGTGCAAGCAGGTGGGGCGCTGACGATTAACGCGGCCAGCCTGAACAATCACGCAGCACACATCACCGCCGGGCAGGGCTTGATGCTGAACACGCACAGCACGAAAGCCGGCATCGACAATAGCGCGGGCATGATCGCCTCCAACCAAGATGTAACTCTGCATGCAGCCCAGATCAATAACGCCAGCGGTTCAATCGGCAGCGCCAACGGTGCTATTACTCTGTTCTCCACGGATGTCAGCATGAATAACGCAGCCGGCACCGTCATCGCTGCACAAGCATTCAAGCTGACGGCGCAAGGCTTGGATAACCGTGGCGGCACTTTGCAAGCCAACACACTGTCCGTGAACACGCAACAACAAGCGCTCGACAATTCGCATGGCACCATCCTCAGCACTGCGAATGCGAATTTACAAACAGGTGCCTTGCTTAATGATGCGGGCTTACTACAAGCCGGTGCGGACTTGTTGATCAATACGCATGGCTTATCGTTATCTAATATTAACAGCGGTAGCACGCAAGGCATTTTGTCGCAAGGCGCGCTCAATATTGTGGCCGGCGACTTCAATAACCAAACCGGTTCGGTCGGCGCCTCGGGTAATGTCGCAGTGCAGAGTCAGTCCTTAGGCAATCAGCATGGCAACATCAGCGGCGCCGCGGCCATCTCACTCACTGCCACACAGCTCGACAACCAACAGGGGCGTATCGAAGCGCTGGGCCAAATCGATGCCGCAGCCAGTACGACGATTAATAATCAGCTTGGTTTGATACGCTCAGCGCTGACGGCAAACTTAAACGCCGCAACGATAGATAACAGCCAGACCGCGGGCGACGAGCACGGCATACAAGCTGGCTCGGTCAGCTTGCGCGCCGATCAAATCAATAATATGCATGGCCAGATTCTGGCCGATCATGCGCTGGCGCTGACCGGCAGCGCTGCGCTCAATAACAGCCAAGGCGTGATTTCTTCATCCGGCAGCTTGACGATTAAGGATAGCCAAGCTGCTGAGAATAGCAATGTCGCGCAAAAAACTCTGGCAATCAGCAACACCGGGGGCCGCATCGCAGCCGGCACCGATTTGCGCATAGACAGCCAGAGTTTGAGCGGTGATGGCAGTGTGGTTTCTCATGGCGATTTAAGCACCAAGCTGACCAGCGATTACACCAATAACGGTCAATGGCAAGCCGGCGGCAATGCCAGCCTGGTGACTACCGGGCGTGTCGTTAATCACATGGCATTGCAAGCTGGTGCAGACTTACAGGTACAGGCGGCCCAGCTTGATAACTTGGTATCAGGTCAAATCATCGGCGCCAACACGGAATTGGATGCCGGTAGCAGCTTGACGAATCGTGGCTTGATCGATGGCGCTCATACTTATATCAATGCGACGACGGTGAACAATATCGGCAGCGGCCGTATTTATGGTGACCAGATCGCCATCGGCACGCAAACCCTCAACAATGATGCGGAAACCGTTAACGGCACCACGGCAGCAGCCGTCATCGCGGCCCGCAATCAGCTCGATATTGGTGCTGCAGCCATCAATAATCGTGAACACGCTTTGCTCTTCAGTGCAGGTAATATGGCTATCGGCGGTGCGCTCGATGCCAATCATGCAGCGACCGCGGCAAAGGGGCAGTTGCAAGTGGGAGCGCTCAGTAATGCCAGCGCGACGATTGAAGCCTTGGGTAATTTGAGCTTGAACGCCAACCACGTCAGCAATAGCAATGAACACTTCAGTACGCAAACGGCGCAGGTTTCTACCGAAGCGATGGAACTGTATCAACTTGCTGATCATGGTGACCACCATCCTCATGATCTGATCACGCGCTACACCCGTGATCAAGTAGAACTTTGGCACGATAGTGATGGTGTGGAAATGATGACGGCGCTTGCAACCGGCGAGTTCAGTGATGCGCGCAATGAATACCGGTTCAATCGCACGATCGCGGAGACCCAGGTTGTCAGTTCAGACCCAGGCCAGATTCTGTCGGGTGGTGCGATGACAATTGCTGCCAACTCTGTCCTCAACGATAAAAGCAAAATTATCGCCGGCGGTACGTTAGAGCACGATATTCAAAATTTAAAAAACCAAGGTGCGGAAGGAAAAAAGATTACGACGGATGTTGGCAATGCTATCCATTACTATCGTATCTATTTGTCAGGCAAGGATCGCTCCGGTAAAACAAACTCGCATTATGCACCGGCACCTGTTGAAAACACCATCAGCTTGGCCGCATCAGTATTTAAAGACCACAGCAGCGTCACCGGAACAGGAATCCAGCTTGCATCGCTGGCTACCAGCAGCGTTGATCAGTCAATAAGCGGGGCAGGAAGTGCGCAGGTGGCACTCAATGATGCGAGCAAGGAACAGAGCCACACAAAGCTGGCCGATCTGCATGCCACCGATGCGCGCGCAATTGATGCCGTCAGTGCTGCTGCGGTCGATACGCAAACTGCCGCGCTGAATCAGCTGAATGCGGCGGCACTGACCCAAGCCGGCAGCGTCGCCATCACGGCGGCAGCGCAGCTCAATGCTGTCAACGCGGCTGCTGTCGACATCCCGGCGCAAGCCGTCAGCCAAGCTGCTGCTGCCGGCGCTGAACAAGCGGGCAGTGTGGCAGCGACCAGCGCTGCGGCCCCAGCAACGCTGGTGCATACCATCACGCCCAACATCACACTGCCGACTAACAGTTTGTTTCATACCAATCCGCAAGCAAACAATCACTACTTAGTCGCTACCGATCCGCAGTTTGTTAATTATCGTACTTGGCTTTCCAGTGATTACCTGCTCAATGCCTCAGGCCATGACCCGGCATTACAGATGAAACGCTTGGGTGATGGTTTTTATGAGCAAAGCTTGATTCGTGATCAAATTACTCAACTCACCGGTCGCCGCTTCGTCGCTGGTTACGACAATGATGAAGCCGGCTATATGGCCTTGATGAGCAACGGTGCCAGCTTCGCCAAAAAATTCCAAATCAGCCTGGGCGTTGCCCTCGACGCGACACAGATGGCGCAACTGACCAGCGATATTGTTTGGTTAGTATCAAAAACAGTGCGCTTACCAGATGGCAGCAGTACCGAGGTCTTGGTACCGCAAGTGTATGTGCGCCTGCAACCGGGCGACATCAGCAGCACCGGTGCCCTGATCTCAGGAGCGAGCGTCGATATCAAGGCGACTGGCTCAGTCGACAACTCCGGCAGCATCGCCGGCCGTACCGCTGTTGCGATCACGGCCGACCAGATCAATAACCTTGGCGGCCGTATCCATGCCAATCAGACCGCGCTCAATGCTAAAACCGATATCAATAATATCGGCGGCAGCATCAGCGCCAAAGACAGTCTGCGCGTCCATGCCGAGCGCGACCTCAATGTCATCACCACCACCAGCACACAAAGCAATGCCCAAGGCAGTGTTACGCACGTTGACCGCGTCGCCGGTTTGTATGTCGATAATCCCCATGGACTATTAATCGCCAGCGCCGGCAAAGATCTGCAGTTAACTGCAGCCCAAATCAGCAATGCCGGCGCAAAATCTGAAACCAGCCTCAGCGCCGGCCACAAGCTGGTCTCAGATACCGTCAGCACCGCCGAACAAAACCGCATCGTTTGGGATAATGCCAACTACCTCGAGCAAGGCAGCACCCAAGAAGTCGGGACACAAATTAATACCGCCGGCAATCTTGTCTTAAGTGCCCAGCAAGATATGTCACTCAAGGCCGCCAACATCCACAGCGATACCGGTAATATCACCGCCATCGCCGCTAATAACATCGACATCAGCAACGGCGTCGCCACACAAAATCTTAATTCCGCCAGCAAATCAAGCTCGCACGGTTGGCTCTCAAGTTCCACCACAACAACACACAACAGCATCAAGCAAACTGATGTTATCGCCAGCAGCTTAAGCGGCGACAGCGTAAATGTATTAGCTGGTTACAGTGCTAATGCCAATGGTGAATTGATTAAAAATGCCAGCGGCAACCTGACAGTCAGCGGCAGCCAGATCGTCGCCACCAACGATGTCAACCTGATGGCCGCCAACGACGTCACGATCCAAGCGGCAGCAAGCACCCAACAAAATACCACATCACAACAAAAGACAGAATCCGGCCTGTTCGGCGGCGGTGGCGGCATAGGCTTTACCATAGGCAGCCGTGAGCAAGCGGGCAGCGATGCCAACAATAAGCTCAGCCAAGTCGCCAGCGTGGTAGGCAGTACAGGAGCTAAGGTCAACATCCAGGCCGGTAACCGCTACAGCCAAATCGGCAGCGATGTACTGGCCGCCCAAGGCGACGTTCAAATCTTAGCTAACAAGGTCAATATCAGCGCCGCCACCGACACCACACAAGCCAAACAAACCCAGCACAGCAAACAAAGCGGCCTGAGCGTTGCACTCAGTAACCCCGTGCTCAGTGCCGCCAACAGCGTGCAACAAATGGGCCAAGCCCAAAGCCAAGTCAGCGACCCACGCTTAAAAACCTTGGCCGCCGCCAGCGCCGCCTTGGCCGTCAAACAAGCTGCCGCCAGCGTCGCCAGTGATCCCAACAGCGCTGGTGGCATCCACGTCAGCATCAGTGTAGGCAGTAGTCAAAGCAGCAGCACCAGCGAACAAAGCAGCCAACTGGCCGCTGCCAGCCGCGTGCAAGCCGGTGGTAATGTCGCCATCGTCGCCAGCGGTGATCCAGCGCAGAAGGATGCTAACAGCGCCGGCAACATCACCATCAGCGGCAGCCACCTCAACGCCGGCGGCCACGCCGCCCTGATAGCCGATGGTGATATCACGCTGCAATCAGCGCAAAACAGCAGCCAACAAAGCAGCAGCAACCACAGTAGCAGCGCCTCACTCGGCGTTGGCCTCGGCATCGGCGGCACGAACAGCGGTTTCACCGTCACGGCCAACGCCAGTCAGGGCAAAGGCCAAGGCAATGGCAGTGACATAAGCCACAGCAACAGCAGCATCAGCGCCGGCAAACAGTTACTGATTTCATCGGGTGGCGATACCACACTCGCCGGTGCCGTCGCCAGCGCCGAAAGAATCAGCGCCGAGATCGGTGGCAACCTGCACATCGCCAGCCAACAAGACACGAGTGACTACAACAGCACACAGCACAGCGCTGGCATCGGCATCGCCATCCCTATTGGTGCCGGCACCGGCAGTGTCAGCGGCCACCTCAGTAACAGCAAGGTCGACAGCCAGTATGCCAGCGTTGGACAACAATCCGGCATGTTAGCCGGTGACGGTGGTTTTACTGTTCAGGTCGGCGGTAAAACCGAACTCACGGGTGCCGTGATTGCCAGTACCGCGCAAGCGCTTGAACAAGGGCTGAACAGTTTTAACAGCGCCAATGGTTTGGTGATGAATGATATGCAAAACCAAGCAGCATTTAGCGCACACAGCATGAGTGCCAGCGGTGGCGTCGGCACGCTGCCAGCGGGGAACCAAGGTACGGCCGTCGGTTTGGGTCTGGCTGGGGGAAATGCGCAGAGCGTTAGCCTAAGCGGGATTTCCGGCATCGCAGGAAACACCAGCATCACCAGCGATGCCGCACAAACCGGCATTGCAGCGATATTCAATGCCCAGCAAGTGCAGCAAACTATCAACGCGCAAACGCAGATCACAGCAGCGGCCAGCCAGCAAGCACCGCAGGCCGTGGCCAGTTATGCAGAGAGCCAGCAAACTGCTTTGCGCGAACAAGCGAAAAACGAAAACGATCCGATCAAACGCGCCGAGCTACAAAGCGAAGCCGATAAGTGGAACGAAGGCGGTGTTAATCGCGCGAAGCTACACCTCGTCACCGGTGCATTAAGCGGCGGAATTGGTGGCGCACTTGGTGCCGGCGCGGCGGCACTGGCGGCACCCATGCTTGAGCAGGTTCAGACAAACATGGCTCAGCAATTGAGCGATGCCGGTCTCGCGCCTGACCTTGCGAACATGGCGGCGCAAGCGATTGCGACCGGGGCTGCGGCCGGTATCGGCGGTGCGGCAGGTGGCGTATCAGGTGCGGGCATGGGCTTGGTGGTGGATGCGAATAATCGGCAGTTAGATCAGCTTGAAAAAAAATACATCACCGATAATGCCGAGCGCTACGCTGTACGCAAAGGTATTTCAGTGCAGCAGGCAAAAGAGGAATTGACGGAACAAGCACGTCGTCAGACGCAGACAGGCTCGCCCGGCACCTGGGATAAGAGTGCCTCTGCTTTCTTGAAAGAGGCTGGCACACAACTCCTGCCGCCAGATACCAATGGCAATCCGGGCTATATGTTTTTTTCGATGGGAGCGCCAAAGAAAGACGCGACAATTTACGCCAACGGACAAAGCGCCGCGGATCTGCACATGCCTTCGGCTGCGGCCATCGCGGTGGGTTCAAAGTACGAACAGGACATGGTGCAGCAAATAGGTGGTGCCACACTTGCTGCACCGGTTGTGGCAGGGTTGATGCTGGCAACACCGATTGCATCGACGATAGGAGGTGCTGGTATTTATGCCGGAATAGGAGCTGCTACAGGTGGAGGTATGGATGCCGCTGGTCAGTATGCGCAGAGTGGGCAAATTAGACCAGTGCAGTCATTATTTGCTGCAGGGGTTGGAGTGATCACTGCGCCATTAGGTGCAGCAACGGGATTTATCAATAACACAATATTAGGAGGCGCAGGTGGAATAATAAATACTAGTTTCAACAATGCTTACTACGGAGAAATAAATAGCAGTATCTATAGCGGAGCGATAGGAGCATTAGGAGGGGCCGGGGGGTATTTACTTGGATGGGGAGTAACTCAAGGAACTGCAGCGTTTAGTCGGCCTATGATTTACCCTAATCTCAATCCGCACATTCCCGCCCTGTTTCAAGGTGTTAAAAACCCTTTACCAGGTTTTATGGGCGCAACTGCAGGCTCAGTTGCTGGAGGGACTTCATCCTTCGTACCCGGAAAAGAGGTTCCAAAATGAATTTCGATAAACTTGAATTTTTAATTACTAATGATGGGTGGAAAGGAATTTTTACGAGAATTATTGGAATTTTTTGTATTTATTTTTTTTTAGTTTTTCTCCCTGACATGGTTGGATGGATATCGATCCATTTTGGAACATATCCTCTTTCAGTTCAGCAGCTTGATAAACAGAAATCGATGCTCTATATCTTTAAAATGGTAATTTCTATTTTGTGCTTTTTTGAGGTGAAAAATATATTTTTCCTCATTAAAAAAAAGAAAAAATAAATTATTTATAACATGGTCTTGGTGGTTGATATGAATGATCAGCGGTAAGTCAAGTGCTATTGGTAGCTCAGCTTATTGCCATTACTGATTTAATTGGTGACGTGTGGGAATGTTTAGTGAAATGAAAAAAGAGACAATGTGTCGCAACCGAATCGTTAATAAATATTTTAAAAATGCGCGCCATATTTTCGGCATCGAAAAATGCATACGAAACTAAATTTCGTTCTCCGATACCAAAGCAAACAGAAATAAAGTGCGTGAACATATTCATTCGATGGGCAAATTCACTTACATTTTTCTGTTTTAAAAATTTTTAAATACAAACACAACGACGCAGCAGAATTTTTTTCTAATGAAGAGACGATTCTGAATAACGCGATGCGAGGAGTTTGAAATAGTGCATCGCTTTTTTTACATTAACAAGTCGTCGAAGTCTTAGTATTCGAGGAGTAATATTTCTATGCTCAACCAAGAAATAATTTCACGCAAAAAATCTTGTATAAAATGTTTTCTACTCTGTACGAAAGTCAACAACTCCGGCACCATCGTCGGGCGCAGCGCCTTTGCCATCAATGCTGACAAGATCAATAAGCTCGGTGTTCGTATCTATGCCGGTCGCGACCTCGCCCTCGCCGCCGGCCATGATCTGCGCATACAAAGCGCGCAGAACAGCAGCAGCACGAGTCTACATAGCGAACAACAACAAAGCGGCCTGTTCGCCAGTTCTAGCGGCATCACCCTGGGATCACAAGCGAGCCAGCACACCAACAGCAGCACCACCCTCAGCCAGCAAGCCAGCACCGTTGGCAGCACCGGCGGCACCGTCACCCTCAGCGCCGGCAATCAGTACACCCAAAGCGCCAGCCACGTCCTCGCCGCCGGCACCGGCGACGTTCAAATCTTAGCTAAAAACGTAACCCTCAGCGCCGCCAGCGACACCATGCAAGCGAGTCAGAGTAGCCACAGCCAGCAAAGCGGTCTGAGCCTTTCCATCAGCAACCCCGTGCTCAGCGCGGCCAACAGCGTACAACAAATGGGCCAAGCCGCCAGCCAAGTCAGCGATCCGCGTTTGCAAGCGCTGGCCGCCGCCAGTGCCGCCCTGGCCGTTAAACAAGCGGCCAGCAGCGTTGCCAATAATCCCGGCAGCGCCGGCGGCATCCAGATCGGTATCAGTCTGGGCAGTAGCCAAAGCAGCAGCCAAAGCCAACAAAGCAGCCAACAGGCGGCCGCCAGCACGGTGCAAGCCGGTGGCAATGTCGTTATCGTTGCCAGTGCCGATCCAGCTAAAAAGGACGGCAACATCGCCATCAGCGGCAGCCACCTCAGCGCCGGCGGCCACGCCGCCCTGATTGCCGATGGCGATATCACGCTGCAATCAGCGCAAAACAGCAGCCAACAAAGCAGCAGCAACCACAGTAGCAGCGCCTCACTCGGCGTTGGCCTCGGCATCGGCGGCACGAACAGCGGTTTCACCGTCACGGCCAACGCCAGTCAGGGCAAAGGCCAAGGCAATGGCAGTGACATAAGCCACAGCAACAGCAGCATCAGCGCCGGCAAACAGTTACTGATTTCATCGGGTGGCGATACCACACTCGCCGGTGCCGTCGCCAGCGCCGAAAGAATCAGCGCCGAGATCGGTGGCAACCTGCACATCGCCAGCCAACAAGACACGAGTGACTACAACAGCACACAGCACAGCGCTGGCATCGGCATCGCCATCCCTATTGGTGCCGGCACCGGCAGTGTCAGCGGCCACCTCAGTAACAGCAAGGTCGACAGCCAGTATGCCAGCGTTGGACAACAATCCGGCATGTTAGCCGGTGACGGTGGGTTTACTGTTCAGGTCGGCGGTAAAACCGAACTCACGGGTGCCGTGATTGCCAGTACCGCGCAAGCGCTTGAACAAGGGCTGAACAGTTTTAACAGCGCCAATGGTTTGGTGATGAACGATATGCAAAACCAAGCAGCATTTAGCGCACACAGCATGAGTGCCAGCGGTGGCGTCGGCACGCTGCCAGCGGGGAACCAAGGTACGGCCCTCGGTTTGGGTCTGGCTGGGGGAAATGCGCAGAGCGTTAGCCTAAGCGGGATTTCCGGCATCGCAGGAAACACCAGCATCACCAGCGATGCCGCACAAACCGGCATTGCAGCGATATTCAATGCCCAGCAAGTGCAGCAAACTATCAACGCGCAAACGCAGATCACAGCAGCGGCCAGCCAGCAAGCACCGCAGGCCGTGGCCAGTTATGCAGAGAGCCAGCAAACTGCTTTGCGCGAACAAGCGAAAAACGAAAACGATCCGATCAAACGCGCCGAGCTACAAAGCGAAGCCGATAAGTGGAACGAAGGCGGTGTTAATCGCGCGAAGCTACACCTAGTCACCGGTGCATTAAGCGGCGGAATTGGTGGCGCACTTGGTGCCGGCGCGGCGGCACTGGCGGCACCGATGCTTGAGCAGGTTCAGAGCAGTATGGCTGAACAACTCACCGGAGCCGGTCTCGCGCCTGGCCTTGCGAACATGGCGGCGCAAGCGATTGCGACCGGGGCTGCGGCCGGTATCGGTGGCGCCGCTGGCGGAGGCATGGCTGGTGCGAGTATGGGCTTGGTGGTGGATGCGAATAATCGGCAGTTGCATCCGACAGAAATCGCGATCATTAAAAAAAATGCCGCACGTTTCGCAAAAAAGCTCTATAACACAGATGATCCGATGCCAGGACAAGTGGAAGGTGCATTAGCCTTACTCGCCAATACGGCACAGACCCTTGTCGATAATAATTTGGGTTACACCGTACCTTATTCCGCCCAAGCCGAAGCATTTTTGCATACATTACAAACTGAATACGCGGGGACGACTCCGAATGTATCGATTGGTGGTGGGCAGTTTTTGTTCCATGCGACTCCTGAACAAATTAATTCGCCGCATATCAATTCCGACAGCGTCGATAAGGAAATTGCTGGCATCATTATAAAAAATCCGATTAAATCGCCGTCGTCAGTTGAAAATACCAATGAGAAACGTGATCCAGCTACTAATCTGGTACTGGACGAAAAGGGCAGATACAGCCAACGAATCACTGTCGATGGCAAGCCGTTTGAACCAAAATATTTCCCTTGTCCTGTTGCCTCAGCGGGTTGCAGTGGTCAGAATTTGGATATGGCGGATGCGCAGACTGCGGCGTATGTTAAAGCGCTCGATAAGAAGGTTCTTAATGATATAGGGACGGCGTCGACGTTGGTGACGATTGCGAATCCGGTTGGAGTGGCGGGAGTTGTTGCTGGAACGGTTGGAACTTTATCAAGCTTAGCAGATGGGATATTAAACGATGAGTTCGGATCTGCTTTAACAAAAGAAATTTTAGCAGCATCAGCAACAAAATATCTGAAAGCTGTTTATGGATTGTCAGAAGCTGTGTCAAATAGAATAACTGCAGTAGTCGATTTAAGTGGTGGTTGGCAAGCTTTTATAGATCGGGCTAAAGAAACCAAGGTGCCAGATAATTCAGGAGGGAGATAGTGAAATTTCAAAAAATGATTTTAATAATTTGCTACCTTGTTTTGATTTTAGGTTGTATTCGGTTTGTGCAGCGATTGCTCGACGATAAGTATACGAATTTGTGGGTTATTTTCATAGGAGAAATTTGGCTTATTTGGGCGGTGCTTGCATTTAAATACAATAAGGATATGCCTGGGGTCGGTCCATATAGTTATGAAAATGGAACAAATCAATTTGCGCGTACAGTATTGCTAATTGTTATATTGGCATCTGCCGTGGCATCCATATGTACATAGCCGGCATCGCCATCCCTATTGGTGCCGGCGCCGGCAGCGTCAGCGGCCACCTCAGTAACAGCAAGATCGACAGCCAGTATGCCAGCGTTGGACAACAATCCGGCATGTTAGCCGGTGACGGTGGGTTTACTGTTCAGGTCGGCGGTAAAACCGAACTCACGGGTGCCGTGATTGCCAGTACCGCGCAAGCGCTTGAACAAGGGCTGAACAGTTTTAACAGCGCCAATGGTTTGGTGATAAACGATATGCAAAACCAAGCAGCATTTAGCGCACACAGCATGAGTGCCAGCGGTGGCGTCGGTACGCTGCCGGCGGGGAACCAAGGTACGGCTGCAGGCTTGGGTCTGGCTGGGGGAAATGCGCAGAGCGTCAGCCAGAGCGGGATTTCCGGCATAGCTGGAAACACCAGCATCACCAGCGATGCCGCGCAAACCGGCATTGCAGCGATATTCAATGCCCAGCAAGTGCAGCAGACTATCAACGCGCAAACGCAGATCACAGCGGCGGCCAGCCAGCAAGCACCGCAGGCCGTGGCGAGTTATGCAGAGAGCCAGCAAACTGCTTTGCGCGAACAAGCGAAAAACGAAAACGATCCGATCAAACGCGCCGAGCTACAAAGCGAAGCCGATAAGTGGAACGAAGGCGGTGTTAATCGCGCGAAGCTACACCTCGTCACCGGTGCATTAAGCGGCGGAATTGGTGGCGCACTTGGTGCCGGCGCGGCGGCACTGGCGGCACCCATGCTTGAGCAGGTTCAGAGCAGTATGGCTGAACAACTCACCGGAGCCGGTCTCTCACTTGGTCTGGCGAACATGGCGGCGCAAGCGATTGCGACCGGGGCTGCGGCCGGTATCGGTGGCGCGGCAGGTGGAGGTATGGCTGGTGCGGGAATGGGCTTGGTGGTCGATGCGAATAATCGGCAGTTGCATCCTGATGAAACTGCAAAACTCAAACAACTTCAGCAAGGTAAAACCCAAGAAGAGCGACAACGGCTTACCGACGCAGCATGTGCGATGGTACATTGTTCCGCAGGAGTTCCAGATAGTGATCCCTATAAAACGGCACTGGCCGCATCCGAACAACGTGGGCAACAATACACGGCTGAACAGAGTCAGTTGAAAATTACCGGCCTGTTCTCTTACGAACGTTTAGACCCATTCGTTGATACCGTCGATCGTTATCAAATTCCAAATCGAACGGTCGGTGCAGTGCAAGGCGTCATGGGATCTGCGGCTGCGGCAAGTGCATTGACGGCAGGATGTGCAACTGTCGTTGGTTGCGGTCTTGGCGCGACGGTTGCAGGTACCAGCCTGGATTATTCGCATGCCGGGTTTCAGCAACTGGTCAGCGGCAATGCAACGCCAACCTATGGCGAGCAAGCATTGCAAAGTTTGGGATTGAGTCCACAGGCTGCGGCATCGATGTATGGTGCTGTTAATCTTGGAGCGACGGTTGGCACTGTGGTACTGGCGAATCAGGCTGGTATCAAGTTGACGCAAGCTAATACGTTGGCGCAGGCGAGTTATAAGGAGTTTAATCCCAATGGGATTAAAGTGACTCCTGAGATTATGCAGGCACCGCAAGCACAGGCTCTCATCAAGGAAATTCAGGCCGGCAACCCTAATCTCCCTTCAAATGCAGTAGAAAGATTCGCTAAAGAATATCTTGAGTCAGGGACATTCTTACCACAAGCCGGGATTGCCACTTCAGGCAGCACGTTAGTCAAAGTTGTACCAAAGGGCGATGGCGTGTCATCTAACAGCGGATATTGGCTGAGTCCTCAGCAAGCGCAAGCCGTTGCCACCATGACGCCAGATCAAGCTGGCAAGGTGCTTGGATTACCAGCGGCACAGGCGGCTAACATGCTTAGAAATGGTGTGGATTTTTATGCTATTACGCCTAAACCGGGCGTTACACCAAATGTTTTTGTGTCTAGTGTAGCCAATACGTCGCAAGGAGCAGTCTCCATGCCCGGTGGGGCGCAACAGATAATTGTGCCGAACCGTACACAATGGACAGTGCCTGTGCCCGTGAATCCGTTCAAATTACTATCTGCAACAGGAGGATCGTGATGAAGAAAGAGAGAGATCTTCAAGCAAAGGCTCGGGTGTTGCGTACTTTACTTGAAAAATATGCCATTTCAGATTCAGACGTAAAAGAGGCTTATGAATGGATTAAGTCTCTTCTTGATGAGGCTGAAGCTGGTCAAATCAATGAGCCGATGAAATTCCCCTATGGTTGGATATTTTTCAGAGGAGAAAATAATCTGCCAGCTTATCCGGACTTGTGCGGTGCTGCTGCTGATTTTGCAGATGTGCTTGAAAAAATTAGATGAGTCCCCAACAAGCACAGGCGGTTGCATTAAGGACGCCAGAGCAGGCAGGGAAAGTGCTCGGTCTACCAGCAACGCAAGCGGCCAACATACTTAAAAACGACGTGGATTTCTATGCGATCACGCCCAAGTCTGGCACAACACCGACGGTATTCGTGTCGAGCGTAGCGAATACAACGCAAGGTAAGGTAACGATGCCGGGGACTGCACAGCAAGTCATTGTGCCGAATCGCACGCAGTGGACACCCCCCGCGCCGGTCAATCCCTTCACGTTGCGTAGCGCAGGAGGCGGCTAATGGACAAGGTAAAAAATCTGCAAGAGAAGGCGCGAGTACTGCGTGAACTACTGGAACGATATGCCAAGGTTGATGACGATGCAGAAAGGTTATTGGGCTGGTTAATGCCACTGTTCATAAAAATAGAAAAGGGCCGGGTTGTTCCACCTCAAGGATATGAGCACCATATGGCACTTGGAAAAGAGCCTGAGTTTTATGAGCGCCATAAGGACGTTTATTCTGCGGAGTCTAATTTCATATCTGTATTAGAAGATTGGGAATCTCAAGATTGGTATCAAAAACTTAAAACAGGAAAATAACATGTGCCGATCAGGAGTAATTTCCTCCATGGACATGGCGGCGCAAGCGATTGCGACCGGGGCTGCGGCAGGTATCGGTGGCGCGGCAGGTGGCGCGGCAGGTGGCGTATCAGGTGCGGGCATGGGCTTGGTGGTGGATGCGAATAATCGGCAGTTGCATTCAGAAGAAAAAATCCTAGCCAAACATCTGGCAAAACAAAGCAACGGCAAATATACACAAGCACAGATTGAAGATCAGATGCGCGGGATGTCGATGAAAATAAATGGTGTCACCGAAGCTGGAACGCCTGATGTCATTATTGGTACCAATCTTGGCGATGGCACGTGGCTAAAAGCCGGAACAACGTCAGACGGGCAGCCAATATTTATGCAACAAATTTCAACGGAAGATACCGCGTTGCGCACTTATATTGTGAATAATACGACGCACGGTGAAATACCAAGCTCAATCACGTATGGTGCAACCTATATCGCTCCGTCTTACAGCAATACAGCGATACCGTTACCGATGCCAATAGCCAACTGTGCGACGGCAGAATGTGCTGCAGGAGTACTGCCTAACAGACCGCTGAGCCAGACTGAAATCGATACGATGAAAAGTGGAACAGCGGATTTTGCGGCTAGTGTTTCTAATCAGGCAGGTCAATTTAGTGCTTATGCAACGGCATATGGTGCCTATCTGGCGTCGCAACCGAACGCAGTTTTGCAAGCGGGTGCGCTGACTCAGTATGGAATGGCAGGAACTGCAACCATAGTCGGATTTGGGGCTAGCGCTATTGAGCAGTTGTTGCGACCCCCTCTGTGTCAGGATAGTTGGTAAGTTGCCGATTTCGGCATTTTCTAACCATCACGGCGGCAGGATTAATACATGTCTCGCATACCAAACGAACGGATTCCCCTTCCATTGTCAGCATGTCGAAGCAGGAAGGCATTTCTGAAGCCGACAGCAGTTGAAAAAAGTCCTGCCAAAGAAATGAATTTTGGCAGGACTTTTTTTCAAGCTAGTATTTCAATCAAATTTCATCATCAAGGAGCTCACTATCCCACCCCAGAAAAATGACACTGGCTTTATTGCGCCATCAGATGTCAGTGAATACACTTCCACATCATCATAGAAGTGGTTTTTGTGTGTGATCGTAAATATGGCGGTGTTCGGGGTACTTCCTGCCGTGACGGCATAGCTAGCCGCGCTCATTTGAGACGTGTATTGCAGCGTAGTGCTGTCGTGGCTGTCTGTATTGAAAAAGGGCCCGCTATCGCCGATACGTACGGTCTGAGGAATATGCTGTGCTGAAAATACTCGATATTCGCCAATTTCATAATTGACACCCAAAGGAACTCCATTGGCTGCAGAATAATATTGGCTGTTCGAATGACCCTGATCAATGCAGGGACCGCTGGTAAAGTCGAACCTGAATGTTTGAATTGAACGTAGTGCGTCAACCGGGTTTCCCGGTGAAATATAAAATACGCTGCCTGCCGTGGCCGGCGTGAGAACATAACTGCCCTTGCCGGCGCATTCGTTTTCTCCAATTAAATTGAGCGCGAATGTCGTGTTGATTCCATTTTTTACCATTGCTGTATAAGCTTTGAGAAAAGGAAATTCCACTCCAGTCGCTGTGGCAGTTGCGGCTGTTTCGGTGGTTGCGGCGTCAGTGGCGCTGCTGCTGCTGCCACCACAAGCAGATAATAATAGTGCCAAACCGGCAAAGATATAAGAATGAGTAGTTTTCATGGAATGAAGTTTAAATCGGGGAAAATTTGAAGCGCAGGTTGGATGTAGATAATCGGCAGAAGTTCCTGTGCATGAGGCGGCTGTTTCCGCCAACGACATGTTGATTGTTACCCGCAAGTCAAGTCAATTACGTATCCACCCAGTCGCTCAATTCGTCATTTCCGCCTGCGCGAAAATGACGAATCAACGGCTTGATGGTGCTGCTTTTTTTGCGAATCAGCGCAAGCGCTGGTGACACGCTATGATGTGTCTCTTTTAAAATAATTTAGCCAACGATGAGCTCTGCTGCCAGCCTTAAGCCACAACGTGTCGAATTTTTTTGCCAAGATGGGGTCGCCTTGGCGGGCCATTTTTTTAGCGCCGGCGGGGTGGACAAGGGTTTGCCAGTGTTGATTTGTCCGGCTACCGGTGTGAAACAACATTTTTACCTGCGCTTTGCCGCTTGGTTGGCGAATCAGGGGCATGCAGTGTTGGTGTTCGATTACCGTGGCATTGGATTGTCTTTGTCGGGGCCGCTGAAAAACAGCCGTGCCAGTTTGACGCAGTGGGGTCAGCAAGACCAAGTCGCCGCGTTGACATTTTTAATCGAACGCAGTGGCAGTGCCCAGGCAGTCTTGGTCGGGCACAGCGCCGGCGGACAAATGATGGGATTGATGTCGAATCATGCGCAGCTTGCACGCGTGGTTGGGGTAGCGATTTCCAGTGGTTGGTTTTCCGGTATGCGGGCAGCCTTCGCGCGCCAAGCCCGTTTCGGTTTGCGCGTGGTGATGCCGCTTGCCAGCGCCGTACTTGGCTATGCGCCGGCGGCTTGGCTCGGGCTGGGCGAGAATTTGCCGCGTGCGGTGGGGCGTCAGTGGGGGCAGTGGTGTGCTGCCGGTGGTTATGCCAGTAATGCGGTAGTGGGCAAGCCGGAGCAGGATTTTCATGCGCAGATACGGATGCCGGTGACGGCTTTTTATGCGCAAGATGATGATATCGCTAATGCCGTTACGGTTGCTGACTTACTGCGTACCTTCCCAAATGCGAATAAGCAGGCTGTCTGTGTCGAGCCAGCCCAGTTCGGCCTGGCTGCCTTGGGTCATATCGATTGGTTCCGCAGTTCGCACCAGGCGGTGTGGCCTTTGTTGGCGGCGGCCGTGCGCGGTGAGTAAGCCGCTTTGTGGTTAACAAAAAACATCAAAGCGCGATGTATCTCTGTATTTTTGCGATTTGCTTGACCCTGACGTAAGGGGTGAGTTTATGATCAAGCTCTGATGGTCGTCGGTCAATTTGACTGCTGCGTGGCAGTTTTACATTTTTTGGAGCGAGTATGTACCCAGTCGAATTGCGGCAGGTTAATCGGATTTATCATCTCGACGCCGTCGATGTGCCGGCGCTCAGTGATATTGATTTACAAATTCGCCCGAATTGTTTTACCGTCATTTCCGGGCCTTCCGGCAGTGGCAAGACCACCTTACTCAATCTGATCGGTTGCATAGACCGTGCCGACAGTGGTGAAGTCGTCGTCGCTGGTCAGGCGGTGCATACCATGTCGGACAATGCCTTGTCGGATTTTCGTGCGCGCCATCTTGGCTTCATTTTTCAGAATTTTAATTTGCTGCCGGTCTTGAGCGCTTATGAAAACGTTGAATACCCGCTGATTCTGGCCCAAGTGCCGGCGGCGCGGCGGCGCGAGCGGGTGCGCAGTTTGCTCGATGCGGTCGGCTTGTCGGATCGGGCGCAGAACCGCCCCGGTCAATTGTCGGGCGGGCAGCGGCAGCGCGTGGCGATTGCGCGCGCCTTGGCGATCGAACCGAAACTGGTGCTGGCCGATGAGCCGACGGCTAATCTCGATAGCCAAACCGGCGCGGCCATCATCACCTTGATGCGCAAGATGCAGCGCGAGCATCAGGTGGCCTTTGTGTTTTCTTCGCATGATCCTTTGGTGCAGGCGGAAGCCGATGACACCGTTTTTATCCGCGATGGTCGCATCATTGGCATCGAACGTAAAACTGAGGAGGCTGTTGCATGAGTACTTTTTCGCTTGCCCTGCGTAACTTGCTGCGGAATCGCCGCCGTTCCTTAACCACCTTGTTGGCGATGGTGATAGGGTTATCGGCGATTTTGCTGTTCGGTGGTTATCGCTCGAATATCACCTATGGTATGGAAACCGGTTTCATTCAAGCCAGCGGTCATTTACAAATTCAGCATCAAAATTATTTTCTCGATGGCGGTGATAATCCTACTGCGTATGGGATTGCCGAATATCAGAAAATCATCGAGGTACTACGTCATGATGCCGTGCTCGCACCGATGCTGACGACGGTTACGCCGACCTTGCAACTGGGCGGTTTGGCTGGCAATTTTGCCGCCGGTGTGTCACGCTCGGTGATGGCGGTTGGTGTCGTGGTGGCAGAGCGGAATCGCATGACGCTGTGGAAT
The DNA here is from genome assembly GCF_034347425.1 of Undibacterium sp. CCC3.4. Lineage (GTDB taxonomy): Bacteria > Pseudomonadota > Gammaproteobacteria > Burkholderiales > Burkholderiaceae_D > Undibacterium. The sequence continues at coordinate 3,005,563 of NZ_CP133779.1, forward strand.
GACTATCAAATGACCAGTTACGCCAAGCCTTTACCGCTCGATGGCAGCAGCGCCGATGCGGTGGTGATCGGGGAAGGGGTGGCGCGTAAGCTCAAATTGTGCCAAGCGCTGAAGGTACCCAATTGTGTGCAAGCCGCTGGCTCGACTGCTGCCGTCAGCACTGGCGCGGCAGATGCGCCGGCCGATATCGCTGCCTTGTCGGCACTGGCTCAGGGCGATGTTGCAGTCGAAAGCGGCACGCGCATAGAAATGCTGGCCGCTACCGCACATGGCGCACCCAATGTCGCCAGCCTTAACGTGGTCGCAGCGAAAAACATCGGTATCAAAGCACTCGACGACGTGTATCTGGCCATGCACCTGGCGCAAGCGCAGCGTTTGATTTACGGTTCAACCGCGCCGCAGGTGACGGCGATTCAAATTCAATTGCAACACACGGCGCAACTGGAGCGGGCCAGAGCGCGTCTGCAGACTTTATTGGATCAGCAGTTTCATGATCAACCCTTGGAAATTCTCGATTTCAAAGTGCTTAATCCCATGTATGGGCAGACTGCGCAATTCATGAATTCGATTTTCGGCTTCATTGCTACCTTAATTGCCGTGATCGTTTTGTTTACCATCGGGAACACCATGAGCACGGCGGTGGTGGAGCGCACGGTTGAAATCGGCACCTTACGCGCGCTCGGTTTGCGCCGTTCGGGTTTGCGTCGCTTGTTTTTATTTGAAGGTATTTTGCTCGGCTTGTTCGGTGCGGCGCTTGGCTTGTTATGCGCGCTGGGCATCGCCTATCTGATCAATCACAGCGGTTTGTCGTGGACGCCGCCCGGCTATTCGTATGCCTATTTGATCATGGTGCGTGTCTGGCAAGATCCGGCCTTGTTGGCCGGCAGTGTGATCGGTTTGGTATCGGTGACCGTGATTTCAGCTTGGTGGCCGGCTAACCGCGCCTCCAAAATGTTGATTGTCGATGCATTGCGCCACGTTTAAAGAAAATACTGTATTTTTCATAAGGAAATCGCATGTCTGTCAAAACCCATTTCGGCGTGTTTGCGCTGGCTTTCTCACTGTGTTCGCTGGCGCTGGCGCTGGAGCCGCAAGCGATTCTGGCGGCCAGTGATGTGGTGCGCAATCCCGATTATCCTTTCGGTTTGACCAATACCCTGGTCGAGTACCGCAATGGCAAACAAACCGATACCAGTACGCTGAGCATTTACTCCAAGGCCGATGACAAGAGCGGTCAATTTCGCAGCCTGATACGCTATGTGGCACCGGCGCGCGACGCCAATAAATTGATACTTTTCAGCGGTAAGGATTTATGGTTCTACGATCCAGGCAGCAAAGCCAGCATCCGCATGTCGCCGCAGCAGCGCTTGCTCGGTCAGGCGTCCAATGGCGATGTGGTGACGGTGAATTTGGCCAAAGATTATCAGGCCGTCAGTGCCGTCGACGAGGACACGCAAGATGGCGATCGCCAGACCAAGCAGTCTTACCGTCTCATGCTCAATGCTGCGACAGCGGACGCCACCTACCATCATATCGAGATGTGGATAGAGCGCGCCAATAATCATCCGGTCAAGGCACGGTTTTACACCGACAGTGGTAAGCTGCTTAAGAGTGCCTATTACCGACGCTACGAAAAACAGTTGGGCATCGACCGACCGACTGAAACGGTGATCATCGATGGCCTCGATCCGACTTGGGTGACGGTGATGCGGTATTCGAACTTGGTCAAGCGTGAGGTGCCGGAGTTATGGTTGCAGCGCGATTATCTGCCGCGCTTCAAGCCGGAATGAGCCGCGCGCTCACACTGCTGCGGCGTAGTGGCATAGCGCTGCTGTGCTTGAGCGGTGCTGCCATGGCCCAGCAAGATCCTGATCTCGACGCCTTGCTGCTGGCCGATCAAATGCTCGCGCCGGTCGAGCAGGCCAGTAATGTGCGCTGGTTTGCCGAAGCAGCCGGCGGCGCGGCGACGCGACGCAGCGATGGCAGCACGACATCGAACCAAAGGCTGTCATTCGCGCTGCAATATGATGGTAACTTTGCGCCGGGCTGGCGCGCGGTGTTGTCTGATCGTCTGGACGTTAATTGGCCATCTTTGATTGCGCAGCAGCCCGCCATCAATACCATCAAAGAAGCGTATGTGAGTTGGCAAGCGCAGAGTGACCGCTTGTTCGATGTCGGCCGCATCAATGTCCGCAATGGCGTGGCACTCGGGTATAACCCGAATGATTATTTTAAAACCGCCTCGCTGCGTTCGGTCGTGTCGTCGGACCCGGCCAGTTTGAAAGAAAATCGTCAGGGCAGTGTCATGCTGCGCGCGCAAAAATTGTGGAGCGGCGGTTCGAGCAGCCTGGTGTTTTCACCTGGCCTCAGCCGCAGTCCGAATGCGGCGCAATTCAATCCTGATGTCGGTGCCACCAATGCCGAAAATCGCTGGCTGCTCAGTGTCAGTCAGACCATTACCGAGGGTTGGCAGCCGCAGCTGTTATTGTATAAAAATGCCGGTCAAGCCGTGCAGCTGGGCTTGAATCTGACCAGCTTGGTCGACGATGCGACGGTACTGTTTGTCGAGTGGTCGGGCGGGCAAGCACGCTCATCGATGGCGCAAGCGCTGCTGGCTCAGGGCCGCAACGTGGCCGACGATACGCGCTGGCGTAACCGGCTCGCCAGCGGGGCGACTTACACCACGACGAATAAAATCTCGTTGACGGCGGAATTCGATTACAACGGTGCCGCGCTCGACGATGCGCAGTGGAATGCAGCGGCCCATGCGCCGCTCGGCGTGTACGCAGCCTATCGTGGCTATTTGCAAACCGTGCAGGAAGCGCCGACCAAGCGCGCCGTATTTGTGTATGCCAGTTGGCAGGATGCGCTGATCAATCATCTTGATATCTCGGCCATGCAGCGTTACGACATGGCCGATGCCAGCCGCTTGCAATGGTTGGAGGCGCGTTATCATTTGAAGCAAGTGGAATTTGCTTTGCAATGGCAGCGCAACAGTGGCCGCGCACTCAGTAATTACGGTGCGGCGCTGCAGAGCCAGAATTGGGCAGTGTTGGCGCGGTATTATTTTTAATCATCAAAAATCTGATCAGGGTTTGAAACCCCGGGCTTCAGAGGCTGTCGCAAAAAGGTTTTCAGTCGGTATCATTACTTCAACTGGCAAACATGTCATTCCCCCGTGCGCTCGCTTCGTCATTCCTTGCGTAGGCGGGAATCCAGTGGCACGACAGTGCCTTCAGGGTGGGAACGTCGATCAAGGACACTTTTTTTCTGTGAAATGAACACGTCTTGCTGCGCCTGAGCGGCACAGATATAAAAGGCGCGTACGCGCCACTGGATTGCCGCCTGCGCGGCAATGACGAATTGGGCGGCTGGGTGGAGACAAACCCCTTACAGGGTCTGTTCCATCGTCGCTTGCGACGATCCATTAACTTGTTGAAATCTCACGGTTTACCGGCTTGACTATCGAGCGCGTTTTCTTTTCGGCATTCCATAAGTCATATTGCATTTGTAGACGTAGCCATACTTCGGCACTGCCACCCAGCCATTGCGCCAGGCGTATTGCCATATCTGCGCTGATCGCAGAACGACCATTGATCATTCTGGATAAGGCGACACGTGATACACCCAACTGGGTGGCCGCATCGGTCACTGTCAAACCCAATTCGGGCAATACATCGTCGCGCAATGTCTGACCGGGATGGGGTGGCTTAAACATTTTAGCCATAAAAATTGTTCCTAATGATAATCTTGGTAATTGACAATGTCAGCATCTTTACCGTTGAAACAAAATGTCAAACGCCAATGTCCATTGACTGATACCGACCAATGAGCCCGTAAATTGCCAGTCATTGATGTAAGCGCCAACCTGGGATATCCATTTCTTGTGGCGCTTGAGCTACGTTTAATAGCGCCAATTGACGCGCCAATTTGGCTGCGTGACTGGCTTGAATTCCTACTTTACTGCCAGTTAAAAAGAACTTTTCCAGTCCTTTATGTGCAAAATTAAGGATCATTTTTCTGTATCTTATAACGTTACGCGATACAATTCAATAATAATAATGATGTCATTGCTCGTCGAACTGCTTGTAGTTGGGTTCACGTAATGTGAACCATTTTTGAAATCCATGCATTGATTTTTCTCATTCCAGACTAGTCCTTTTGACCTATCAACACTTCCGTTTGCCGTCGCTGTTACCACCATCGGACGAATTCCCAAATCTGCACGACTTCCCTAAGCTGAGCCAGTTAAATCAGTTTTCAGGAGTTGATCATGAAGAGCGAACGCCAAGCGGTTTCCGTGCTGGCCTCCAGCACCCTTGCTTTTACCGTTTGTTTCACTATCTGGATGATGTTCGGCGTGATCGGTATTCCGATCAAGGCGGCTTTGCATCTGAATGAAACCGAATTCGGTTTGCTCACCGCCATGCCGGTGTTGACCGGTTCCTTGATCCGCGTGCCGCTGGGAATCTGGACCGACCGTTACGGTGGCCGCATCGTCTTGTTCATTTTGATGCTCACTACCGTGTTGCCGATTTATTTGATCAGTTACGCCAGCGCGTATTGGCATTTCTTGGTCTTGGGATTGCTGATCGGTTTGGCCGGTGGTTCGTTTTCAGTTGGTACCCCGTATGTGGCACGCTGGTTTAAAAAAGAGCGTCAGGGTTTGGCCATGGGGATTTTCGGTGCCGGCAATTCCGGTGCCGCCGTCAATAAATTCATCGCGCCGGTACTGATCGCTGCTGCCGGTTGGACTCTGGTGCCGAAAGTGTATGCCGGTTTGATGTTGGCGGCTGCTTTGATCTTTTGGCTGGGTTCGGCCACCGATCCGCACCATCAAGTCGAATCGAAGCAAAGCTGGCGCGCGCAATTGGGCATGCTCAAAGATCCCAAGGTTTGGCGTTATTGTCAGTATTACTCGGTGGTGTTCGGTGGCTATGTCGGTTTGAGCCTGTGGATGGTCAAATATTATGTCAGCGAATATGGTTTCGATATTCGCAGCGCGGCCTTGTTGGCGGCCTGCTTTTCTTTGCCGGGCGGAGTTTTGCGCGCCTTCGGCGGTTGGTTAGCCGACAAATACGGTGCGTATAAGGTGACCTGGGCGGTGATGTGGGTGTGTTGGGTGGCGTTTTTTCTGTTGTCCTATCCGCAGACCGATTTTTCCATCGCTACCGTCACTGGTTTGCGCAGTTTTCATCTTGGTCTTAGCCCGCTGTGGTTCACCGTTATTCTGTTCGTGGTCGGGATTGCCATGGCGGTCGGCAAGGCCTCGGTATTCAAATTTATTTCCGATGAATACAGCGGCAATATCGGCGCGGTGTCGGGAGTGGTCGGTTTGGCCGGCGGCTTGGGCGGCTTCATTTTGCCGATATTGTTCGGCGCGTTGCTCGATCTGTCTGGCGTGCGCAGTTCCTGTTTCATGATGTTGTATGGAGCGGTGTGCGTTTCGCTGGTGGCGATGCATTTTCAGTTTCGTAACGAAGCCAATAAATTACCGAAGGAGTGAATGATGAGCCATATTTTGAATCGCTGGGAGCCGGAAGACGCCGAGTTTTGGCAGCGCGAAGGGAGTGCGATTGCCACGCGTAATTTGTGGATTTCGATTCCCAGTTTGATGCTGGCGTTTGCGGTCTGGATGTTGTGGAGTGTGGTAGCGGCCAATTTGGATAAGGCTGGCTTTCATTTCAGTAAAGATCAGTTGTTCTTTCTGACGGCCTTGCCGGCTTTGTCGGGTGCGACCCTGCGCATTTTTTATTCGTTTCTGGTGCCGCTGTTCGGTGGTCGTAAATGGACGGCGATTTCCACTGCCAGTTTGTTAATTCCGGCGCTAGGTATGGGGTTTGCCTTGCAAGACAGTAGTACCAGTTATTCGACCTTGTTAATTCTGGCGCTGCTGTGCGGTTTGGGTGGGGGTAACTTCAGTTCCAGCATGGCCAATATCAGTTTTTTCTTTCCCAAAGCGCGCAAAGGTTATGCCACGGGCATGAATGCCGGTGTCGGTAATCTTGGCGTTTCCGTAGTGCAGTTCGTTACGCCTTTGGTGATTTCTTCGGCGCTGTTCGGTGCCGCCATCAGTGGTGATGCACACGTGTTTCATAACGCGAAAACCGGCGCAGATCAATTGTTTTGGCTCGGTAATGCCGGCTTCATTTGGGTGCCATTCATCATCGCTGCCACGCTGGCAGCCTGGTTCGGTATGAACGATATCGCTTCGGCTAAGGCAAGCTTTGCCGATCAAGCAGTGATTTTCAAGCGTAAACATAATTGGTTGATGTGTTGGCTGTACATCGGCACCTTCGGTTCTTTCATCGGTTTTTCGGCCGGGTTTGCGATGCTGATCAAGGCCCAGTTCCCTGAAGTGGAAGTGGCGCGCTTTGCTTTTCTCGGTCCCTTGGCCGGTGCCTTGGCGCGTCCATTCGGTGGCATGATCGCCGATAAAATCGGTGGCGCACGCTTGACGTTTTGGGTTTTTGCCGCCATGTCTGGCACCATTTTGCTCGGAATTTTACCGGCTTTGCATGCCCATCAATTCATGTCGTTTCTGATTTCTTTCATTGTCATGTTTGTGCTCACCGGCTTGGGTAACGGTTCCACATTTTGCATGATACCGCTGATTTTTCAAACTGAACGCGAACGTGCCGCGGCGGGCGGCGGCGCGGCGGCGCTGAAACAGGCACGTTTGGATGCGGCGCGGGAAGCGGCCGCGGTGCTCGGTTTTTCCGGTGCACTCGGGGCCTATGGCGGCTTCTTTATTCCACAAAGTTTCGGCACCTCGATCAAATTGACCGGGGGCCCCGATGCCGCCTTATACCTGTTCATCGGTTTTTATATCAGTTGCATGCTCATCACTTGGTGGAATTATTCGCGCCGTGGTGCAGCCATGCCGTGTTGATCGCTCAGGCGCCTAGTTCTTTTGAACTAGCCATCCTAGTGCCAATGCGGCCAGTGCACTGGCGCTCTGAAGAATGGTCGGATGGGGCGGCGCTGCTTACACTGGTGCTACTGACTATAGGCAAATGTTTTTTGCATCGGGCCGGCTTGATTGCCAGAGGCGCGGCCCGAAAACCAACCTGCGGGGCTGCCGCCCGCCTGATACGGAGTGTAAGATGAGTCATTTTCTCGATAGATTGAAGTTTATGTCGCGGGTGAAAAGCACCTTCGCCGATGGCCATGGTGCCGTGGTGGAGGAAGACAGACAGTGGGAAAACGCTTACCGCAGCCGCTGGCAGCATGACAAGATCGTTCGCTCTACGCATGGCGTTAATTGCACCGGTTCTTGCTCATGGAAGGTGTATGTCAAGAATGGTTTGATTACCTGGGAAACCCAGCAAACCGATTACCCGCGCACCCGTCCTGATTTGCCTAACCATGAACCGCGCGGTTGTCCGCGTGGCGCCTCGTACAGTTGGTATGTGTATTCGGCACAGCGGGTCAAGTATCCGATGATACGCGGTCGTTTGATGGAACTGTGGCAGGAAGCGCGCAAAACCATGGCACCGATCGCGGCTTGGGAAGCGATCAGCCAAAATCCGGAAAAAGCGGCGCGCTATAAATCGGTGCGCGGCCTCGGCGGCTTTGTACGGGCCGATTGGGATACGGCGCAGGAAATCATCGCCGCCTCGAATGCGTTTACGATAAAAAAATTCGGTCCGGATCGGGTAGTCGGTTTTTCGCCGATTCCGGCCATGTCTATGGTGTCGTATGCAGCCGGTTCGCGCTATCTGAGTTTAATCGGTGGCGTTTGTCTGTCGTTTTATGATTGGTATTGCGATTTGCCGCCGGCCAGCCCGCAAGTGTGGGGTGAACAAACCGATGTGCCGGAATCGGCCGATTGGTATAACTCGACGTATTTGATGGTATGGGGCTCGAATGTGCCGCAAACGCGCACGCCGGATGCGCATTTTTATACGGAAGTGCGCTACAAAGGTACCAAGACCGTGGCGGTATCGTCCGATTACGGTGAGATGGTGAAATTCGGCGATATCTGGCTGGCACCGAAGCAGGGTACCGATGCGGCCTTGGCGATGGCGATGGGGCATGTGATTTTGAAGGAATTCCATCTGCACAATCCCTCACCGTATTTCCGCAGCTACGTTAAACAGTACACCGATTTGCCGATGCTGGTCGTACTGGTAGAACGCAATGGCAGCTATGTGCCGGATCAAATGCTGCGTGCCTCGCAAATGCCCAATGCCTTGCACGAAGCGAATAATGCCGACTGGAAAACCCTGGCCATTGATGAGATCAGCGGTGCGATTGTGTCGCCGAACGGTTCTATCGGCTACCGTTGGGGCGAAGGCAAGTTCGATGACGGTGCCAAGCTCGGTCGTTGGAATTTGGAAGCCAAGGATGGCGGCAGCGGCCGCAGCATCGATCCCTTGCTCAGTTTGTGTCAGCAACATGATGCCGTGCTCAGCGTGGCTTTTAATTATTTTGGCGGTGCTGATGCCAATGATATCGTGCTGCGCAATGTGGCTGCGCGTGCGGTGAGCTTGGCCGATGGCCGTACGGTGTATGTCGCCACCGTATATGACTTGACGATGGCGAACTATGCGGTCGATCAGGGCTTGGGTGGGGCGGTCGCGCATAGTTACGATGAGGATATTCCGTACACGCCGGCGTGGCAGGAAAAGCATACCGGTGTGAAGCGCGAACTGGTGATCCAGGTGGCGCGCGAATTTGCCCGGAATGCCCACGATACCGAAGGCAAGAGCATGGTCATCGTCGGCGCAGCGCTCAATCATTGGTACCACAACGATATGATTTACCGCGGCATCATCAATATGCTGATGCTCTGCGGCTGCATCGGCAAATCCGGCGGCGGGTGGGCGCATTATGTTGGGCAGGAAAAATTGCGTCCGCAATTCGGTTGGGCACCGTTGGCGTTTGCCAGTGATTGGATGCGGCCGGCGCGGCAAATGAACGGTACCAGCTTTTTCTATGCGCATACCAGCCAATGGCGGCATGAAAAGTTGGCACTCGGTGAAATTCTGGCACCGACCGCCGATACGGCCAAGATCGGCCAGATGAGCATGATCGATATGAATGCCAAGTCGGAACGGCTCGGTTGGTTGCCATCGGCACCGCAACTCGAAACCAATCCGCTCGATGTTTGTGATGCGGCCGCGGCAGCCGGCATGACGACGCCTGAGTATTTGAAGCAGAGTTTGAAAAACGGCAGTGTCAATATGAGTTGCGACGATCCCGATAATCCGAAGAATTTTCCGCGCAATATGTTTGTTTGGCGCTCGAATATACTCGGCAGTTCCGGCAAGGGGCATGAATATTTTCTCAAGTATTTGCTTGGCACGCAGAATGCTTTGTTTGATGACCCCGAGGATGCGGTGAAACCGTCGGAAGTCAAGTTCCGTGCCGAAGCGGCCGAAGGCAAGCTCGATTTATTGGTGGTGCTCGATTTCCGCATGAGCACGACTTGTCTGTACGGCGATATCGTCTTGCCGACCGCGACTTGGTACGAGAAAGATGATCTCAATACTTCCGATATGCATCCGTTCATTCATCCGCTCAGCGAGGCAGTGCAACCCTTGTGGGAGAGTCGTACCGATTGGGAAATTTACAAGGGCATCGCTGCCAAGTTCACGGAAATCGGCGGCGAGTATCTCGGTACGCGTCAGGATGTGGTGCTGCAACCGCTGATGCATGATACGCCGGGCGAATTGGGGCAAGCGTTCGAGCCGCAAGATTGGAAAAAGGGCGAATGCGACTTGATACCGGGTAAGACGGCACCGAATTTCATCGTGGTGGAACGCAATTACAAAGATATTTTTAAGAAGTTCACCTCGATCGGGCCTTTGCTCGATAAGTTGGGCAATGGCGGCAAGGGTATCAACTGGAATACCGAGCATGAAGTGCAGGAAATCGCCGGTATCACGAAAATTGTCACTGAAGCTGGCGTCAGCCAAGGCCGTCCGCGGCTTGATACGGCGATTGATGCCTGTGAAATGATCTTGACCTTCGCACCCGAAACCAATGGCCATGTTTCGGTCAAGGCTTGGGAAGCACTGGGCAAGATTACTGGCCGCGATCATACGCATTTGGCGCGCGGACGCGAGCACGACAAAATCCGCTTTCGCGATGTGCAGGCACAACCGCGCAAGATTATTTCGGCACCGACCTGGTCTGGTTTGGAATCGGAAGAAGTCAGTTACAGCGCCGGCTATACCAATGTGCATGAATATATTCCTTGGCGCACGCTGACCGGGCGTCAGCAATTTTATCAAGACCATCGTTGGATGCTCGATTTCGGTGAAGGTTTGTGCGTCTATAAGCCGGCCATCGATACCAAGACGGTAGCACCGATGCTCAATCGTTCACCGAATGGTGAGAAAGAAATCGTTCTCAATTTCATCACGCCGCATCAGAAATGGGGGATTCATTCTACCTATTCAGACAATCTGCGCATGCTCACGCTCAGTCGCGGCGGGCCGCATGTGTGGGTGTCGGAAATCGAGGCGCAAGAAGCCGGGCTGGTAGATAACGATTGGGTTGAGGTGTTCAATAGCAACGGGACCTTGACGGCACGCGTGGTGGTCAGTCAGCGGGTTCCGAAAGGCATGTGTCTGATGTATCACGCGCAGGAAAAGATCATTAATACTCCCGGTGCTGAACTCAGTGGGCAGCGCGGCGGAATTCATAACTCGGTCACGCGGGCGGTGCTGAAACCTACCCATATGATAGGCGGCTATGCCCAGTTGGCTTACGGTTTCAATTATTACGGCACGGTTGGCAGTAACCGCGATGAATTCGTGGTGTTACGCAAAATGAAAAAAGTAGACTGGCTCGATGGCCGTCTCGATGAGAAAACCGGACAGGGAGCTGCAACATGAAAATTCGTGCACAAGTGGGCATGGTGCTCAATCTCGATAAATGCATAGGTTGCCATACCTGTTCCGTCACATGCAAAAATGTCTGGACCAGTCGCGATGGCGTCGAGTACGCTTGGTTCAATAACGTCGAAACCAAGCCCGGCATCGGTTATCCGAAAGAATGGGAAAACCAACAGAAGTGGAAGGGCGGTTGGCAGCGTTCGGCCGATGGCCAGTTGACTCCCAAGCAGGGCGGTAAGTTACGGATCCTGGCGAATTTGTTCGCCAATCCGAATTTGCCGGCGATCGATGATTATTATGAGCCATTTACGTTTGATTACGAACACTTGCAAAACGCGCCGCTGATGCAAACGCCGCCAACGGCACGGCCGATTTCTGTCATCACCGGTAAGAAGATGGATAAGATTGTTTGGGGCCCGAATTGGGAGGACGATCTCGGTGGTGAATTCAGCGCCCGCAGTAAGGATGCGCTGTTCGAAGGCTTGCAAAAAGAAATGTACAGCACCTTCGAATCGACTTTCATGATGTATTTGCCGCGGCTGTGCGAGCACTGCCTCAATCCTGCTTGCGTGGCGTCGTGCCCATCGGGTTCGATATACAAGCGTGAGGATGATGGCATCGTGTTGGTGGATCAGGATAAATGCCGCGGTTGGCGCATGTGTATTTCCGGCTGTCCGTACAAGAAAATTTACTATAACTGGAGCTCGGGTAAGGCCGAGAAATGTACCTTTTGTTATCCGCGCATCGAAGCTGGTCAACCGACCGTATGTTCGGAAACTTGTGTTGGTCGGATTCGTTATCTCGGCGTGCTGTTGTATGACGCTGATAAAATCGCCGCCGCCGCAGCGGTGCCGGACGAGCAGGATTTGTATCAGGCGCAGCTCGATTGCTTCCTCGATCCGCATGATCCGGCCGTGATTGCCGAAGCGCGCAAGCATGGCATTCCTGAGAGTTGGATCATCTCGGCACAGAAATCGCCGGTATATAAAATGGCGATGGAATGGAAGATTGCGTTTCCGCTGCATCCGGAATACCGCACGCTGCCGATGGTGTGGTATGTGCCGCCGCTGTCGCCAATTCAAAAGGCGGCCGAAGCTGGCCACATGGGGATGAACGGCATTATTCCCGATGTCAAATCACTGCGCATTCCTATCCGCTATCTGGCTAATTTGCTCACTGCCGGTAAAGAAGCACCGGTGCTGGCAGCCTTGGAACGCATGCTGGCCATGCGCGCCTATAAACGTGCCGAAACCGTGCACCATGTGGCCGATACGGCGGTGTTGGAGCAGGTTGGTTTGACGGCGGCACAAGTGGAAGATATGTACCAAACCTTAGCCATCGCCAATTACGAAGACCGTTTCGTGATTCCTTCTTCGCACAAAGAAATGGTGGAAGATAGTTTCAACGAGAAGGGCAGTTGCGGCTTTACCTTCGGTAATGGCTGTTCTGACGGTATTTCGGAAACTTCTTTGTTCGGTAAAAAACCGCAAGGCAGCGCGATTTTTGTATCGATGCCGAAATCGCGTAAAAAAAGCGCCACCACAGACTGAGTTTACGAGGAATAAGAATATGACTATTTATCGCATTTTATCGGCCTTGCTCAGTTATCCGCAGGCCGAGTTGCTCGCCGCGCTGCCGGAAATCGAGCTGGCCTTGGCGGCCACCCCGGACAGCGCCGCCGCCTTGGCCCCCTTACTTGATTATCTGGCCCACACCGGCCTGATCACGCTGCAAGAAAATTATGTGGCGAACTTCGATCGCACGCCTTCGCTGGCCTTGCATTTGTTTGAACATATCCACGGTGAAAGTCGCGACCGCGGCCAAGCCATGGTGGATTTGATCGATGAATACCGACGTCATGGTTTCGAGCCGGAGGTGAGCGAATTGCCCGACTTCGTGCCGCTGTTTTTAGAATTTTTAAGTCTGGTCGATAGTGTGGCCGCCGTCAAACTACTAGGTGAAGCAATCCATGTGTTGGCCGCTATCGGCGTGCGACTGCAGCGGCGTGAAAACCCTTACGCCAACCTGTTTCTACTGCTGACTAGCTTCACCGATGTGGTGCCCCAAGAACAGGGGGAGCCGCCGGTACGCGATATGGATGATGCTATGGAAACTTTCGGCCCCGGTGCTGATGGCGTCGAACCGCTGTTACGGCCTGGTGGCCCACAGACTGTGAATTTTTATCCGCAGCGGCCACCGACAGCGATGTCGGGGTCGTGTCATTGAAAGGGGTGGCGAGCATGAATTATCTACATCAATTCCTTTACGGGATTTATCCTTATATCGCGCTGGCGATTTTCTTACTCGGCAGTTTGCTGCGTTTCGAGCGCGAACAATACACCTGGAAGAGTGATTCTTCGCAATTGCTGTATGCCGGTCAACTGCGGCTGGGGAATTTGTTGTTTCACGTCGGCGTGTTGGGCCTGTTCTTCGGTCACTTGGTCGGGCTGCTGACACCAGTCATCGTTTGGGACACGCTCGGTATCAGCCATAGCCTGAAACAAATGGTGGCGATGCTGGCTGGCGGTGTATTCGGTAGCCTCGGTATGCTCGGTTTGTTGATTTTGCTGCAGCGGCGTTTGATGAATGCGCGTGTCGCCGCGCAGACGAAGGGTCGCGATAAGCTCTTGCTGGGATGGATTTTCATTACGCTGGCGCTTGGTTTATCGACGATTTTTGAATCGGCCAATCACCGCGACGGCCACATGATGGTGTTGTTGATGAATTGGGCGCAGCATATCTTTACCTTGCGTGCGGATGCGGCTGACTTCATCGTCGATGCGCCTTTGTTATTCAAGCTACATTTATTCATGGGCATGAGTTTGTTCGTGATTTTTCCTTTCACCCGCCTGGTGCATGTCTGGAGCGGCTTTGCGGCGCTCGGCTATGTTACGCGCGCTTGGCAATTGGTACGGCCGCGCTGAGCGCTGTCATTTACTCGGGAGTAAACACAATGCCGGTTATTGTTAATGGTGTCGAACTCAATGACGCCGACATGGCGGCGGCCTTGGCCGCCAGTGATCAGTCCGATGTGTCGGCGGCCATGACGGCGTTGGTGCTGCGGCGAGTATTGCTCGATGAAGCGGCAGCGCTCGGTTTGCAGGCAGCCGATGAAGAGGGCGTGATCGAAGCGCTGTTGGCGCAGCAAGTGCCGCTGCCAAGCCCAGATGAGAGCGATTGTCGGCGTCAATACCAAGCGTATCCGCAGCGGTTTACGGTGGGTCAGTTAGCCGAAGTCAGTCATATTTTATTTCAAGTCACGCCGGCCGTCGATCTGGCGGCTTTGCGTGCGCATGCCGAAACTGTGTTGGCCGCTGTGCTGAACGGTACCAGCAGCTTTGCGGCGGCGGCAGCAGCGAATTCGAATTGTCCCTCGGCTGCCGTGGCCGGCAATCTGGGCCAGATAGCACGTGGTGCCTGTGTGCCGGAATTTGAAAGCGCGGTATTTTCCGCTGCGGTCGGGGCGGTGATCGGGCGTTTGGTGGAAACCCGCTTTGGCTTGCATATCATCGCCATCGGTCGGGTCGTGCCGGGGCAGTTGCTGCCGTTTGCAAGCGTGCAGCATCAAATTGCCAGCGCCTTGCATCAAGCTGCTTACGATAGGGCGGTGCGCCAGTATTTGCACCTTGCGGTCGGTCGCGCCAGTATTTCCGGCATCGATCTGGGTAGCGCGGATAGTCCGCTGCTGCAGTGAATCTCAAATTTGAAGAAGGAAATATCATGTCTGTAGCCATTAAAGAATTGATCCGTCAACATCACAGTGCCGACAATTGCTTGGCGCAGTGTCACGCCGCTTTGAATCGGGCGGAGCCGGCCGTGGCGGCGCAACATTTCAGCCAGTTTGACTCGGAGCTCAGGGCCCATATTCGCCTTGAAGAAGAGCGCTTGTTTCCAGCTTTTGAACAGGCTACCGGCAATCTGAGTGGGCCGACCATGGTGATGCGGACCGAGCATGTCGATATGCTGGCCTTGTGTGGGGAAATCCATGCACAGTTGGCACAAGTCAGCGCTGGCAATGCGCAGGCTCTGCTGGCGCGTTTGGGAACGGTCTTGGAACAACACAGCCTGAAAGAAGAAACTGTGTTGTATCCGATGTGTGCTGCGCGCATCAACGATCTGAGTGGCGTGCTCGGCATGGGCAGTGGCTGTTGCGGGGCCTGTTCCTGCGGATAGGCACCGGCCTCCGCCGAAAGAACTAGTACGACCTAGTCTGGCGGCGAATGGTCAGTGCGTGCGTGCTCAGGCACAATCGAGTGATGGAAACCCTTGCCCACACCTCGCCAGCCTTGATCGATCGCTTCGGCCGACGCGTCAGTTATTTGCGTTTGTCGGTGACCGACCGTTGCGATTTACGTTGCAGTTATTGTATGCCCAAGCATTTTTCCGACTTCGAAGAGCCGGAAAATTGGCTGCGCTTCGATGAAATTGAACGCGTGGTCGCGGCTTTTGCGCGCATGGGCGTGGCACGCCTGCGCCTGACCGGCGGCGAGCCGCTGTTGCGCCGGCATTTGCCCGCGCTGGTGAGTCGGCTGGCAGCTTTGCCCGGTTTGAGCGATATCGCGCTCTCGACCAATGCCACCCAATTACCGAAACACGCGGCGGCCTTACGCGCTGCCGGTGTCAGTCGCATCAATGTCAGTCTCGATAGCCTCGATCGTGCCTGTATCGAAAAAATTACCGGTCGTGATAGTTTTGCCAGTATTTTGGCCGGTTTGCGCGCCGGGAAGGCGGCCGGTTTTGCGCCGATTAAAGTCAATATGGTGCTCATGAAAGCGGTGAACGAGCATGAAATCATGAAGATGGCGCAATTTTGTTACGATGAAGGCTATCTGTTGCGCTTGATTGAAGCCATGCCTATCGGCAGCAGTGGGCGTGCCAGTGCCTATCTCGATGTCGGCCCGGTGCGTGAGCAATTGGTGCGCCGTTTTGATTTGATTCCAGAGGTGGCCGAACTCGGTGGTGGGCCGGCGCGCTACTGGCGTACCCGTGATGGGCGCGGTACTATTGGTTTTATTTCACCGCTCAGTCAGCATTTCTGTGCCAGTTGCAACCGCGTGCGCTTGGCCGTCGATGGTACTTTGTATCTGTGCCTCGGTCAGGATGAGAAATTGGCCTTGCGCCCCTTGCTGCGCGCCGGGATCAGCGATGTTGAGCTGGAGTTGGCGCTGCGCGCGGCGATAGAACTCAAGCCGGAGCGCCATGACTTCACTGAGCAGCCTGATAAAATCATACGCTTCATGTCACAGACCGGCGGCTGAGGCGTTTTTTTTGCGAAGACGATTGTGACTGAAACGAATAAACTTCATCAATTCATCGAAGGTTTTCAACGCTTTCAAAGTAAATACTTTGTCGGCGAAGAGGCTCTGTACCACCGGCTTAAGCTCGGGCAAGACCCGAGTACTCTGCTGATCGGCTGTTGCGATTCGCGCGTCGATCCGGCGCTGCTGCTTGATTGTGATCCCGGTGATATTTTCGTGGTGCGCAATGTCGCCAATCTGGTGCCGCCTTGCAGTGATAGTGAGCATGTACATGGCGTCAGCGCGGCGATACAATTTGCGGTCGAAAGTTTGCAGGTGCAGCGTATCATCGTGATGGGACATGAAAAATGCGGCGGCATACGCGCACTGATGCAGCCTGCGCAGCCCGACCAAGCGGATCAAACGTCGCGTCCGCTCGATTTCATCGGTCGCTGGATGCGCATGGTTGAGCCGGTCAAGCAGCAGGTGTTACAGCGACTGGCCCATTGCAGCCAAGAGGAACAGCATCGCGCCTGTGAAATGGGTGCGGTGATCATGTCGCTCAATCATTTACGTAGCTTTCCCTGGGTGGCCGAACGCGAAGCGGCCGGCAGCATCGTCTTGCATGGCTGGTATTTTGACATGAGTGAGGGTGCTTTACTGGCGTATTCGGAGCGTTCCGATTCATTTTTGCCGATGGTGTGCCCGTTGGGTGTAGCTCAGCATAGCCGTCGCAGTGCCTTCGTTTGAGGAAGAAAACCCTATGTATCTGAAGCGCCGTATTGTTACACGCGCTTGTCGCGCCCTTGGCGTGGCACAGTCATGAGCGTGGCTATTCTTCCGGTCAGCAAGCGCCTGACGTTTCGTATCTTGCTCAGTACCTTGATTGGCTTGGGACTTACACTGACGGCGATTGCGTATACCTTGGTCTTGTCTTGGCAATTAGAGGGCGGCGGTGCGGCTATCAATGAAGCCGGTAGTTTGCGCATGCGTTCGTACCGCTTGGCGGTGGCGCTGGAACATACGCCGGCCGATGTGCCACAGCAATTACGTGAATTTTCTCGCACCTTGACGGCACTGCAGGAAGGCGATGCGAAACGACCCTTGTTTCTGCCCACCAGCAGCAGTATCCGACTACAAATGCAGAGGGTGGTGCAGACGTGGGAGCAGCGTGTGGAAGTCGATGCCAAGGCGGCGCTGACGGATAGTGGCAGCGCACGCCAACAGGCGCTGTCGCGTTACATGCAAGAGCTACCTCTGTTTGTCGACAGTATTAATGTGCTGGTATCGCTGGTCGAAGTGGAGTTGGCCGAAAAAACTACCTGGCTGCGCTTGTGTCAGACCGCCTTGACGTTTATGTCTTTGGCCGCCAGCGTGGCGCTACTGTATTTGCTCTATCTTTGGATCGTCGGACCGGTCAGTCGCATGCAAAGCGGTATCGCGCGCATGTCGAATGACGACTTGAGCGTGCGTTTGCCGATTGAGAGTGAAGATGAATTCGGTGTGCTGGCACACGCATTCAATCAGATGGCCGACCGCGTGCAAACGGTGCATCGAACCTTGGAACAGCGGGTGTTGGAAAAAACGGCGCAATTACAGGAGCAACATCATGAAATCAGTACGCTCTATGAGATTGCCGGGTTCTTGGCCGGCCCACATGCGATAGAAGAATTATGTCGCGGCTTTTTACATCGCATCATGCAGCGTATCGCCGCCGATGGCGGGACGGTGCGCATACTCGATAATCACAGCGACCATCTGCATATTACCGTGCATGAGGGTATTTCTGAGCAAATGATCGAAGAAGAACATTGTATCAAGACTGACGCTTGTTTCTGTGGGACGGCGACTCAGCAAGGCATTATTCTGATACGCGATTTTCGTCAATTGAATCAGCAGCACCGGTTTCGTTGTCAGGACGAGGGCTTTTTTTCGCTGGCGGTATTTCAAATTTTGGCGCGCGAACAGGTGATCGGCAGTTTTTCTCTGCATTTTCGCGCCGAACGTGTGATCAGCAGGGAAGAGTTGCGTTTACTCGAAACGCTGGGGAAGAATCTCGGAACGGCGATAGAAAACCAACGTTTGATCGCAAAAGAAAAAGAATTCGCCGTCTCGCAAGAGCGTAATTTGCTGGCCCAAGGTTTACACGATAGTATCGCGCAAGGTTTGAACTTTCTTAATTTGCAGGTGCAAATGCTGGAAGATTCGCTTAAGCGTCAAGCTTATACGGAAATTGTCGAGATCACCCCGCTACTGCGCGCCGGCGTACAGGAAAGTTATGAAGATGTGCGCGAATTGCTGCTCAATTTTCGCACCCGCTTGCAGGATAGTGATTTGATTTCAGAGATGCGCAATGTGCTCAATAAATTCCAACGCCAGACTGGGATTGCGACCGATATTGCCTTGCAGGGCAATGGCGCGGCGCTGGCCTCGGAACAGCAATTGCAAGTATTGTTCATCTTGCAGGAAGCTTTATCCAATGTGCGCAAACATGCCGATGCCAGTCTGGTCAGTCTGCATATCCGAAATGAACGCGATTTCTCTTTCGTCATCAGCGATAACGGTCAAGGCTTTGACCTTAGCGATGTCCAAGGGGAGGAGCACATCGGTTTGCGCATCATGCGTGAGCGGGCACAACGCTTGTCGGCCACCTTCGAAATCAGCAGTGAGCGTGGCGTCGGTACCCATATTTCTCTGCATGTGTTACGGCAGGAACGATTGGTGGCTTAGCTCTATTACAGCTTAGTTAGAAAGAACGCATGACGATCAAAATATTATTAGTCGACGACCATACCTTATTCCGCAGCGGCATGCGTTTGCTATTACAACGTAATCCTGAGTTTGACATCGTCGGTGAAGCTGCCGATGGTCTTGAGGGCGTCAAGCGGGCCAAACAATTGCGTCCCGATGTGGTGTTGATGGATTTGAACATGCCGGGTTTGTCGGGTTTGGAAGCGCTGCAGTTGATTATCGAAGATTTGCCGGATACGGCGGTGTTAATGTTGACCGTGTCGGAAGAAGCAGAAGACTTGACGCGCGCACTCAAGAGCGGTGCACGCGGTTATCTGTTGAAAAATATCGAAGCTGATTACTTGACTCAGGCGATAAAACGCGCGGCTGCCGGCGAAGCGGTGATCGCCGATGCCATGACGGCCAAATTAGTCATGCAATTTCGCAGCGGTCAACACTTGGCAGTGCCGACTGAACGCGATAAATTGACGCCACGTGAACGCGACACCATGGTGTGCTTGGCGCGCGGTGAAAGTAATAAGGAAATCGCGCGCCACCTGGATGTGGCGGAAAGTACGGTAAAAATTCATGTGCAGAATATTCTGAAAAAGCTCAATTTGAGCTCGCGCGTGCAAATCGCCGTGTATGCAGTGGAACATCGACTCGACAAAGCCGGATGAGATACAGTCAACCCTTCGTTTGCATGTGCGTTCTAGTTCACTTGGCGGATAGGCGTGGGCAGGGTGCCTGACTACACTTGATCTCTGACAGTTTTTTTTCGGAGACCAGTGATGAATAACTTGAATTTGATGGGCTTGCTCGAAAATCATGCCTTGTTCCGTCATATTTCAGCGGCCGAATTGGGCGCGCTGCAGAGCGAGGTCGTGAAGTTGGAATTCGATAAAGGCAGCCTGTTGCTACGCAAGGGCGACACCGCGCACGCCAGCTATATCGTGGTGTTCGGCTTGGTTAAACTGAGCTTACCTTCGGTGCAGGGCAATGACAAAGTATTGGAATTGATACGCGCCGGCCAAAGCTTTGGCGAAGCGATGATGTTTCTCGATGAACCCTATCCATTTCACGCCGAAGCGTTGGAACATACCTTGGCGCTGAAAGTGCCGCGCCAGGCCTTGCTGAGTCTGCTCGCCAGTTCGCCCGTGATTGCGCGTCAGATGATGGCCGGTCTGTCGTATCGCCTGCTGGGCTTTATTCGCAGCGTCGAGCGCTATTCCTTGCAAAGCGCCAGTCAGCGTGTGGTCGATTATCTGTTGCAGACCTCGGCGATGCAAAGCACTAATGATGTGCGGCTGGAGTTGAAGAAGCATTTGCTCGCCTCGCTACTCAATGTATCGCCGGAAACCTTGTCGCGCGTGCTGCATCAGCTGAGCGATGAAAAACTCATACGCGTCTGTGGTTCCACCATTCACATCGGCTGCGCCACCGCGCTACAAATCTATCAAACTGAGCAACCGGCCTGGCATTGATACGCGGTGTGGCTTGAAATGGCCGACTATGGCAGCATGACGTTCGATTTTATTGACCGAGAACAATGACTGTCAGGATTTTTTTCACTATCATCGTTTGTCATGAAAACACTTGATTTGGTGGCTCCTGCCGGTAGTCTGGTCGCGCTTAAGGCGGCTGTAGACAAAGGAGCGGATGCAGTTTATCTGGGCTTGCGCAATGCGACCAATGCGCGCAATTTCGGTGGACTCAATTTCAGTGACGACGATATTAGCAGCGGCGTCGAGTATGCGCATCGCCGTGGCCGGCAAATTCTGTTTGCCATCAACACCTTCCCACAGCCGCGCGCGGCGGCCGAATGGCGTAACGCGGTCGACAGTGCCGTGCGCCTCGGGGCCGACGCCGTCATTTTAGCCGATCCCGGTTTGATGGCTTATGCGCGTGATCGTCACCCCGATTTGCGTTTGCACTTGTCGGTGCAGGGTTCGGCCACCACGGTCGACGCCATCGAATTGATGCGCGAACAATTCGGCATACGCCGCGCGGTGTTGCCACGGGTGTTAAGCCTGCCGGAAATTGAAAAAATCATTCGCCAAACCAGTGTTGAAATCGAAGTCTTTGGCTTTGGCAGTTTGTGCGTGATGGCTGAAGGACGCTGTTTGCTGTCGAGTTACGTTACCGGTGATTCACCGAATAATAAAGGCGTGTGTTCGCCAGCCCATGCGGTCA
Organism: Undibacterium sp. CCC3.4; assembly: GCF_034347425.1. Classification (GTDB taxonomy): domain Bacteria; phylum Pseudomonadota; class Gammaproteobacteria; order Burkholderiales; family Burkholderiaceae_D; genus Undibacterium. The sequence goes on from NZ_CP133779.1 coordinate 3,026,570, forward strand.
GTTGGACCGAGCGCGAGCAGGTACTCGAAGCACGCTTGTCCGGCACCCTGATCGATCGCTATGCGGCAGGCGAAGCCGCTGCCTATCCGACTCTGTGCAAAGGACGTTTCTTGGTCGATGGTGAAATTGATTATGCTCTCGAAGAACCGACCAGTTTGAATGCGATTTCGCTGCTACCGAAACTAGTGACGATGGGGGTGGCGGCATTAAAAATCGAAGGACGTCAGCGTAGCCCCACGTATGTAGGCCAAGTGGTGGCAACTCTGCGCGCCGCACTCGACAACGCGCAAGCTGACCCGGAGCGCTATTCAGCGCGGCCGGAATGGCAAACCATGCTGGCGCGGCATGCCGAAGGCGCGCAAGTTACTCAGGGCGCGTTTGATCGCCCTTGGAAATAAAGGGACAACCCGCAGTATGACTACTTTTCGACTTTCTCTGGCACCGCTGGCTTATTACTGGAGCCGCGCCGATACCTTGCAATTTTATGCCACGGCAGTCGATTGGCCGGTTGACATTGTCTACCTCGGTGAAGTGATTTGTTCGCGTCGACATGTGATGAAAACCGATGACTGGCTGGCGCTGGCTCTTGAATTACGCGCGGCCGGAAAAGAAGTGGTGTTGTCCAGCCTGACCCTGATCGACAATGATGCCGACCGCCGCGCCATGCTGCGCTTGGTCGAGCGCGCTGGCGCTGCCGGTCTGATGGTGGAGGCGAATGATTTCAGTGCCGTGCGCGCGCTGCAAGGGCAAGCCTTCGTGGCCGGGCCTCATTTGAATGTGTATCACGCCGACACCCTGGCTTGGTTACAAGAATTGGGTGCGCTGCGCTTCGCGCCGCCGCTGGAGCTGGCACGCGACGACTTAGCCGCCTTGCAAGCGCAACGTAGCCCGAACATGCAAACGGAAGTGCAAGTCTGGGGTCGCATGGCCTTGGCGTATTCGGCGCGCTGTTTTACTGCGCGCCACCACCGTTTGCGCAAAGATAATTGTGAATTTCGCTGTGGCGATTATCCCGATGGCTTGGCGCTGGCGACCCGTGATGGCGCGGAGTTTTTAAGCCTGAATGGTATCCAGACGCAAAGCGCGGTGTGTCTTGATCTCGGTGCCGCCTTACCGGCGCTGGCCGAACTTGGGGTTGAAGTGCTGCGCTTGCAGATTCAATCGCAGGGCATGGCCGCGGTGGTGGCCGCTTTCGATTTGGCACGTCGCAGCGGTACTGCGGCGCTACTCGTGGATACGCTGTTGCCGCCGCTGGCTGCGCGCAGCAATGGTTATTGGCACGCGCAGGCGGGCATGCGCTGGTTATCTGAACCTACTGAGGGAGCTTGTCACTGATGAACTTTGTTGATTTTCGTTTTCCCGCTGTGCTGCGTCAGCTGACGCGTCATTTGCCGGCACCGCTGGCCAGTGCGCCTTTGTTACTGCTGTTGGAAGTGGCGCGGCGGCGTGCACTGTTGGTGGCGCCAGCCACGCTGTATGGCCGCAGCTTTCGGATTGTGGTCGAAGATCTGGCGCTGACGCTGTGCTTTCATTGCGACGCCGGACGCTTCAAATCGCTGCCGGCGAGTAGTCCGGCCGATGTGACGATGACGGCCAAGGCGGTCGATTTTTTTCAGATGGCGTCTGGTATGGAAGATGCCGATAGCTTGTTTTTTCGGCGGCGCTTACGTATCGAAGGCGATACCGAACTGGGCGTGGCGGTCAAGTATTGGATCGATGCCAGCGAACGTCCGGCTTGGTTGAGCCGCTGCGCCAGTCGGCTGGCCAGTATGTAATACCCCCTTGCAAGGATAAGAAAATGAAACGACTCGCCATAGCACCACACCGACTGTACTTTTTTCTCGGCGGACTGGCCGTGACCATGCTGTTTTTCTGGTGGCTGCTACAGCTGCTGCAGCAGCAAAGCCAAGCGCTGCCCTTGCATGCCTTGGTCATGCCCTTGGGCGTGTTTCCATTGTTTATACTCGGCTTCACGTTTACCGCCGGTCCGCGTTGGCTCGCGCTTGATACGCCCGATCATGATTTTTTGCTGCATGGTGCGACCTATTTTGTCGGCATGTTGTTGGTGCTGTTTTCTGCGGCGTTTGGCTTGCATGCCTTGCGCAGCTCCGGCTTCGTGTTCATGTCAGCGGCCTGGTGTGCCGTCACTTGGCGTTGGATAGGCTTGTTGCGACATAGTCGCGCAGTTGATAAACAGCATGCGCGCGCGCTCGCCGCGGCGATGCTGGGTGGGGCTTTGGCCTTGCTGGCGACGCTGTGCTGGAGTGCCGGTTGGAGTGCTGCGTGGTTGGCGGCGCGCGAATTAAGCTTTTTCGCTTTTTTGTTACCGGTGTTTTTGACGGTTTGCCACCGCATGCTGCCATTTTTCAGCAGTAATGTGCTGGTCCGGTATGCGCCGTGGCGGCCGGATTGGCTGTTGACTTTTTGGTTGAGCGGCTGTGTGTTACAAGCTTGCGCCGATATGCTGGCGTGGCAGTGGCTGGCTGCACTCAATGCTGCGGCGCTGGCGCTGAGTTTTTTGTATACTTCGTGGCGCTGGGGTATCGCTCGCAGCCTGCCAAACCGTTTGCTGGCGATGTTGCACTTGTCATTTGCTTGGTTGAGTGTGGTGTTTGCCTTGCAAGCGGCCGCCAGTCTGGGTTTCGTGCCGACATCGGCGGCGCTGCATGCGCTCGCGCTCGGCTTCATGGGGACCATGTTGGTCGCCTTTGTCAGCCGTGTTTCCTTCGGTCACAGCGGCCGGCCCTTGCAAGTATCGAATTTTTTGTGGTTACTGTATTTGGCGCTGCATGCAGCCGCCGTAGCGCGTGTGGCAGCCAGTTTATTGGCCATGCCGGCTTTGCTGATTTGGTCTGCCGCAGCCTGGCTGCTGCTGTTAATCGGCTGGATGGGAATGATGCTGCCTTTGTATTTGGGCGCGCGCGCCGATGGTAAACCGGGTTAATCGAGAGGAAAAAATGAACATAGCTGAAAAAAATGACACCGTGGCCGATCAAATCGATTTGTCGGAAGCCTTGATCCGTCAATTTGATACATCCGGCCCACGCTACACTTCGTATCCGACCGCCGATCGCTTTCATCAGAATTTTGATGAAAGCATGTATTTACATTATCTTGGTCAGCGTAAGAATAACAGCGATAATCCGCTGCTGTCGCTGTATTTACATTTACCGTTTTGCGAATCGCTTTGCTATTTTTGCGCCTGTAATAAAATTATCACGCAAGATCATAGCCGTACCACCGAATACCTGCGCTATTTGGCTAAGGAAATCGCCTTGGTGGCCGAGCACATTGGCCCAGACCGTTTGACTGCGCAATTACACCTCGGTGGCGGTTCACCGACTTTTTTCAGTTCCGATGAATTGCGCCAACTGATGCAGTTGTTGCGTCAGCATTTCAATTTTACCGAGGATGCCGAGATCGGCGTCGAAATCGATCCGCGCACCGTCAAGCCAGAAACTCTGGCCGTGTTGGCCGAACTCGGTTTTAATCGGAATAGTTTCGGTGTGCAGGATTTTGACCCAGCCGTGCAGCAAGCGGTGAACCGCATTCAACCTTATGAAATGGTGGAGGCGGCCGTGCTCGGCAGCCGTCAAGCGCAGTTTCAGTCGATTAATGCCGATCTGATTTACGGCTTGCCTAAGCAATCGATGGCCAGTTTCAGCCTCACGCTCGATCGTTTGATTACGCTGGCACCGGATCGCATCGCTTTGTATAACTACGCCCATTTGCCTTCGCGTTTCAAAGCCCAGCGCCAGATTATCGAAGCCGATTTACCCTCGGCCGAAGAGCGCTTGCAAATTTTTATGATGTCGACCAGGCGCTTGCTCGAAGCTGGCTACGTGTATATTGGTCTCGATCATTTTTCCAAACCGGATGATGAATTGAATAAGGCACGTCAGAATCAGACTTTACATAGGAATTTTCAAGGCTATACCACCCGTGCCGATTGTGATCTGATTGGTTTTGGCGTTTCCGCCATCGGTAAGGTCGGCCATTCTTACAGTCAATCGGTACGCACTATCAAAGAATATTACCAGTCGCTCGATGCCGGGCATTTGCCGATTGAGAAAGGGACGGCGCTTACTAGCGATGATTTGCTACGTCGCGAAGTCATCATGACGTTGATGTGCAGTATGCCGCTCGACATTGCTGCACTTAATCTGCGCTATCAAATTGATTTTTCTGCTTACTTTGCCAGCGAAATTGCCGCTTTGGCGCAGTATGAAGACGTTGGCTTCTTGATCGTCACACCGCAGCGGATTAGTGTGACACCGAAAGGGCGCTTATTTGTGCGCGCCGTGGCGATGGTATTTGACAAGTACTTGCAAGGCACCACCACGGCGACCTACTCGAAACTGATTTGATCGTGCCGCTCACTGGAAGGGGATGGCGCGCTTGCTGATGGCGACGGCGACGATATACAAAAAACAGGCGACGGCCGCCAGCGCGGCCAGTCTTCTGGTGCTGGCCGTTTTTCCGCGTTTCATCGCGATACTGCCGAAAATTATATACAACAACAAGGCCAACAGCTTGGCTTGCAACCACGGCGTGGCCAGTGCCGCGTAGCCTGGTATGGATAGTAGCGTGAGTCCGCACAGCAGTAACAGTGTGTCGATCACATGCGGCAGGCTGCGCCAGAGTCTGCTTTGCAGTAAGCGCGCTGGATGTTCGCGCAAAAAATACCGCAGTAAAAAAAGTGTTCCACTGAGTATGACTAAGCTGATATGCAAGTGTTTGATCGACAGATAGTTCATCTGAAACTGACTCCGGGTTGAAATTCTGTAGCGCTATTTTAGCTCGTCATTCCCCCACTCTTTTGCGGCTGTCGTAAACCTTTTGCGACAGCCCCATTAGCTCAGGATTCGTTGACGTGAAAATCAATGATGACGGCACCCGGTTCCGACGAGACATAGCGAATCGTGATGGCCGAACCGAAATGGTGCTCTATTTGCGTCAGCAATGGCAAGGGATTATGGTCATTACAAAAGCGCATGGTTTCGCCGCTTTCGAGTGCCGCCAAGGCGCCGAAAATGGCGGCATGACGAAATCGTTTAGCGACGCCGCGTGCATCAAATGCGTAAACGCCGGTGGCGATCAGCGGAGTGGAACAATCGTGGGCCATGGTATTTTTCCTTAAAGTTAGGAGCAGGTTGAGCGCCTGGCGCTCAACCATGTTGCCGCATCAAATTCAGACAGATTTTTTAAACAATAAACGCAGTGCAAACCAAGCCAGACACAGGCTGCCGAGGGCGAATATGACATCGCCCGGTACCCGCATCCACACTAAGGTTTCCATGAAGTGTGAGTGCACCACTGCCGGCGAGCGGGCATACCACATACCCTGACTGATGCTGGCTGCAGCTTGATAGATGCCAGCCGGGACCAGCGAGATGAAGACCATCATCGCCAAACCGATATTAAGTAACCAGAACATCGCTTGCAGCAGACGATCCGACCAAGCTGCACGATTTGACATGCCGCGCAAACAGAACAGCAGCAAGCCTATGCCGAGCATGCCGTAGACACCGAACAGTGCGGCATGGCCGTGGGCTGGGGTCATGTTCAAACCTTGCATGTAATACAGAGCGATCGGGGTATTGATGGAGAAGCCGAGCAGGCCGGCACCGACCATGTTCCAAAAGCCGACGGCGATGAAACACAGTATTGACCATTTGTAATTCTGCACCCAGGGTGCCGCTTTCGAACGCTGATAATTACGATGCGCTTCCAGTCCGATCAAGGCCAGCGGTACCACTTCCAAGGCCGAGAACATGGCACCGATGGCGATCACGAAGGTTGGGGTGCCGGTGAAGTACAGGTGATGCAAGGTGCCGAGTATGCCGCCAAACAGAAACACGATGGTTTCCAACACAATGGCACTATTGGCGGTGGCGGCGCGAATCAAACCTAAACGCGTGAATAACAAGGCGATGACGGCGGTGGCAAATACTTCAAAGAAGCCTTCTACCCACAAATGTACCAACCACCAGCGCCAGTATTCGATCATTGAATAGTGGGTATGCTGGCCCCAAGTCAGCGAGGTAGCATAAAAGCCGCCTATGCAGCAGGCTGACAGAAATACCATGGCGATCAAGCCGCGGCTCTCAGACGGGTTTTTCAATGCCGGCCATAAGCCGCGACCGAGTAGTAACACCCAGAATAATAAGCCGACGAATAAGAGAATTTGCCAAATCCGGCCCATGCTGGTGAATTCCAAGCCTTGATTGCCGATCCAGAAACTGAAGTCGTTTCCCGGATGCTCGATGCTGCCATACCAACCGAAGGCAGTTGAACCGACCACGATGAACAGCAGGGCGTAAAACAGCAGATCGACGCCGAGCTTTTGATATTTCGGTTCACGACCGGAAATCGCCGGGGCGATGTACAGACCGGTGGCCAACCAAGCGGTAGCGATCCACAATACCGCAAACTGGGTATGGATGGTGCGACTGACGACGAAGGGTAAAAAGTCAGCCAAGGGGAAACCGAAGAAGCTGTGGCCTTCGACGGCATAGTGGGCACTGATCACGCCCATGCCGATTTGTGCCAAGATCAGGCCGATGACGACGTAGAAATATTTTTTCGTCGCCAACATCGATGCTGTCGGTTTCAGCTCGAACAGCGGATCGTTTTTCGGTGGCGTCGGATCGCCCGCTTCTTTATTCAGAGAGTGATAGAAAATCATGCCGGTAATGGCGGCGATCATCAGGATCACGCTGGCGATTGACCACATGCCGGCGCCGGTGGTCGGGGTATTGTCGATCAAGGGTTCATGCGGCCAGTTGCTGGTGTAGCTGAGGTCGGTAGCGCCGGGACGATCGGTGGCGGTGGCCCAGGCAGACCAATAAAAAAAGGCTGGCAAGGCTTGCAGATCGAGTGGATCGGGCAGTGAAGCACGGTTCATCGCATATTGTTCGCGCAAGGTGTCGAGCTTGGGGTCGTTGCCGAATAAGCCGATGTAATGCTGGGCCACTTGGCGTACCGCGGTGGCGCGATCGAGTGAGAGCGTGATGCTGTCGCTATCGGCGGCATAGGTGTTGCTGCGCATGGCTAGCTTCAGGCGCGCTTTGAGAACGGCTTGACGTTCAAGCGGCAGACTTTCGAACGACAAGCCGGCTTCGCGCTGCGACCAGATGTCGAGTAATGCCAGCGCTTCACGGTGTAACCAGTCGGCCGACCAATCTGGGGCGACATAACTGCCATGGCCCCAGACCGTGCCGAGTTGTTGGCCGCCAGCGGAGAGCCAGGCTTCTTGTCCGCGTTGTATTTGACCTTCGGAAAACAGCACGCTACCGTCGGCGCTGACAACTTGTTTAGGAATGGGCGGCGCGGTCAGGTAAATTTCTGTTCCGACCCAGCCCAGTACGGCAAAAGACAGCACGCAGACAACTGCGAGCCAGGTCCATAGTTTGCGCGTGGCATGCATGGCGAGATTCCTTTCAGGGTAATTGAAGATGAACTGATCGCAGTCTTTATCAGTGGCTGCATCAATGAAGATGTATTTTATGTGCATGTATTGAGGGCTGTAAATTGAATGCTGTCTGATTGTTTGGAATTCTTGATCTGGCTCAGTTTTTGTTGGCGCAGTGAGTGACAGTGCTGCGCGCGCGGTGCGGTAAGCGCATCGCCAATTCTTATCGCAGGTCAAGGAAATTTCCGCTACGAGTCAGTAAGGTGAGCAGCAATTTGTGTGCGCTTATCTTTTTCTTTTACTGACGAGGTCTTTATGAAACGCTTTATTCCCAAAGCCATCGCGCTTGGTTTATTCGGTCTGTGCATGGGCGCACTCGCCCAAGCATCCGGTACGGCACGTATTGCCGGTGACTTCGGTCCGCCGCGTGGCGTGCCGATTCATGCAGTGTTGACCAGTCCGCCAAATGTACCGCCACCGATACATCGCAACTATCCGGCGAAAGTGATCGTGGAACTTGAGGTGGTAGAAAAAGAGATGGCAATTTCCGAAGGCGTGAAATACATGTTTTGGACTTTCGGCGGTACCGTGCCCGGTAGTTTTATCCGCGTGCGTCAGGGTGATACGGTGGAATTTCATTTGAAGAATAATCCGTCCAGCAAGATGCCACACAATATCGATCTGCATGGCGTCACCGGTCCCGGTGGCGGGGCGGCGTCGAGTTTTACTGCGCCTGGCCATGAATCGCAATTCACGTTCAAGGCGCTCAACGAAGGGGTGTATGTGTATCACTGCGCCACTGCGCCGGTTGGCATGCATATCGCTAATGGTATGTATGGTTTGATTTTGGTCGAGCCGCCGCAGGGTTTGCCGGCCGTTGATCATGAATATTATGTGATGCAGGGTGATTTTTATACGACCGGAAAATATCGTGAAAAAGGTTTGCAGCCGTTTGATATGGAAAAAGCGATCGATGAAAAGCCGACCTATGTGTTGTTCAATGGGGCAGAGGGCGCACTGACTGGTGATAAAGCCTTGGCGGCGAAAACCGATGAGAAAATCCGTTTATTCGTCGGTAATGGCGGCCCAAACTTGGTATCGAGCTTCCATGTGATCGGTGCGATTTTTGATAAGGTGCGCTTCGAAGGCGGCAGCAATTTCCAAAAAAATGTGCAAACTACTTTGATACCGGCCGGCGGCGCGGCGGTGGTCGAATATCAGACTAAGGTGCCGGGCAGTTATGTCTTGGTTGATCATTCGATTTTCCGTGCCTTCAATAAGGGAGCGTTGGCGATCATGAAGGTCGATGGACCGGCCAAGAAAGATATTTACTCAGGCAAAGAACTTGACGCCGTTTATCTCGGTGATCGTGCCCAAGCCAACTTGGCCGCTGTGGCGACGGCCCAGCAAGCAGTGGAACGCGGCACGCTGAGTTTGCAGGATCAGGTGAATGCTGGGGCACAGTTGTTTGCCGGGACTTGTTCGGTTTGTCATCAAAGTAATGGTGCCGGTTTGGCCGGTGTGTTTCCACCCTTGGCCAAGTCCGATTATCTCAATGCGGATCCGACCCGTGCGATCGGCATACTGTTGCACGGCTTGAATGGGAAAGTCAGCGTCAATGGTAAGGAATTCGATTCCGTGATGCCGGCCATGAACCAATTGAATGATGATGAAGTCGCCAATATCTTGACCTATGTACTCAATACTTGGGATAACCAAGGTGGACGAATCAGCGCGGCCGCAGTGAAAACCGTGCGCGCCACCGCTGTGGTGCCGAAAGCGGCGGCGCATTGAGCGCGGCGCGGCGCTGGCTCGGCAGTCTGGCGCTGCTGCTGTGCTGTGGGCAAAGCGGGGCGGCCGAGCAGTATGTGAGTGTGCCGGGCGCGGCGCTGCGCAGTGTCTTGTCGGCGGCCAGTCCGCAAGGGGAAGTCACGGTGGCGGCGTTTTCCTTGCGGCGCCAAGCGGTGACTTTGCGGGAGTTTTTAGCCTTCACCGATGCGCATCCCGCGTGGCAGCGCAGTCGGGTGCCCTTGCTGCTGGCCGATCACAGCTATCTGCACCAATGGCGCGCGGATGAGGAGGTCGGCAGTGCGCTTGAGTTGGAGGCACCGGTTACCAATGTCAGTTGGCATGCCGCGCAGGCTTATTGTCGCAGCGAGCAGGCGCGCTTGCCGACTTGGTCGGAATGGGAATTGGTGGCGGCGGCCGATGCTACTCGGCGCGATGCGCGGGCTGATCCGGCCTGGCGTGCCGTGATACTCGATTGGTACAGCAGCGCTGCGATAGCTGCCACGCCAGTACCGAATGTGTATGGCGTCAGCGGGATACATGGGCAAATCTGGGAATGGGTAGGCGACTTCAATGCCTTGCTGATCAGTGCAGACAGTCGTACCCAGGGCGACCCGGATCGTTTGCAGTTTTGCGGTGCCGGGGCGATCAGTTTGCAAAACAAGCAAGATTACGCGATTTTGATGCGGGTGGCTTTTCTTTCTGCGCTGGGCGGTGCCAGTACTACCGATCATCTGGGCTTCCGTTGTGCGCGCGATATCAAGTCCAAGGATGTGAAGGAAATATATGAAACCAAGAATTAAACAAGCACTGCTCGCAGCCATGCTGCTGTTGAGCAGTGCCATGGGGCAGGCGGCCGATCCGGTTTTTCCCGGTGACTCGATTTATCAATTACCGCTGCAATTGAGCGAACAACATGGGCAGAGCTTGGCGCTGACCCAGTTTGCTGGGCATGTGACGGTGCTCAGCATGTTTTACAACTCCTGCGAATTTGTTTGTCCTATGTTGATCGATACGGTGCGCCTGCTTGAGCGTAGTCTGACTGGGCGCGAACGAGAAAAATTGTCGGTGTTGTTGGTGACACTCGACCCGGCGCGCGATGATACGGCGACGCTGGCATCGATTGCTGCGAGCAAGGCCTTGCCGGCGACACGTTGGACACTGGCGCGTACCGATAGTGTGCGTGAATTGGCGGCGGTACTCAATATTCAATATCGCCAGTTGGAGAGTGGTGAATTTAATCACAGCAGCGTGTTGATTCTGCTCGACCGTCAGGGGCGAATGGTGGCGCGCAGCAGCGAACTCGGGAATGTCGATCCGCTGTTTTTGCAGAAAATGAAAAGCCTGCTGCGCTGACGGCGCGCGTGTGCGCAGTTCAGGCTTGGTCGCGTTGTTTGATGCGCAGGGAAAAATGCCCACCTAGTACGACGATGCCGGCGGCACCGCACAGCAGCACGGCGGCGCTGCCGACTGGTCCGATCAAGCGGCCGGCCAAGGCCACACCGAGTGATTGACCGAGAAAAAAGCAAGCCGAAAACGCCGATACAGCGGCACCGCGGCGTTCCGGCGACATTTGGGTGGCATGGATTTGCAAGGTGTTATGCAGCATGTAAAAGCCCAGACCGGCGCAAAAGCAGGCTGGAATCGCCCACCACCAGGCCGGTGCCAAGCCTATCAGTGCAATCGATGCGGCTAAAATCAAGCTACCCCAACGGGTCAGGCCGGTTTCGCCCAAGCGTGCGAGTAAGCGGCGCGAATTCATGGCAAACACAAAGCCGCCTAAGCCATAGAGCATGATCAGGCTGCCGGCCAGCGTCAGTGAAATCGCAAACGTATGATGCAAGTGGCTGGCGATGAAGGCAAACGGACCGTATAGAAACGCGCCCTCCAAAAATACCGTCGCCAATACCAAGCGTGCCCAAGGCAGCATGGCGATGGCGCGAAATTCGCGCCACATATGGGCCGTGGCTGAACCGCTGACGCTGCGTCGTTGCCGCGCCGCTGGCGGCAGTCTGGCATTGAGCAGTAGCAGACCGCAGCCGACTACGGCGAACAGCAGCGCCATGAAGAGGAATGGCCAGCGCCAGTGGCCGGCATCGGCGGCGATACCACCACCCAGCACGCCGATCGCCAAACCGAAAATTTGCCCGATCAGAAACCGTGCCAATACCGGTTGGCGCCGCTCATACGGGGTGACATCACCGATCCATGCCATCGATAGCGGAATAATCGCCGCCGCCGTGATGCCGGCGATAGCACGTGCCAGCAGCAAGCCGTGAAATTCGTCGGCCAGCAGACACAGCGCCGAACTCAGCGCGCACGCTAAGGCGGCGCCGGCGATGACTAAATATTTGCCGAAGCGGTCACCGAGCGGGCCGAAAAACAATTGCGACACGCCATAAGCAATCGCAAACACCGTGATCGCCTGCGCCGCCGTACCGAGCGTGATACCGAACTCGCGCACCAACAAGGGTAGCAGCGGGTCCATCACGCGTAGCGAAATGCCGCTGCCGAGTGCGGCCAGCGATAACACGGGAATTGCCAGTGCCGGCAAGCGGGCGGGTGGGGTGGTCGGTTGCATGAAACTCCTGAGAGCGGTCATGCAAGGCATGTCCGGAGCCGTATTCTAAATCGAATCGGCCAGGGGCGTAGCAAAGCGCGCGTTTATCGGATGTCAAGCCACCGCTTTGAGTTCGAACTGGGGAAGTTGCATGCTGCCGCTGTCGCGATAGCGCACATGCCAGTCGAAGGCTTGTTCCAGTACATGTGGGGTTTGACCGCCGCGCAGCGTCGCCGCCGCGACATAATCAAGCAGCATTTGCTTATACGGTTCGGCCACGCAATGCTCGATGATTTCGCGTGCCCGTTCACGTGGTGCCAAACCGCGTAGATCTGCCAATCCGACTTCGGTGACCAGAATATCGACATCATGCTCGGTATGGTCGACATGGCTGACCATGGGAACGATGCTGGAAATTCGGCCATCTTTGGCGACCGATTTGGTGGCGAACACCGAGAGGTAAGCATTGCGCGCGAAATCGCCGGAGCCGCCGATGCCGTTCATCATATGGGTGCCCAGCACATGGGTGGAATTGACATTGCCGTAGATGTCGGCTTCCAGCGCGGTATTGATGGCGATGATGCCGAGCCGGCGGATGACTTCCGGATGGTTACTGATTTCTTGCGGTCGCAAGATCAAGCGCTCTTTGTATTTGCCTATGTCGGCAAACACCGTGCGCGCTTTTTGTTCTGACAGGGTGATCGAGGAGCCGGAGGCGAAATCGAGTTTGCCGGCATCGAATAAATCAAAGGTGGAATCTTGCAAGACTTCTGAATACATCGTCAGATGTTCGAATGGACTGTCGATGAAACCCATCATGACGGCGTTGGCGATGGTGCCGATGCCGGCCTGGATAGGCATCAATTGTTTGCTGAGGCGACCGTCGCGTACTTCGTGCTGGAAAAATTCGACCAGATGGGCGGCGATTTTTGCCGTGTCTTCATCGGCTGGCAAAATGGTTGAGGCACTGTCGGCTTTTTTGGTAAATACGATGCCGATGATTTTTTCCGGCGGAATATGAATCGCCGTGGTGCCGATGCGATCATTGACGTGCATGATAGGCACCGGTTGTCGTTCCGGTCGCAATTGCGGAATGAAGATGTCGTGCAAACCTTCGAGTTCGAGTGACTGGCTCAGATTGATTTCGATGATTACTTGTTCGGCCAGAATGGCAAAGCTGGCGCTGTTACCGACGGACGTGGTGGGGATGATGGCCCCGGTTTCGGTGATGGCGATGGCTTCGATGATGGCGATGTCGATCGCATTAATCTGACGCGTGCGCAGTTGTTCGACGGTTTCGGATAAGTGCTGGTCGACATACATCACTTCGCCACGGTTGATCGCCGCCCGCAGGGTAGGGTCGGCTTGGAAGGGCATGCGCCGGGTGATCGCACCGGCTTCGGCCAGGGTGCGGTCGACATCGCTGCCTAGCGAAGCGCCGGTCATCAGGGTGATTTTCAAGGATTCTTTACGCGCCCGTTCGGCCAAGGCCAGCGGCACCACTTTGGCGTCGCCGGCGCGGGTGAAGCCGCTCATGCCTATGGTCATGCCGTCTTCTATCCAGGCGGCGGCTGCGGTGGCGCTGCAAATACGCTCGCGCAGTTGTGGCAGGCGGATTCTTTGTTCTTGTACTTCATGCATTTTTATTTCCTTCGTCTCGTAACATGGATGGCGCAGCGGGTTTTTGATTTTTTTTTCGGTATTGTTTTAAGTCAGGCAGTAATTGACTGGCAGGGCTGGTGCCGGCAAGTCGGTTTCGCCCAGTGCCAGACGCAGATCGATTTCGATTGCGCGGCAAATTGCATCGAGCGGCAAGTCATTCGAATCGGTGCCGAATGGCTCTTCAATTTCATCGCCTAGTGCATCGAGCCCGAAAAATGTGTAGGCGACGATGGCGACCACGAACGGTGTCATGAAACCGATGGTGTCGACCAAACCGAATGGCAGCAAGAAACAATAGATATACGCAGTGCGATGGAGTAGCAGCGTGTACGAGAAGGGAATCGGGGTATTGCGGATGCGTTCGCAGGCGGCGGCGGCACCGGTCAGCGCAGACAGGGTATTGTCGATATTGGCCGCCAAACACGGGTCGATGCGCTGTTCTTGCATGGCCGTACGCAGGTCTTGCCCCATATTCAGCATCAGCATATCGGTTTTATTCACACTCGCGAGCAGTTGTCGGTATTCGCTGCTGCTGAGCCAACGCTGCATTTCCGGCTTGCTCTCTTGTTGGCGCAACAGGTCGCGCAAGGCATGACAGAACGCGATGGTACGCAAGATCATGCGCACACGTAGATCGCCGAAACCATTCTGGGCCAAGGCTGGATGGGCATAATCGATCAGGCTGTGGCATTGACGTGCCAGATTACGGCTCTTGAGCAGCAGTTCGCCCCATAGCTTGCGGCCTTCCCAGTAGCGATCATAAGCAGCGTTATTGCGAAAGCCGAGAAAAATCGAGAGCGGCAAACCGATCAGGGTAAACGGTATCGTCGTTAAGGTGATCTTGAGTTTGAACAGATCGCCATGCGAGATCGTCACCAGGGTGGCGATGAGGATGTTGATGATCAAGGCGGGCAGGATGCGGGGTAACACCGAGCCGCGCAAGAGTAGAAATAAACGCCAGCCCGAGGGGCGGTCTCTGACTATCACCGGTCAGTCCAGTCTTCAAAACAATTCAAGCAGGGCTCGCTAATTTGCTAATATGTGAGTGAATTAAAACACTAATATGTGAGCAAGTCAAACGCTACAATCATGGTTTTATTATTTTTTCGGAGTCGCGATGCATCCCAAAATTGCCAAGCGCAATTTGCCGCAATTATTTCTCAAGGCGCGCGCCCAGTTGATGGCGCATTTTCGGCCTATTTTGGCGAAGTTCGGTTTGACCGATCAACAATGGCGCATTCTGCGTGTACTCGATGAACATGGTCGTTTGGAATCGCGCGAATTATGCGAGTTGTGCCAGATTTCCAGTCCCAGTATGGCTGGCGTGTTGAAACGCATGGAAGAGAGTGCCTTGATCTGTCGTGGCAGCTTCAGTGGTGATCAGCGGCGCCTGGTGATCACGCTCGCGCCTCAGGGGGATGCGCTGATGGCAGAGATTGCGCCGCTGATCGAGCAGCAATACGCGTATATTGAACAGAGTTTCGGTACCGATCAGATTGAACAATTGCTGTCGGTGTTGGAAGCATTCTGTCAGGCTGATGAAAACAGCGTGCCGCGCGTGTTATTGGACTGAGCGCAGACTGAGTGGATATAGACAGTCTTGCTAAAAGGAACTACAGTCTGAGCTGCCTATTTTTTTTGAACAAGCTGCTTACCGAAAGGGATGTCATGTCCGTAGAAACGAAGAAATTCCGACTCATCACACGCAGCGATTTTGACGGCTTGGTTTGTGCCGTGCTGTTACAGCATCTCGATTTGATCGATGATATTTTGTTCGTGCATCCGAAAGACATGCAAGATGGGAAAATCGCCGTCAGTAGCGACGATATCAGTACCAATTTGCCGTATGTCGAGGGTATACACTTGGCCTTTGACCATCACTTGTCAGAAACCCTGCGTCATAGCGGTGCGCGCGATAATCATGTAATCAATCCGGCAGCACCATCGGCGGCACGGGTGGTGTATGAACATTACGGCGCGCATGCGGCGTTTCCAGAGGCGTGGGACGATATGATGGCGGCCGTCGACAAGGGCGATTCGGCACAGTTCAATCAAGCAGAGGTGTTGCGGCCGAAAGAATGGGATTTGCTGAACTTCCTCATGGATGCCCGTACCGGACTCGGTCGTTTCCGCGACTTCCGTATTTCCAACTATGCTTTGATGATGGAATTGATTGCGCTGTGCAAGACTCAGAATATTGCTGAGATCATGCAGAATCCCGATGTCAAAGAGCGGGTCGACCTGTACAGCGAGCACAACGCCAAATGCCAAGAGCAAATTTTGCGCTGTGCCAGTGTGCATGGCAATCTGGTGGTGCTCGATTTGCGTCAGGAAGCCAGTATTTTTGCCGGCAACCGGTTCTTGATTTATGCATTGTTTCCACAGACAAACATTTCGATTCACGTCTTGTCCGGTTTGAAAAATCAAAACACCGTTTTTGCAACTGGGAAATCGATACTCAATCGTACATCGAAGACCTCGGTTGGCCCCTTGATGCTCGAATATGGCGGCGGTGGGCATGAAAATGCCGGAACTTGCCAAGTGGCCAACGAAAGCGCCACGGAAGTTTTGGCTGCCTTAATCCACAAAATCAATGCCGATGGCTGAGCCGTTCTGTTTGTGAGCTACGCCTCGGCCTTGCTTGTCTGCACTTTCTTAACACAAACGCAGACCAGCAAGGCCGAGTGTTACTAAGTGTTGCTTTAATATGCAATAAACTTTTTTTTATGCCGCTCTATTGAATTTCGCCGCTTAATCGCCTAATGTGCAGTGCACCAAAAACAATAGGGTATGCAATTGGAAAATCATCAGAATCATGCGAAAAGCAGTCTTGCTGCTTTGTCACTCGCCGCCATTGGTATCGTTTACGGCGATATCGGTACCAGTCCGCTCTATACGATGAAGGAAGTGTTCTCTCCCGAACACGGTCTGGAGCTCAATGAATTCAATGTCTTCGGTGTGATCTCCCTGATTTGTTGGGGTTTGATTATCATCGTTGCACTCAAATACGTCACACTGATTTTACGCGCCGATAATCGCGGCGAGGGCGGCATTATGGCGCTGACGGCGCTGGCGCTGGAATCGGTCGGTAAATCGTCGAAGTTATATTTTGTTTTGTTGGTGCTCGGTTTGCTCGGTGCCGCCTTGTTTTACGGTGATGGTGTGATCACCCCGGCGGTGTCGGTGTTATCTGCGATTGAAGGTTTGGAAGTGGCGACGCCGGCCTTCAAACCGTATGTGGTGCCGATTACCGTGCTGGTGATTGCTGCCTTGTATGCCGTGCAGTTCAAGGGTACGGCCGGTATCGGTCGCTGGTTCGGTCCTATCATGGTGATCTGGTTCGCACTCTTGGCGGTGATGGGCGTGTATAACATCGCTAAAATGCCGAGCATTATCGGCGCCCTCAACCCGGTGCATGCCTTTGATTTTCTGCTCTCGCACGGTTGGGTAGCGTTTTTAGCGCTCGGTGCCGTGGTGTTGGCGTTCACCGGTGCTGAAGCGCTGTATGCGGATATGGGGCATTTCGGCAGTCAACCGATACGGATTGCCTGGTTTTCGGTCGTGTTTCCAGCCTTGGCGCTCAATTATCTCGGTCAGGGTGCTCTGCTGATCGTCACGCCTTCTGCGGTCAGTAACCCGTTTTATCAGCAACTCGGGCCTTGGAGTGTTTACCCCTTGGTGATTTTGTCGGCCGTGGCGACGGTGATTGCTTCGCAGGCGACGATTTCCGGTACCTTCTCCATGACCAAGCAAGCCATTGCTTTGGGTATTTTGCCGCGCATGCAGATCATTCATACCTCGGCGAAAGAGATCGGGCAGATCTACATTCCCGTGGTGAATTGGCTGCAATTGCTGGTGGTGGTGGCGGCGGTGGTCGGTTTCGCTTCTTCCTCTAATCTGGCGTCGGCCTATGGTATTGCCGTTACGGGCACCATGCTGGTGACTTCTTTGCTGACTTTTTTCGTCATTCGTCACCGCTGGAAGCTTAATTTGGCGCTGTGTTTGATGGCTACCGGCTTTTTTGCTTTCATCGATTTTTCGCTGTTTGCTGCCAACGCGCTCAAAATTGTCCATGGTGGCTGGTTCCCGCTGGTGCTCGGATCGATCATGTTTGTGATCATGACAACCTGGAAGCGTGGTCGTGAGTTGGTATTCGATAACTTGAAAAAGCATGCGATACCACTCAGTGACTTTTTGGAATCTTTGTTTGTCTCACCACCTCACCGCGTCCCTGGTACGGCGATTTTCTTGCGCGGCGAAGCCGATGGTGTGCCGCACGCCTTGCTGCATAATCTGTCGCATAACAAGATTTTGCATGAGCGTGTGGTGTTTCTGACTTTGCATAACAAGGAAATTCCTTGGGTGGCACCGGAAGATAGAGTGCATGTCACCGACTTCGGTCATGATTGTTACCAGATCGATGTCAATTACGGCTTCAAGAATGAGCCGGATATTCCCAAAGCGCTGGCTTTGTGCGAAAAATTCGGTTTGTTGTTCGAACCGATGGAAACCTCGTATTTCATCGCCCGACAAACCATTGTTTCCAAGCCGGGCAGTGGCATGGCCTTGTGGCGTGAATGGCTGTTTGTGCTGATGTCGCGCAATGCACGCGATGCCGCTGATTACTACCGCATCCCAACCAACCGCGTCATCGAAGTCGGTTCGCAAGTGGAAATTTAAGTTTGTCAGTAAAAACTCGGTCGGGGGCTTATATAATCAAAAAGCCTGTGCTATAATCTTGTTTTTCGCGGCTGTAGCTCAGCTGGATAGAGTACTTGGCTACGAACCAAGGGGTCGTGGGTTCGATTCCTGCCAGCCGCACCAGATTTCAGGGATCAGACGCAAGTCTGATCCCTTTTTTCTATTCTGCCGCCGCTTCAGAAAAATCCTACGGTGATTTCAGAAATTTCCGTCTTGTCATTCGTGCGGATCGATTGCAGACTTCAGGTCTTCTGATGATCATGAAGGGCAGTTTTTCTGTATGTCGAATTTTTCCCGCCGCTGTCTCCGTTTGTGCATGGTGCTCACCGTGCTCACCGTGCTTACCGCTTGTGCTCAGCGCCGCGGCTATCACGCTAATCCGTATCCGCCATATCCCCTGTCGACCGACTATCCGAGTTATTCGAATTACCCGACTGCGAACGGCTATCGTGGTTATTCTGAGCGGCCCGATGGCAGTATCGGTTGTTCGCCTGATTTCGCCGGCTATGCCGAAAGCCGCAGCGGTCAGATTTGCGCTGGCGGTCGCTATGCCGGCTATGCCGAAAGCCGTACCGGTGCGGTGGTGTGCGGGGCGCTGTATAGTGGCCGTTTTCAGGGGCGCAGTGGCTTGGTCTGTTATGGCGGCTTGTATCGTGGGCGGCGTTGAGCGCTGTTTCTTCGCTGTTACTTGTTGGTAAAGAAAAATAATTTGCCCAGGGGGCTATAATTTTCCCTTGAGCTTTGCTATAATTTTGTTCTTCGCGGCTGTAGCTCAGCTGGATAGAGTACTTGGCTACGAACCAAGGGGTCGTGGGTTCGATTCCTGCCAGCCGCACCAGATATAAGGGATCAGATGAAAATCTGATCCCTTTTTTCTATTTGGCACGCGCGAAAAATGGGCGAAAATTGATTTCTGCTTGGGATGGGCTTGGTTAGAGTGGCATTTTCACTCCAGCCTGTGAGCAATTGATCGCCCCCATGATAAATGTCTTTTCATCCTCTGTTGCTGGATTGCGAGCAGTCGCGTCAGCACCCACTGTGCCAGCCAGTTATCCGGAGATCGTACGCGTATGGCGCGACAGTGCGCCGCCGGGGGAGGATAGGGTAGAGGTAGCGCGACGTTTGCTCAGCGCTTACCGTGACAACGCCACCACGCTGGTGCTGCGCCACTTCGGTACGCTGAGTAGTTTGCCAGCCTTGCCGGGCGGCTTGCACGAAATCAGAATTTACAATTGCCCGGCCTTGCGCAGCTTGCCGGCCGTGTTGCCTGCCAGTTTGCGCAGTCTGAATTTTTTTCAATGTGCATCCTTGTGCTCCTTGGGTGAGAATCTTCCCAGTTGCTTGAACACGCTGGGCTTGACTGAATGTCCATCTATCTCCGCTTTGCCGGCGAATTTACCGGCTGAATTGATGGCGCTGTCGCTGGTCAGTTGCGCGGCGCTTGAGCAATTGCCGGCCAATTTGCCGGATCGCATAATTCATGTGCATATTTTCGGTTGTCATGCGCTTCGGAGTATAGAGTACATTCCGCGCTCTTTGGTCTCGTTTGATATCTGTCGGTGCGATAGATTGACGGCGGTGCGCGGCCACTTGCCCGATGAATTGATGAGCTTTCGTATCGATTTATGTCCTTCGTTAAACGATATCCCGGAAGAATTGCCGGCGTCGTTGCAGATACTGACGCTTTCCAATTGTGTCACGCTCACGCGCATACCGATGACGGTACCGTCGCGCTTAATTCGTCTCGATCTGCGCGGTAGCACTGCGATAACGAGTGCGCCGATTTACCCCATCCGTTTTCAGCCGTACTTGCCTTTGCATTTGCGCGAGCCCATGCGCAATCCTCACTCTCTTGAGGCGCTGTCGCCACTGCATTTCGACGATGTCGAGGCCAGGGCCGATTATGAGGACAGCGAAGTCAAGGAGTTGGTCGAGCACTTCGTACTGCGTACAGTCAGCCCTCAAAATGCCTGGTTAGACAGCTTCACGCCGCTCGATGGCGCTGCCGCGGTATCGATTACTACACAAAATCGCCTGTATGTGGAGGGCGAGATTGAGCAAGTGAACTTGACTGACGAAGCGCTGCAGCTGGAGTTGATGGTGCGCGTGCCTGATTTGATCGCAGCGCCGCAGCAAACCGTCATTATTGCCGAGCAGAGTGAGGCGGGGCGCTTGGCAATCGAGGCCTTGTATCAAGATATTGCTTACGGCGCTATCCTTGACCCCTCCTATTTGCAGCGTTTTCTGCGCGCACAATTGCCATCCCCTTTATTGGCGCTGCGCCCTATCAGCGCTGAGCAGCAATTGTGTTGTCAGCAGTTATCAAACAAGATCATTATGGCAGCCAAGGAGTTGGTTTGCGTGCCATGGGACGATTCTGGCACGATCATGGTATTGGCAGAACGTCAGTCGAGTGCACATATTTTGCTTGATGGTGGCTATGCCGTGCACCAGTCCAGTATTGATCGCGCCTTGTTCGCGGGGGTATTGGCCTGCTGCAAGCAGGATGATGAGTCGGAATTCATCGAGGTGATGGCATACTTTGAGGCTGGTTGGCCGACCCCCAGTTTACTCGACGAAGCACGCCTGACGTTTCGCGAAAACTTCATACATCTGTTCGTGACCGGGCAATTCGCCTCGGAATGGATTAAACGCGAGTACTACCATTTTGTGTTGCGCTGTGGGCAGATGCACTGAATACAAATGTCGTTGCGGCCTGCGGAAATGACGGTGCATCGAGGGTAAGTGCATGCACGCAGCAGTTGAATGTAATGAGCGAAAACTGGTATTTCTCGTGACAGTGCCTCGCTAACATCTGACGGTGATCAATCACTTTGACTTCGACTGCACATGCCTCCGATTTTACCTCGTTTCAGCTGTATTCCCAGTTCAACTGCTGGCATGTCAATGACACCGCTACGTGCCAACTCAGTTGCTGCATCCGCTGTGCAGGATTACCGGCAGATGATCGATGCCTGGGTTGGCGTTAGCCCGGCGCACGAGGAGCGGGCGATGGTAGCGGCACACTTGCTTGAGGTGCATGCTAATCGCACGCCTTTGCTGACACTGTGTGATTTGGATGGCTTGAGCAGTCTGCCACCCTTACCTGACTGCGTAGTGCGACTGATGGTTCGCAATTGCCCGAGCTTATTGAGTATGCCTGGCGCTGGCATATCTGCGTCAAGCGCGCGCTGGCCAGCCGGTTTGAAGGAGTTGTATATTAAAGATTGCAACGCCCTGACGGCGCTCGAGACCGACTGGCCCCTAGCCTTGAGGTGTCTGACGATTTCTCACTGTTTGGCGCTCGAATCTGTGCGCGCCGCGCCATCGCCGGCCTTACGATCGGTCGTGATCAGCGACTGTCCCAAGCTGCATGCGCTGAGTGAGCAATGGCCTGCGGAATTGCGTGAATTTAAACTGACACGCTGTGCAGCTTGGTCGAATTTACCTGCCAGTTTGCCGGATAGCCTGAGAGAATTATCGATCAATAATTGCGCCAGCTTTACGCACTTGCCTGGGCCCTTGCCAAGCGCTTTGCGCGGCTTGGAAATCACTGATTGCCCGGCCTTGACGGCACTGTGTGAATTGAATTTGGCGTTCTTACGTCGTCTGACGATACGGAATTGTTCCGCGCTGGTCGCGCTGCCGCGGCTGTCAACACCGCGCTTGTTGACGCTGTCGCTGGTTGCTTGCGGTGCCCTCACTCGTCTGCCTGCCAGGCTGCCGGAAAGTTTGGCTCATCTTGACCTGATTGCGTGTATTTCGCTGGCTTTCGTACCGCGTTACCATCTAGGTTTAGAGGTGCGACTGCCTATCCATTTAATCCAAGATACGCTCGATGAGGGCGAGCGGATCTTGCCGGCGGCATGCTTCGATCATATCCCTGCTCGATCCGCTTATCGACATACCGAGATCTGCGAACTGATCGATCATTTCAGCTTGCGCACGGCGAACCGTCGCGGCGAGTGGATCGATAGCTATACACCTTTGCACGGTGGTGAGCCGGTATCGATTGCGACGCAGAATCCGCCCTTCGGACATGACACGGTCGAACGCATCGCTATGCACCATGCGGCGCTGGTGATGCTGTTGGTGGAACGGGTGCCCAATGTGATTGTGAATTTGAAATACCAGGTGGTGGTGGCGGAACAAAGTGCCGAGGCGCAGGTGGCCATCGCCCGTTTGTATGACGAAATCGTCATTGGCGATGAGCTCAGTTCGGATGCGCTCGAGTATATTACCTGTACGAAAAAGCCATCGCCATTGATGGAAACTCGGCCGCTCTTGGTCGAAGAGGAAGGCTACTGCCGCCGCTTGTCGGCCAGTATTACCGAGCTGGCCCAACAGATTCCAAACGTGCCCTGGCACCCAAATGCGCGGGCTAAAGTATCGATTGAGCGTGCTGATGGGGAGATGGTGCTGTTTGACGGTGGCTATGCGGTACATTCCTCGTGCATCGACAGGGCATTGTTCAGTCAAGTGCTTTGCGCGTGCAAGCAGGGTGACGAGGAGATGTTCCTTGCGGCTATGGCTGATTTTCAAGCCGGTTGGCCGGCCCCGGGGCCACTCGATGGTGCGCGTCTGACCTTCCAAGAGGAGTTCGTGCGCTTGTTTGTGACCGGTTACTTTTCTTCAGAATGGATCAAGCGCGAGTACTACCATTTCATCTTACGCTGCGGGCAGATTCACTGAGTCGCCGCAGGCTCCAGCCAGCCGGTGCTTGGGCATTGGGTGCGCTGGCTTTGCCACTGGCAGCGCCGGCGCTCAGTGCGCTTAACAAACGCTGCAAGTATTTGAGCAACTTAATGGATCGTCGCAAGCGACGATGGAAAAGCCTCTGGAAGGGGTTTCCATCGGGTCGCTCCTTCGTCGCTCACCGGCCTGAAGACGCTGTCGCAAAAGCCTGATGGACGCTGTTTACACCTGAAACACCGCATACCGCGTCTTTCCCGCATGCCGCAGCCTCGTCATTCCCGCATGCTTTTGGCGGGAACCCAGCGTCGTTTTTTACACTGAAAATGCCACAATTTCTGGCATTTTCAGTTAACCACGAACGCCGCTGGGTTCCTGCCAAAAGCGCGCAGGAATGACGTGGCCACCAGTTAGGGTAATGATACCGACTCACTACCCTTTTGCGACAGCCTCTTCAGGCCGGGGTTTCAAACCCTAGTCAGATTTTTGATGAAACTCGAAGAGTTAGTGTCAGCTTGCACACTGAAAATGGGCGAAAACTGATTTCCGCTTGTTACAGGCTTGCTTAGAGTAGAGATTTTATCCTCGCACTTGAGTCAGTAAAATCATGATAAACCTGTCGCCATCCTCTGCAGCCAGATCGTCCACAGTAGCACTCGCACTAGCACTGGCACCCAAGATACCAAATAGTTACCCGGAGATCCTGCGTGCATGGCGCGACCGCGCTGCTGAAGAGGTAGATGGAGAGGTGGTAGAGCAATATTTGCTCAATGCCCATAGTAACAATGCCACTACTCTGGAACTGCATCATTTCTGGAATTTGAGCAGTCTGCCGCCTTTGCCGGACAGGGTCACTGAAGTCAGTATTGATAATTGCCCACACTTGAAGTGCTTACCTCCCAGGTGGCCTAACGGTTTGTGTCGTTTGAAAATTATGTGTTGCGAGTCGCTGATGTCCTTGGGCGAATCCTTGCCGGTCGGCTTGGCCTCGCTCGAGCTTTGCAACTGTCCGTCTTTGACCGAACTGCCGGCAAATTTGCCAAACAGTTTGATGTCGCTGTCGCTGACTGGTTGCGTGGCTTTGACGCAGTTACCGGAAAATTTTCCGACCAATTTGGCTAACCTGAATATTTCTTTTTGCCACGCGCTGCAACGCATTGATCGATTGCCGAGTGGTTTGCTTTCGCTTGACGTCACGCAATGCCGCGCTTTAACGGGTGTGTACGAATTGCTACCTAGCCGCTTGCTGGGCTTACGTATAGGCAACTGTTCGCGCCTAAGCGTGTTGCCGCCACATTGGCCTGAATTATTGCATTTGATTCATATTCTCGATTGCATCAGCTTGACGCGTTTGCCGCAGAATGTGCCGACCAATTTGATGCGACTGAATCTACGCGGTTGTAGCAGCTTGACGGATGTGCCACATTTTCCTGCTCAGTTCCATGAATACTTACCGGTTCATTTGCGCTTGCTGCAGCGTAATCCTTACCGCATGGAGCGTCTGCCGGCGCTCCATTTCGATGATGTGGAGGCCAGAGCCGATTATGCCGACAGCGAGATCAAGGAGTTGATTGATCACTTTGTACGGAGAATGACCGTGCCACTTGATGCGTGGTTAGAGAGCTTCATGCCGCTGGGTGGTGGCGAAGCTGTGTCGATTGCGACGCAAAATCGCCAGTACATTGATGGCGAGATTGAACAAGTCAAGGTCGCTGACCAAGCCCTGTACCAGATACTATGCCAGCGCATCCCCGACTTGATCGCGACGCTGGATCATACTGTCATTGTTGCGGAACAGAGTGTGGAGGGGCAATTGGCGATCGGGGCGCTGTACCAAGATATCGCCTACGGCGAATGCCTGAATCCCTCCTATCTGCGGCGTTTTATGCACGCACAACTGCCATCCCCTTTATTGGCACCGCGCCCGATCAGTGCGGCGCAGCAGCTACGTTGTGAACAGTTGTCAGATAAAATCGTTGCGACAGCCAAGGGTTTGGTCTGCGTGCCGTGGAAAGCCTCAGCGACGGTGATGGTTTTAAAGGAACGCCTAGGCAGCGCGAGCACCTTGCGTGACGGTGGCTATGCGGTGCATCAGGCGCAGTTTGATCGCAACTTGTTTGCTTCAGTATTGGAAGCGTGTAAGCAAGGTCATGAACAGTCATTCATCTCTGCCATGGGGCGCCTCGAGGCTGGCTGGCCGACCCCCAGCGGGCTCGACGTTGCGCGCCAGACATTTCGAGAGACCTTCACCCATTTGTTTGTGACTGGGCAATTTCCATCCGAATGGATCAAGCGCGAGTACTATCATTTCATCTTACGCTGCGGGCAGATTCACTGAGGCGCTGCTGGCATCGCTTTGCAGCAGTCGCCGCAGGCTCCAGCCAGCCGGCGCTTGGGCATTGCGCGCGCTGGCTTTGCTACTGGCAGCGTCGGCGCTCAGTGCGCTTAACAAGCGGTGCAACTGGTTGATGTCTGGCAGCATGGTGCCGAGAAAGGCGACTTCGTCGCCATGCTGTATCAAAATCGTGGGGAAATTGTCGATGTCGAGTGCATCGACGAGTTCGGCGCAATCTTCGATATCGACCCAAGCGAAGCATTTATCAGGATGGCGCAGCGCCAGTTGGTCGAAAGCGAGGCGATAGCTGGTGCAGGTATCGCACCAAGCGGCGCACAGGCAAGCGACCAAGCATGCGCGTTCATTCAATTGCAGTTGTAGTGCGGCGCGGTCGTGAGTCGGGGTCAGGGCAGTCATGTGCTGATTTTAACCGATCTCTCGTCAAGAATTCCCGCCTTCGAGAGAAGTGACACGGTAAAATACGCCCATGGAAAAGTTAACCGCAATTTTAGCAATAGAAACCTCGACCTCGCTGGCTTCGGCCGCGCTGCTGGTCGGTTCGCATAGTTGGGTGCGCGAACTTAATGGTGTTGAAACTCACTCTCAAGGTATCTTGCCCGCATTGCAAGATTTACTCGCGCAAGCAGGCTTGGCCTTGAGCGATTGTGATGCCATTGCCTTCGGCTGTGGCCCCGGGGCTTTTACCGGCATTCGTACTGCCTGTGGGATTGTGCAGGGTTTGGCCTTTGGTGCAGACTTGCCGGTGGTGCCGGTGGGCAGCTTGCTGGTCATGGCCATGGCCGCGCGTGAACAAAACGACGGCACCGATTTTGTCTGTATTCTCGATGCGCGTATGAATGAAGTCTACTGCGCGCGTTATCGCTGGTTGGCGGGGGTTTGGCAGGAAGTGGTGGCACCGGCGTTGCTGAAACTCGAAGACTTAGTGATAGATCAGGCCCAGACTTGTTGTCTGGTGCTAGGGCAGGGCGTACTCTTGCCAGCGGCGTATGCCGACTGCACACACTTGGCGCTGATGCCGCATGCGCGACAAACCGCTTTGGCCGGCTTGGCGGCGTACCAAGCGGGCTTGACGCTGACGGCGGAATTGGCGCAACCCTTATATTTACGCAATAAAATCGCCTTGACCACGGCCGAACGTCTGGCGCAAAAAAATGCGCCGCGGGAAGGCTGAGATCGCTATGCTTACACATGATTTCGTTGCTTTTGTGAAACTTGGTTATGCCGATATCGATACCGTTTTATCTTTGGAAGTGCAGCTCTATCCTCATCCATGGACGCGCGGAAATTTTACCGACTCTTTGCAGAGCGGCCATGCCGGTTTTGGCTTGCGCGATGCCGAGCACGGCCTGATCGCCTATTGCTTCGTGATGCCGGTCTTGGAAGAGCTGCACTTGCTCAATTTTGCCGTGGCGGGGCAACAGCAAAAGCAAGGCTATGCGCGCGAAATGTTAAATTTATTGCATGACTATGCTATCGAGCAAGGTTTTGCCTCGATGTTGCTGGAAGTACGGCGCAGCAATGCGCGCGCCTTGGCGGTTTATCGCAGCGATGGTTTTCTCGAAATCGGCTGCCGTAAAGCGTATTATCCGGCGGCTGAAGCTGGCCGCGAAGATGCTATTGTGATGCGGAGAATCTATCGATGAACAGCAGCGCTACGGCACAGCGTGCCAGAATGTTGAATGCAATGGGCTTGGGTCCTTTGTGGGTGGAACGTCAGGCCGCACTGGTGCCGCCTGTGCCCGTGTTGGCGGCGGCATCTGTTCCTCCATCTGTCTCTGTTACTGCACCGAGTTCGGCAGCGATGCCGGCAGGCGGTTCGGTGGCTGCTCCGGTTGCGCACGAGCTCGTGTTGCCGCCTGCAGCAGTCGCACCAGCACCAGCACCAGCAATGGCCAGCCTGGACTGGCCGCATTTGCGCGACACGGTGGCACAGTGCCAGGCGTGTGCCTTATGTGGCGGTCGTAGCCACACCGTGTTCGGCACTGGCCAGCATCAGGCGCGCTGGTTGTTTGTTGGTGAGGGGCCCGGTGTGCACGAAGACCAGCAGGGTGAACCTTTCGTTGGCCCGGCCGGGCAATTGCTCGACAATATGTTGTTGGCACTGGGTTTGAATCGACAGAGCACGGCTTATATTACGAATGTGGTGAAATGTCGTGCGCTCGATACCGCGGGTAAAGATCGCTCGCCTCATGCTGATGAAATCGCCGCTTGTTTGCCTTATCTGGAGCGGCAGATCGAATTGCTGCAGCCTCAAGTCATCGTCGCGCTCGGTAAGACGGCGGCGCTGAGCTTACTCGGTTTGGCCGCCGATACGACGCTGGTGAGCTTGCGTGGCCAAGTGCACCAGTACCGCCAGCGTCCCTTGATTGTTACTTTTCATCCGGCTTACTTGTTGCGTAAACCTTTAGAAAAGAGCAAGGCTTGGGCTGATTTGTGCTTGGCGCAGCAAACTTTTTCTGCAACTGTGCCCTGATGCCGACTTCACAGGCAGCGTTTCATCGCAACTGGGGGCATTTACAAGATAGGCATGTCCGCACCTTGGCTTGGTTGTTATGCGCTGCCCCTTTGCTCGATAGCGGGGCCTCGGTATGGCACGGTGCTGGCTTATCACCACGCCTGCCGCCCACTGAGGTGATGGTCGGCATGCTGACGGCACTCGACGCCGCACCGGCAGCCTTACATGCCGCGCTGGCCCAGCGTCCTACTCGGCGTCTCGGTTTGTATGCCGAGCAATTACTGGCTTTTTTTCTGACGCAAACCGGAGAAATGGTCGCGCACGGCTTGCAAGTGCATGACGCTGCGGCACGTACACTCGGTGAATTTGATTTTGTTTTGCGGCAAAACGGCGCTTTGGTGCATTGGGAACTCGCGACCAAGTTTTATCTGTTTTGTCCAAGCGCTCAGTTGGCTCCCGATTTGTACGATTACGTGGGACCGAATCTGGCCGATACCCTCGGCAGTAAGATGCATAAGATTTTGCATCAGCAATTGCTCTTGGGGCAGCAAGCGACGGCGCGTGCCATGTTGCCAGCCGAGATCAGTGAGGCGCATGCTTTGGTGCGCGGCTGGTTGTTCTATGCTCCGGCGCTAGCGCCTGACACCTTGGCAGGGATCGCGGTCGATCATTGTCGGGGCGAGATTTTGACTCTGACGCAATTACGTGCGCTCGCTGCCCCAGGTGGATTGAGCGGCATCTTGCTGGAGCGCTTGGATTGGTTGGCACCGGCCCAGCTGGCAGAAGCCGATGTGCCGACGTGGGCAGCTTTATTGCAAGAAGTCGAACAGCATTTTTCTCATAGTCAGGCCACGCTCTTGTTGGCTTTGGTTCAGTGTGCCGCCGGCCAAGCCCGCGAGCTCAGCCGCGCCATGATCGTCGCCGATGATTGGTGGCAGCAAGCGGCGCAAGCACGTACCGCTTTGCGCCCGGTTTGAAGTCTTCAGTGCTTGTGTTCGCCGATCAAGGCCAGTGAATCGTGTTGGCGTTGATTGGCGTGGTGTTTTTTCATGACCAAGAACATGGTGCAAGCGACGAATACCCCGAACAGGATGGTGACGATCTGGATATTGAGTTTCAGCGAAACCATCACCGCATACACACTGAGCATGACCAGTACCGACAGGTTTTCATTGAAATTTTGCACTGCAATTGAATGACCTGCACTCATCAGCACATGACCACGATGCTGTAACAGGGCATTCATCGGTACCACGAAGAAGCCGGCCAGGATGCCGATCAAAATCAGCAAGGGATAGGCGATCCACACGCTGTGCACGAAAATCATGGTCACCACGACCAAGCCCATGGCGATTCCCACCGGCATCACCGATAGAGATTTTTTCAAAGGTACGAAGCGCGCTGCCGCCACCGCGCCGAGGGCGATGCCGATTGCTACCACGCCTTGCAAAATAGCGGCCTTGTTGAGCGGCATGTTCAGTGATTCTTCTGCCCATTTCAAGACGATGAATTGCAAGGTCGCGCCGGCACCCCAGAACAGCGTCGTCACGGACAGCGAGATCTGCCCCAGCTTGTCGCGCCACAGCGTCATGAAACAGCCGCAAAACTCGGTGATCAAGCGTAGCGGGTGGTGTTGCTGCTGCTTATAGCGGGCGCCGGTGTCGGGAATTCTCAGATTGAAAATTGCTGCTATGCAGTATAGACCGGTAATCACGCACAAGGCAGCTTCGGTGGGGGTGTGAACCGGGAGGTCGATGAAGGGGAAATCGAAGCTGAGTAAAGTGGCCGACACATTCGGGGTAACCAGTGCGCCGCCGAGGACGGTGCCGAGGATGATCGAGCTCACCGTCAACCCTTCAATCCAGCCATTGGCAGCGACCAGACGTTCCGGCGGCAGCAATTCGGTGAGGATGCCGTATTTGGCCGGCGAATAGGCCGCCGCGCCGAAGCCGACTACTGCATACGCCACCAGCGGATGCACTTGTACGAACATGAGTGCGCAGCCGGCGACTTTGATCAGATTGGTGAAGAACATCACGCGGCCTTTCGGGCGCGAATCGGCGAACGCGCCGACGAAGGCGGCCAGCACTACATACGACAACACAAAGAATAATTTCAACAGCGGCGTCATCCATGCGGGCGATTCCATGGAGACCAATAAAGCCATCGAAGTGATGAGCAAAGCGTTGTCGGCCAGCGAGGAAAAAAACTGCGCCGCCATGATCGTATAGAAACCGCGTTTCATGCTGATGATTTGCCTGTGACAAAGAGTTATCGGTCAGCTTTATACCATGAAATTCGGGTGCTTCAACTGAAATAGCATCAGCTTTACCCACAATACTGGGTAAAATATCAGTAGTTATTCAATTTTTTAAACTTATCAGCATGCGCCGCTCGTGCGCAGGGAATCGTGATGGCAAAGGCAAAAACAAATTACACCTGTACCGAATGTGGTGGTATTGGCAATAAATGGGCTGGACAGTGTCCAGCTTGCGGGCAATGGAATACCTTGGTGGAAACCTTGGTCGAAGCGCCGGGAAATCGGTTTTCGGCGCGTCCGCAAAGTTTGGCGCAAACCGCGCCGGTACTTAATTTGGCCGATATTGAGGCGGCCGATGTGCCGCGCTTTGGCACCGGCATTGAAGAATTCGACCGGGTGCTGGGCGGTGGCTTGGTGTCGGGTGGGGTGGTGCTGATCGGTGGCGATCCCGGTATCGGCAAATCGACCTTGTTGTTGCAGGCTTTGGCGAATTTGGCGCAGCTAAAA
Source organism: Undibacterium sp. CCC3.4 (assembly GCF_034347425.1). GTDB lineage: Bacteria > Pseudomonadota > Gammaproteobacteria > Burkholderiales > Burkholderiaceae_D > Undibacterium. Next base: position 3,056,965 of record NZ_CP133779.1, read on the forward strand.
AAGGTCTTGTATGTCAGCGGCGAAGAGTCGGGGGCTCAGATTGCCTTACGTTCGCACCGCCTCGGTTTGCGTACCGATGGCTTGGCCTTGCAGGCGGAAATCCAATTGGAAAAAATTCTGCAAACCTTGGCCGAGCATCGGCCGCAGGTGGTGGTCATTGATTCTATTCAAACCATGTATTCGGATGCACTCAGTTCGGCACCCGGTTCGGTGGCACAGGTGCGCGAATGTGCCTCGCAATTGACGCGCCTCGCCAAGACCATGGATATCACCATGATTTTGGTTGGCCATGTGACTAAGGAAGGTGCCTTGGCTGGTCCGCGTGTGCTTGAGCATATCGTCGATACGGTATTGTATTTCGAAGGTGATACCCACTCCAGTTTCCGTTTGGTGCGCGCTATCAAGAACCGTTTCGGTGCCGTCAATGAACTCGGTGTCTTCGCCATGACCGAGCGCGGCCTCAAGGGTGTGGCTAACCCGTCGGCGCTGTTTCTGTCGCAGCACGAGACGCAAGTGGCCGGTTCTTGCGTCATGGTTACGCAAGAAGGGACTCGTCCTTTATTGGTGGAAATACAAGCTTTGGTCGACAGCTCGCACGCCCCGAATGCGCGCCGTCTGTCGGTTGGTTTGGAGCAAAACCGCTTGGCGATGTTATTGGCCGTGTTGCACCGCCATGCGGGCGTGGCGGCATTTGACCAAGATGTGTTTATCAATGCCGTCGGCGGCGTGAAAATCGCCGAACCGGCGGCCGATCTGGCGGTCTTGCTGGCGATAAATTCCTCCATGCGCAATAAGCCTTTGCCGCGCAGCTTGGTCGTGTTCGGTGAAGTCGGA